>DASXTH010000288.1:0-23444 GCA_036505555.1 Candidatus Limnocylindrales bacterium | reverse complement strand
CGCAGATCCTTCAACGAAGCCTGGTCGACGCCGGAGAACCGCGGCAGGTCGGCGACGTTCGTCCGGCTGAGACGCTCCGTCAGCTTCGTCAGGAACAGGGAGCTCAGCTCGGGCACCGTCATCAGCGCTCGCAGCGCCGGCGCCGGGACCTCGACGATCGTCGTGGGCTCCTCGGCAACGACCGTGGCCGTGCGCCGGCTGCCGGTGAGGGCCGCGATCTCGCCGAAGAAGTCCCCGGCGTCCATCGAGGACAGGGATCGGTAGCTCCCATCGGGCTCGGGCGTACCCGCGGCCGTCCGCCCGGCGAGGATGAAGTACGCGGCGTCGCCGACATCGCCGACGTCGACGATCGTGGCGCCTGCCGGGACTTCGCGCACGCGAGCGGACGTCACGAGGGCGTCGCGCTGGCCGACATCGAGCCGGGCAAGGGCCGGCAGGTGCATCGCCAGCAGGTCGAAGTCGGCCAGGGTGGCGCCACGGACGAGGGCCGGGACGTCGGGCGCCGGGACCGCGCTGCGCAGGGCGGACATCGCGCGGCCCCACTCGGCGGCCGGCCGGCCGATCCCCGGGACGACCGCGCACCACAGCCCGGTCGCGATCAGGACGACCGACGAGCCGACGACGAGGATCCGGACGTCGATGGTGTCGGCGAGGCCGGCAAGGGAGATGCCGACGAGGAATGTCACGTCGCGGGCGACCGCGAATGCCGAGAACACGCGGCCGCGCAGCTCCCGTGGCGTCTCGCGTTGGAGCAGGACGCGCCGGGCGATCGAGGACGGCGCATTCGCGAACCCGGAGAACGTCACGAGCAGGATCGCGATCACGATCTGCGTGGACAGCCCGTACAGGACACCCGCGATCCCCATCGCGATCGTCGAGATGACGATCCAGGAGCCCTCGCGGAAGCGGTCGGCGAAGCGCGCCATCATCAGGCTGCCGACGACGAACCCGACCGAGGTGAAGCCCTCCTGGAGGCCGTACTCGAACTTGGTCGCATGGAGGACGTTGATCGCGAACGGCAGCAGGAGCACGTTCCAGAGGCCGAACGAGAGATAGACGGGGATGCCGGTCAGGAGCAGCGAGCGCAGGACGGGGGTCCCGAACAGGGTCGCGACACCCTCCTTGAGGTTCGTGATCACGACCCCAACGTTCGTGTCGCCCGCGGCCTCGATCTTGCCGGCGCGGACGAAGAAGAGGAGCGTCGCCGAGAACACGAACGTGACGGCATCGAGGATGAACGCCCACTCGATCGAGAACGCCGTGGCGAGCAGCCCCGAGAGGGCGAAGCCGATCGACGTCGAGCCGAACGAGCTGATCATGATCCAGGAGTTCGCTGCGGCCAGCTCCTCGTCGGTGGCCACCTCGGGGAGCACCGCGTCGTTGGCCGGGTTGAAGAACTGCGAGATCGTGCTGACCAGGGCCACGGCCACGTACAGCAACGCCAGGTTGATGTGGACGAGGATCGGGATCGACACGACGATGACGGCGCGGATCAGGTCGGCGGCGACCATGATCTTGCGCCGGTCGTAGCGATCGACGAACACGCCGGCGATCAGGCCGACCACGAGCGTCGGAACGGCTGTCGCCATGAACATCAGCCCGACCATGAAGACCGAATGCGTTTCGTTGAAGATCAGGATGCCGGCGGCGAGGTCGGTCAGGGCGGTCCCGATCGTCGAGACGAGCTGGGCCGACCAGAGGAGCCGGAAGTCGCGCTTGCGGAAGACGGAGAAGGTCGAGGCGCGCGGTCCGTCGAGCGGCACTTCAGGTCCCGATGGGCCTGATGGGTCGGGGCTGGCGGTTGCCGCGTCGGTCACGGATCGATCCCTCTCCGCGCCTGGACGGCCGGCGCGCACCGCATCGTGAGACCCCGCTGACGGCCCGGAGTGTACCGAAGGCGGACGGGCTCGATGGCGCGGTTTCGGTGCGGCGGTCAGCCGCGACCGAAGCGGACCGGCAGGCTGACGCCCTCGAGCGCGAGCAGCTCGCGCTTGATGGCGAGCAGCGCATCGCGGCCGCCGAACCAGTCGCCACCATAGCCGCCGATCGAGCCGTCGCCGGCGATCACCCGATGGCAAGGGATCGCCAGCCCGATCGGGTTCCGCCCCACGGCTCCACCGACTGCCCGGGCCGCACCGCGCCGCCCGATCATCGTCGCGACGCCGCCGTAGCTCGCCACCTCTCCCCAACCCAGCCCACGGACCGCACCGAGCACCACCCGGTCCCATGAACCGCGATCGGCGAGATCGAGCGGCAGGTGTTCGAGCTCAGCGGGTCGACCGGCCAGGAACGACTCGATGGCCGCGACCGCCTGCTCGAGGAGGCGCCCGTCCGACCCGGTCGCCGGCTCGCGGCCGGTCCGCCGGGCGACGTCGGTCACGAATGGCTCGCGCGGTGAAAGGACGGCGAGCCCAACGACGGCATGGCGCGTCGCCGCGACGTGCACCGGGCCCCACGGCGCCGCGACGGCCGCCACCTGGAACGATTGGCGATCCTGCGCCTCGGGGCCGGCTCGATCGTGCGTCACGGACACATGTTCGACGTCGCGAACGATCCGCGCTACCCGGGACGTGCAACGTCCCTGCAAGTCAGCGACGGTGGGTCGAATGGCCGGGCGAGACGGCGGCTCCGCGATCGTGGGGCCACCGCGGCGGAATGCGATGGCAACTGATCTCGAACCACGGCCGACCCTCATCCTCAACCCGGCCGACGACGACGCGTTTCGTCGATCAGCCGAACGCCTGGTCGATGACGGCGTCGGCGTGCCGGCGATCCTCCAGAACGCCTTGCGCCGCCGCTGGCCGATGACGCTGGTCCGGCCACGGGAGCTCGCGGGCGAGCATCTCGCGATCTGGTACGTCTATCGCGACGGCCACTGGATCCCACCCGTGGGTCGGGTCGAGGTTCACGCCTGATATACTCCCTGGGAGTATGTCTGATCACGCGACTGCGTACCCGCCAAGCCCTCGCTCGCCGGCCGCGCCCGGCGCGACGGAGATCGAGCTGCCGATCGCCGGGATGACCTGCGCGTCCTGCGTGAACCGGATCGAGCGGTTCCTCCGGAAGACCGACGGGGTCGAGGACGCCGCGGTCAACCTGGCCACCGAGGTCGCAACGGTCCGCTACCTGCCCGACCGCACTGGGCGGGCCGAGCTGGTCCGGGCGGTCGAGGCCGCCGGGTACGACCTCAGGCCGCCTCCGACCGACGACGAGACGGCGGCGCGCCGCTCGCTGCGGGCCGCGGCGGAGGCCGACGACCGCCGCCGCGCCGCCGAGGCGGCGCGGCTCCTCCGCGATGCGGTCATCGCGATCGGAGCCGCGATCGTGATCATGATCGCGATGTTCTGGCCCCAGACGTCCGTCACGATGGAGACGATCAACTGGCTGGCCCTCCTCCCGGCGACGATCATCCAGGTCTGGGCCGGCCGTCGCTTCTACGCCGCAGCGTGGCGCGCGGGTCGACACGGCGGCGCGACGATGGACACCCTGGTCGCGCTCGGGACCACCGCCGCGTGGGCGTACAGCGTGGTCGTCACGCTGAACCCGGGCTGGGTCCACGAGGCCGGGCTCCATCCCGAGACGTATTTCGACAGCTCCACGATCGTCCTGGGTCTCGTCCTCCTCGGCCGCTGGCTCGAGGCCCGGGCGAAGACGCAGGCCGGCGGCGCGATCCGTCGGCTGATCGGTCTCCAGGCAGCATCGGCGCGACGCATCGAACCGGATGGCGATCGATCCGTACCGATCGAGGAGATCCAGCCGGGTGACCTGCTTCGCGTCCGGCCCGGCGATCGGCTGCCGGTCGACGGCGTCCTGATCGACGGCGCATCCGCCGTCGACGAGTCGATGCTCACGGGCGAGCCCCTGCCCGTGGCGAAGGGCCCCGGCGACGAGGTGTACGGCGCGACGCTCAACACGACCGGGACGTTCAGCTTCCGGGCGACGCGCGTTGGTGCCGACACCGCTCTGGCCCGGATCGTGGCCCTCGTCGCGCACGCCCAAGGCTCGAAGGCGCCGATCCAGGTCCTCGCTGATCGGATCAGCGAAGTGTTCGTGCCGGGCGTCCTTGTCGTGGCGGCGCTGTCCTTCGCCGGCTGGCTGCTCGTCGGTGCGGAGCCCCGGCTGACGCTTGCCCTCAGCGCGTTCATCGGGGTCCTGATCGTCGCGTGCCCGTGTGCGATGGGTCTCGCCACTCCCACGGCGATCATGGCCGGCACCGGCCGCGGCGCCGAGGCGGGGATCCTGTTCCGGGGCGGCGCCGCGCTCGAGCGGGCGGAACGGATCGACACCGTCATCTTCGACAAGACCGGCACGCTCACCGAGGGCCGCCCGACCGCCGCCGAGCCGGAGCCATTCGGCAACTGGACGGCACGCGAGCTCCTCGACCTCGCAGCGTCTCTCGAGACCGGCAGCGAGCATCCGCTGGCCGGGGCGATCGTCGCCCGGGCGCGTCTCGACGAGCTGGGCTTCAAGGCGGTGGACCGGTTCCGCGCGTACGCCGGCGAGGGCGTCGACGGCGTCGTCGACGGCCGGACGGTCGTCGTCGGGACGGCACGTCTCCTCGGGCGTCTCGGGATCGATCCTGGGGCGCACGAAGCCCGGGCCGAGTCCATCGCAGCTGGCGGCCGCACGGCGGTCTGGATCGCGATCGACGGCCGGGCCGCCGGGCTCATCGTCGTCAGCGACCCCGTGAAGCCGCAGGCTCGATTGGCTGTCGCGGAGCTCCGCCGCGCCAGCATCGACGTGTGGCTCGTGACCGGCGATCAGGCCGGGGCCGCCGCGGCGGTCGCCGAGCAGGTCGGGATCGCGCCGGATCGCGTCATCGCCCAGGTCCTCCCTGCCGACAAGGATGCGGTCGTTGCTCGCATCCAGGCCGAGGGTCACGTCGTCGCGATGGTCGGTGACGGGATCAACGATGCGCCGGCGCTCGCCCGCGCCGACGTCGGGGTCGCGATCGGGAGCGGCGCCGATGTCGCGATCGAGGCCGCCGGGGTCACGCTCGTCGGCGGCGATCCCCGCGGGGTGCCGGCCGCGATCGCCCTGTCCCACGCGACGATGGATATCGTCCGCGAGAACCTGTTCTGGGCGTTCGCGTACAACGTCATCCTCATCCCGGTCGCGGCGGGCATCCTCGTCCCGATCGGGGTCACGCTGAGCCCCGCGCTCGCAGCCGCTGCGATGGCCCTGTCGTCCGTGGCCGTCGTGACGAACTCGCTCCGCCTGCGGTCCTTCGACGCCCGACCCGACGCCGAGCGCCGGGCTCCGGGCCGCAGCCCGCTCGGCCGGCTGCGTCGTGCCTGGTACCTGATCGCGGTCGCCGCCGCGTCGCTCGGGCTCGCCGGTGGCGCGATCGCGGCGGATCGGGCGATCGACGCCTCCGCGCTGACGATCGACGTCCGCGCCGCAGACGTCCGCTTCGGGCCACGCGACCTGACGGTTCCGGCCGGGGCACTCATCGTTGTCCGCTTCACGAACGATGACCCCGTGTTCCACGACTGGATGGTCGAGGGGTTGGCCAACGTCGACGCCGCGGCGAGGCCCGGCCAGACCCAGCGAATCCGATTCCGGATCGACACGCCGGGCACGTACCGGATCGTGTGCAGCGTCGCGGGCCACGCCGACGCCGGCATGGTCGGACGGCTGATCGTGACGCCGTGACCGGCCCGGCCCCGCGGTCGCGGGTCGCCGTCGAGGGACCCCCGGATCGGCACGACCTCGAGGGAGACTTCGGCCACAGCCTACCCATCGCCGTCCGCTTCGCCGACACCGACGCGATGGGCCACGTCAACAACGCTGCGTACCTGACGTACGTCGAGGCGGCCCGGATCGAGTGGTGGCTCGCGACGACGGGCGAACCTCTCGAACGCGAGCCCGGTCGGCCGGACGGGCTGATCCTCGCCGAGGCGGTGATCGCGTTCCGTTCGCCGGTGTTCTTCGGTGAGACCGTGGTCGTCGAGACGCGCGCGGACCGGATCGGGCGGACAAGCCTCGGGCTCGATCACCGGATGACCGCGTCGCGCTTCGCCGGCCCGGCCCGGCTCGTGGCGGTCTGCCGGAGCGTCCTCGTCCGGTACGATTACGAGACCGAGCTGCCCGTCGCCTGGCCGGCGCGCCTGCGCGACGCCGTCGAGGCGTTCGAGGGGCGACGCCTCCGCGACTGATCGTCCGGCGATCGCGCGGGGATCCGTGCCGTCGTCGGATGGCCCGCGCGGTCGCCGTCCCCGAGGGGTCAGCCGGGCAGACGGCGGAAGATCGCGACGGCGTTCTGGCCGCCGAACCCGAACCCATGGACCGCGACGGTCTCGACCCTCGTTCGGCGTGCGGTGAGCGGCACGTAGTCGAGGTCGCACTCCGGGTCTGGCGTCCGGAGGTTCGCCGTCGGCGGGATCACCTGGTCGCGGATCGCGCCGAGGGCGGCGAGCGCGGAAGCGATCCCGGCCGCGCCCACGAGATGGCCGATCATCGACTTCGGTGAGCTGATCGCGACGTTGTAAGCGTGGTCGCCGTACGCGGTCTTGATCGCCCGGGTCTCGGTCACGTCGTTGAGGGCCGTCGAGGTGCCGTGGGCGACGATGTATTCGATCTCGTCCGGGGCGACGCCGCTGTTCCGGAGCGCGTTCGTCATCGCTCGGCTCTGGCCGCGCCCGGTCGGCTCGGGGGCGCTGATGTGGAACGCATCCGCGGTTAGGGCGCCACCGATGACCTCGGCGATCGGCGTCGCGCCGCGCGCCTGGGCATGCGCCAGCGACTCGACGACGACCACACCCGCGCCCTCGCCGAGAACGAACCCGTCGCGGGTGCCGTCGAACGGCCGCGACGCCGTCTCGGGCGAATCGTTCCGCTTCGAGAGGGCGCCCATGTTCGCGAGCGCCGCAACCCCCATCGGGACGACGGGCGCCTCGGAACCACCCGCGAGGACGACGTCGCACTCGCCGGTCTGGATGAGCCGGAGGGCATCGTGGAACGCGATCACCGACGTCGCGCACGCGGCGACCTGGGTGATCACCGGCCCGGTGAGTCCCCACTCCATCGACAGCAACGCCGCGCCCATCGACCCGGACAGCGCCGGGATCGCGAATGCGGACACGAACCGCGGGCCCTTCTGGTCGTGGACGTGGGTCCCGTCGATGATCGCCTCGATCCCGCCGCCGCCGGTGTTCATGACGACGCCCACGCGGTCGCGCTGCTCGGGACTCATCGCGGCGAAGTCGATCCCGCTGTCGGCGACCGCTTCCTTTCCCGCGCCCATGCCGAGATGGATGAACCGGGTCATCCGGCGCGCCATCTTCGCGTCCATGACGGTCGTCGGATCGAAGTCGAGGACCTCGGCGGCGATCCGGACCTCGAACGCCGATGCGTCGAAGCTCCGGATCAGGCGCGTCCCGGTGACGCCGGCAACGAGGTTCGCCCAGTACGTTGGAAAGTCGTTGCCGATCGGCATGACGGCGCCCATGCCGGTGACGACGGCGCGACGAGCAGGATCGACTTCAGGCGGCAAGGACCGTCACCTCAGGATTGGGCACCCGGGAATTGTACGAACCCGTGCGCGACAGCCCGATCAGTCGCCGTCGTACCGTTTGAAGATGACGGCGCCGTTGTGGCCGCCCAGCCCGATGTTGTTCGACAGGGCGTAGCGGATCGGCCGGGGCGTGGCCTCGGTGACCACCCACAGATCGCAGTCGGGGTCAGCGTCGCGGTAGTTGATCGTCGGGGGGATGCACTGCTCCGAGACCGACATCACCGTCGCGAAGGCCTCGAAGGCGCCGGCGGCGCCCATCATGTGACCGGTCATCGACTTCGTGCCGCTGATCGCGAGGGAGTGCCGGGCGCCTCCCGCACGGTCGCCGAAGACCGTCCAGATCGCTTCCGCCTCGCGCTTGTCGCCGAGCGGCGTCGAGGTCCCGTGGGGGTTGATCAGGTCGACCTCGTCCGCGGGCACGCCGCGCCGCTCGAGGGCCATCTTCATCGCCCGCGCCGAGCCGATGCCGCGGTCGATGGGCTGGATCATGTCCCACCCGTCTGCCGCCGAGCCGTAGCCCACGACCTCCGCGTAGATCTTTGCGCCGCGCGCCTTCGCGAGATCGAGGTCCTCGAGGAACAGACCACCGGCGCCCTCGCCGAGGACGAACCCATCGCGGGTCTTGTCGAACGGTCGCGAGACGGTCGCGAGCGGCTCCCCAGGGCGCGGCATGCCCATGCCACGCATGTTCGTGAAGCCGGCGTGGGCCGTTTCGAGCAGCGGCGCCTCGGTCGAGCCGGAGATCACCGCGACGCAATCGCCGCGGCGGATGGCCTCCGCTGCCTCGGCGACGCTGTGGGTTCCGGTCGCGCAGGCCGAAACGACGCACATGTTGTGGCCGATCGCGCCGGTCTCGATCGCGATCATCCCCGAGGTCGAGTCGACCAGGGCGTTGGCGATGAACGTCGGCTGGACGCTCCGGGGCCCTTTCTCGTGAAGGGCGATCCAGGCATCGATCATCAGCTGCTGGCCACCCGCTCCCGAGCCGAAGACCACGCCGACGTCCTCGCGGTTCGCGTCCGTGATCTCGAACCCGGAGTCCGCGAGGGCCTGCTTGCCGGCGGCCACGCCGAACCACATCGCGCTCTCGCTGCGGCGGACGGCCTTGGGGTCCATCCAGTCGGCTGCGTTGAAGTCGCGGACCTCGCCGGCGGCCTTTGCCTCATAGCGGGACACGTCGAACTTCGTGATCTCGCGGAGACCGGACCGGCCGTGGACGAGGTTGCCCCAGGCGGTCTTCACGTCGTTGCCGACCGGGCTGACGACACCGAGTCCGGTGACGACGACGCGGCGGTCGTAATCGGGTTTGCGCACGGGTACGGGTGGTCCTTTCTCGAGCAGGTCAGGCGATGGTGGCCGTCGCGAACGGGACGGCCAGGCGATCGGGAGAGGCAGGGTCGTCGAGCGGGAGCGCCTCGGCGTCCGGGGCGATCCGCTTGACCAGGCCGGTCAGGACACGACCCGGGCCGACCTCGATGAACGTGGTCACGCCCGCCTCCGTCATCCGCTCGACGGCCGCGACCCAGTCGACGCCGGCAGTCAGGTGCTCAACGAGCTCGGCGCGGGCGCCCTCGGCGGTCGTGATCGGGCGGGCGTCGGCGTTGGCCAGCAGCGGCACGACCGGATCGCGGAACTCGACGTCGGCGAGGACCCGCCGCATGCCGTCGGCAGCCTGGGCCATGAGCGGCGAGTGGGCCGCGACGGAGACGGGGAGGACGATCGCCTTGCGGGCTCCGAGCTCCTTCGCGATCTCGGCGGCCGCGTCGATGGCCGCCCGCTCGCCCGACACGACGACCTGGCCCGGCGCGTTCCGGTTGGCGACACCGAAGATGCCCACGTGCGAGGCGCGCTCGACGAGCGCCGGCAGGGCGCCCTCATCGAGACCGAGGATGGCCGCCATCGCGCCGTCGCGTCCGGCGCCCGATGCCTGCATGAGGCGGCCCCGATCACGGACGAGCCGGACGCCGTCATCGAGCGAGATCACCTCGGCGGCGACGAGGGCGGAGTACTGGCCCATCGAGTGGCCGGCGGCGAATGCGGCCGACGGGGCGTCGATCCCGAGGGCGGCCCAGCGCTCTCGGACGGCCGCGAGGTACGCGATCGAGACGGCGAGCAACGCCGGTTGGGCGTTCTCCGTCCGGTCGAGGGTCTCGGGCGGTCCGTCGAAGGCGAGGCGGCTGATCGGCTCTCCGAGCGCCGCGTCGGCGGCGGCGAGGACGGCGGCGGCGGCCGGCGAGGCCGCGGCAAGCGCCTGTCCCATGCCGACCGACTGCGAGCCCTGGCCGGGGAACACGAAGGCAGACGTGGTCATTGTCGGCGAGCGTAACCGCCGGATCGCCCTGCACGCGGGTTGGCCTGTGCGATGCTGCACGGACCTGCCGAGTTCGGGCTATCCTCCGGCCGTGAACGACCGAGCGCGACCGTGACCGTCGATTCCCGTTCTCCCGCCCGGCGCCTCGGGCCGCCGCCTCCTGCGAGAACGATCGCTCGCCGGTTCGAGGCCGACCTCTCCGCGACCGTGCTCGCCGCCGGGACCCGGATCACGAACGTCCGCCAGATCTCCGAACGGGTGGCGATGGGCCGCGCCCTGTGGCGCGAGCTCGTCATCGGCTTTGCATCGCAGCTCGGCGAGATGCGGCTCGGGTTCACCCAGCTCGCCGCGCTCTATGTCCTCGCCGACTCCGGGACGATGACCGTGGGCGATCTCGCCGAGGTCATCAATCGCTCGCCGTCCGCGACGAGCCGGCTCGTCGATGGGCTCGTCCGGCGGCGGCTCGTCGAGCGGCGGGTCGAGGAGGAGGACCGTCGTCAGCGGACGCTGCAGCTCACCCCGCGCGGCGCCGCCCTGCTGCGCGTGGTCGACCGTGCCCGCGCGGACCAGTTCCTGTCGGCGATCCGGCCGATGCCGACGGCCGAGCGGGCCCTGATCGCGATGGGAGTCGCCGCGCTGGCGACACACGCCATCTCGCGCCGCGGTCGTCTGATCAAGCACCGCTCGGAATGATCGGGTTGCACGCGGCCGTCGATCCGACGACGATGCTCGCCTGAGTTCGCAGGACAGCGGGAGTCTCCATGGATCCGAACCTCCGCATCGTCGAGGAGTTCCAGGTCGAGCATCAGCACGACGACGGCGGCTGGTCCCGGATGGAGCCGGTCGAGCACGACTCGGCCGTCCACGATCGCGAGCGGTCCTGGATCCGCCGGAGGATCTTCCGCTGTCCGTCCTGCGCGGAGACCGTGGCCGTGACGACGGGCGGGGATCAGAACGTCGTCGTGGACAGGGCCGCGGTGGGTTAACCCGGCGACCCGCAGAAGCGCCGGACGACGTCGTAGAGGACGGGCAAGCCCCAGCGCAGGGCGTCGACGCCGACGCGCTCGTCGACGCCGTGGAACCGTTCGAGGAACGGCTCGTCGGGAGCGAGCTGGAGCGGGGAGAACCCGAAGGTGGGCACGCCGAGCACGGCAGTGTGCTTCGCGTCCGTGGCGAACGGGACCATGAACGGGAGCGGGATGCCAACGGGGTCATGGTCGACGACCGTCCGGGCGAGGATGCCGTAGAGGGGGCTCTCGGCGGGGGCGGCGACCGGCGGCGCATGGATCACGAGCTCGACCTCGACGTGGCCCGCGAGATCGCCCAGCCGTCCGAGGACCGTCTCGCGCATGTCCGCCTCGGTCGTGCCAGGCAGCAGGCGACAGTCGAGCTCGATCATCGCCTCGCCCGGGATCACGTTGTACTTCACGCCGGCGTGGACGATGTTCGGGCTGACAGTGTCGCGGAGCAGGGCCCGGATGACGCGAGCCGACATCGGATCGCAGATCGCATCGAGCGCGGCCTCGGCGAGGCGCGGATCGTCCCCAGCGAGGGCCCGTAGCAGCCGTGCCTGCTCCCCATCGACCTCGTTGGCGGCCCCGATGAGGAACGTCCGCATGACCTCAGTCGGGCGCGGCGCGCCCTGGGTTGCGAGTCGCGTCACGGCGGTCGCCGCGCGCCCCGCGGCGTTGTCCTCGCGGGGCATCGAGCCGTGGCCCCAGGTCCCGCGGACGGTCAGGCGATAGACGGCGTAGCCCTTCTCCGCGACGCCGATCGGGTAGAAGCGGCGGCCGGCGAACGTCGTCGCGACGGCGCCCGACTCGTTGATCGCGGCGGCGGCGCGAATGAGCTCGGGCCGCTCCGCGACGATCCAGCCGATCCCGTTCAGGCCGCCGGCCTCCTCATCCGCCGTGCTCGCAACGAGGATGTCGCGGGTCAGGCCCGGGATCGGGTCGGCGGCGGGGTCGCGACCGGCGGCTCGCGCCTCGGCCGCCAGCATCCGGACCACCGTCAGTTCCATTGCGAGGAGGTTCTTCATGTCGACCGCGCCGCGACCCCAGACATCGCCACCGGCGAGGTCGCCGTCGAACGGGCCGTGCGTCCAGAGATCGTCCGGCGCGGGGACGACGTCGAGGTGACTCAGGAGGAGCAGAGGATCGCCGCCGCTGCCGTCGCCGCGCAGTCGTGCGACCACCGAACCGCGTCCCGGTACGAGCTCGAGGACCTCCGGTTGGAGCCCCGCATCGGTGAGGGCCCCGGCGATCCAGCGGGCCGCGAGGGTCTCGCCGTCGGGTCGGTCGGCGGGAACCGGGTTGACCGACGGGATCCGGATCAGCGAACGCAGGGTCTCGACGAGCTCGTCGCCCGCCGCGGCGAGGACGTCGCCGGCCAACGCGCGAGACGGCAGGGTCCCTGTCGTCACCTCAGCCCGAGCCGCCGACGAGACCGTTCAGACCGGCGATCGCCGCGATGAATCCGAGCACGAACCCGGCCGCGATGATCGCGACAACCATGAGCACGAGGATCCGGAGCAGTCGGCGGTCCTCGGCCTCGGCACCGGCCTGGTCCGGGTCGCGGCCTCCCGGAATGTACGGGGTCGCGAGCCCGCGGCGGCGCGCGGCGGCGTTGCGCTCGGTGTCGTAAGCCTGCGGGTCGGGTGGAAGCGTCACCGCGTCATCTTCGCCCGACCGAGCGGTCCGCGCATCGTGAGCAGGTCGGGCAGCGGGCGGTAGCCGAGCCGGGCGTTGACGGCCTGCATCCCGAGGTTCGCCTCGTCGCTCCCGGTCTCGAGGGCGACCAGTTCGTGGTCGAGCGCCCAGGCGATCGTCCGTCGCTTGAGGGCAGTCGCGAGGCCGCGCCGGCGCCACGCCCGGACGACGGCGGTCATGTCGTGCCACGCGATCGTCGGGCTGCCCGGCTTGAGCTGGAGCGCGGCATATCCCACGACCCGGCCACTGCTCTGTTCGAGCGCGACGACGAAGGCGTCTGGTGGGAACCCGGGCCGGTCGACGTCGCGGGCCCGGAACTCCGCGAGGTCGCCCGGCGCGATCGGTCCGTCCCCGCCAGGGATGTCCTGGAAGGCCTCGACCGCCACGGCATGGACACCGGCCACGAGGTCGGGGCGTGCGGCGAGATCGGTCAGCTCGATGCCGTTGGGCGGGTCGTCCTGGGGCCGGGAGATCGCGGCCAGGTCGAGGCGGACGGACCGCATCCGCTCATGCTCGACGAACCCGCGTCGCTCGAGAAAGGCGATCGCCTCGGCTCGATCGGCGACAGCGGGGACATGGAGATGGGTCTTCTCCGCGGCCTCGGCTGTCCGCGCCGTGGCCGCCAGGAGCGCTCCACCGATCCCGATTCGCCTGGCCCTGGGGAGGACATCGACCGTCGCCCAGAGTGCCTCGAACTCAGGTGGATGGACAAAGATCCGGCCGACCGTCGCCGCACCGACCGGACGGCCGTCGAGCTCGGCAAGGAAGCGGACGATGCCCGGGTACGCTCGGTCCGACCAACGCAGATCCTCGAGCGAGGTCCCGTCCTCGGGCGACGCGGCATTGATGACCCGCTCGACCGCCGCGAGATCCTCGTCGTCGGTCGACGCTGCCCGGATGATGACCGTCACCCGAACCGCTCGCGGAGCGGAGCCAGACACTCGCGAGCGATCTCGTCGAGGCCGGCGGGGCCGAGGGCCGCGGGCATCCCGAGGATGATGTGGGTGGCCCCGGTGCCGACCATGCCGACGGCGGCCTCCACCGCGGCCCGTCGCTCGGCCGCGCTCCGGCCCGTTGAGACCTGGCCGGCGAAGTCGAACAGAGCGGGGTCCCGTCCCTCCGCCTCGAGCGCTGCGAAGATCTCGACGCGCTTTCCGCCGAAGTAGCCGACGTCGCCCGCGTTCACGCCCGGCTGGAGCCAGCCCGAGGCTGTCCGGGCGGCGAGCCGGATCCCGCGGGTCCGCTGTCCGCCGAGATAGAGGCGCGGTCCGCCCGGGGTGTAGGGAGGCGGCGCGTTCACCGCTCCGGCCAGCGGATAGAAGGGATCGGCGCGCGTGACGCCCGGTGGCTCGGCGGCCTCCGCGGAGAACAGCGCGCGGAGCGTGTCGACCGCCGAGACGAGCCGATCGATCCGCGGGCCGATCGGCGGGAGGTCGATCCCGAACGGGCCGTGCTCGCCCTCGAACCAGCCGGCACCTAGGCCGAGGACGAAGCGGCCGCCCGTCGCATGGTCGAGGACGACGGCGGCCTTCGCCAGCAGGACCGGATGGCGGAACGTGTTCGACAGTACGCCGTGCCCGACGAGCAGCCCAGGCACGTGGTGGATGAGCGTACCGAGCAGCGTCAGTGCCTCGAGCGACGGCCCCGGCACGTCCGGATCGGTGTTCGTCAGGTGGTCGTTCAGCCAGCCGCTGTCGAACCCGCCTGAGGGCTCGTCGGCGAGCTCGCCCGCCCGGCGCCAGGTCGCATCGAGCGTCGCCCAGTCGACATTCTGCGGCGACGTCTTGAACCCGATCCTGACGGTCATCCGCCGCTGATCACCGTGTCGGCGAGCTCGCCGATCCGCCCCGGGAACGGCGCTCGCTCGAGGGCGGCACGCATCCGGCCGCCCGTCGTCACCGCGCCTTCGGACGCCGACGACACGCCCGCGGCGTACTTCGCCAGGACGCCGCCCCGGTACCGCGGCGCCGGCGCCGTCCAGCGTTCGCGGCGCGCCTCGAGCACGGCCGGCGCTACCGACAGGTCGAGCCGCCGCGCGTCGACGTCGATGACGATCTCGTCGCCCTCCTCGACGAGCCCGATCGGACCGCCGAGCGCGGCCTCTGGCGCGATGTGCCCGATCATCAGCCCGTGGGTCCCGCCGGAGAACCGCCCGTCGGTGATCAGGGCGACCGTGTCGCCGAGGCCCTCGCCGGTCAGGGCGGCGGTGACGCTCAGCATCTCCTGCATCCCCGGGCCGCCGACGGGTCCTTCGTAGCGGATGACGACGACGTCGCCGGGCACGATCCGCCGGTCGCGAACGGCGGCATAGCAGTCCGCCTCGCGATCGAAGACCCGGGCCGGGCCGCGATGGAGCCGGCGCTCGTGCCCGGCGAGCTTGACGACGCAGCCGTCGGGCGCGAGCGAGCCGCGCAGGATCGCGAGCCCACCGGTCGGCTTGATCGGGCGGTCGTAGGGGACCACAACCACCTGGCCGTCGGCGGCGACCGCTGCTGCGGCGATCTCGGCCGTGGTCCGTCCATCGACGTTCGGCGCGCGGCCGTCGATCCGGCCCGCGGCCAGCAGCTCACGGAAGACGAGGGCCATCCCACCCGCCTCGTAGAGGTGGGTCGCGGTGTAGCGGCCGCCGGGCTGGAGGTCGGCGACGATCGGCGTGCGGTTGGCAATGACGTCGAACTCATCGATGTCGAGCGGGAGTCCGAACTCGTGGGCGATCGCCAAGAGGTGGAGGACCGCATTCGTCGAGCCACCCGTCGCGGCCACCGCGGCGATCGCATTGTCGATCGAGGTCCGGGTCACGAACGTCGCGGGCCGGATGTCGTCGCGGACGAGCCGCATGACGAGCTCGCCCGCCCGCCGGGCCGCGTCGTCCTTCGCCGGCTCCTCGGCGGGGATCTCGTTCATCCCGGCCGGTGAGAGCCCGAGGGTCTCCATGACCATGCTCATCGTGTTGGCCGTGAATTGGCCCCCGCAGGCGCCGGGGCCCGGGCACGACGCGTTCTCGATCTCGTACAGCTCGTCGAGGGTGATCCGGCCGGCGCGGTACGACCCGATCGCCTCGTAGATCGTCACGACGGTAGCGTCGCGCGACCCGTTGCCGCCGGCGGCGGCGGAGCGGATCCCCGGATGGATCGTCCCCGAGTAGAGGGCGAGCGCCGGGATGTCGAGCCGGCCCATCGCCATCGCCGAGCCGGGGCCGGTCTTGTCGCAGCCGAAGATGCACACGACGCCGTCGAAGAGGTGGCCGCGCGAGACGAGCTCGATCGAATCGGCGACGACCTCGCGGCTCACGAGCGACGCCTTCATGCCCTCGGTGCCCATCGACACGCCGTCGCTCACCGAGATCGTCCCGAACTCCATCGGCGTCCCGCCCGCGGCGCGGATCCCGGCCTTCACCGCCTCGGCCAGACGGCGGTGGTTGTAGTTGCAGGGCATCGTCTCGATCCAGCTCGTCCCGACGCCGACGATCGGCTTCGCGAGGTCCTCGTCGGTGAACCCGATCGCCTTGAGCATCCCGCGGGCGCCGGCACGATCCGGGCCGTCCGTCAGGGCCGCGGAGTGCCGCTTCGCAGGATCGGATGGCCGGTCGTAGGGGAGCTGCTGGTCGGACATCGGGCGTGGTCTCCCGTGGGCGGTCGGGCTGCAAACGATCGAGCGCCCAGTGTAGGACGTGTCCCCACGTGACAGGCCCGCTATGCTGCCGGGACGGATCGGGCGGACGCAACGGAGAGGGACGATGTCGACGGACCAGAAGCTGGAGCTTCTCAAGCGGGTACCGCTCCTCGAAGGCCTCGGCCGGAAGGAGATCGAGGAGGTCGGACGTCTCGTCGAGGAGATCGACGTCCCTGCCGGCCAAGCGCTGATGCGCGAAGGCGAGACGGGTCGCGAGTTCTACGTGCTCGTCGACGGCACGGTCGCCATCGACCGCGGTGGCGCCCGGATCCGGACGCTCGAGGCGGGCGACTTCTTCGGCGAGATCGCGCTCCTGGCCGAGGGACCGCGGACGGCGACCGCAACGACCGAGAGCCCGGCGACAGTCCTCGTCCTCGGCCACCGCGAGTTCCATTCCCTGATGGACCAGTTTCCCGCGATCCGGACGTGTGTCCTGGAGGCGGTCGCCCGGCGCATCCGCGTCCTCGACCCCGAGAGTCCCCAATAGAGGTCGGCGCGGGCGCCTCGACCAGTGGCGCGCCCGGGCCTTGCAACCCGGCGGCACCGAAATGGCACTGGAGATTTCGCGGTCCCTCTTGCGGGTTGAGAACGACGTGTTGCACAATCGCGTTCGCATGAGGTCGCCCGCACACTCCATGTGCTGCTCGATGTGTCGATGCGTTGCCATGCAGGGCAACGGGTGTATCTAGGCGTGCGTATCCACTGACGGCCCGCACGCCGGAGACACTCCAGACCCCTGCAGATGGCAGGGGTCTGTTCGTTTCTGCCAGAACGACATCGAGCGAGGACCCATCCGATGAGCGTTGAACCGATTTCCCACCAGACACCATCGATCAGACCCGAGGAGCTCGAGCGCCGCCTCGACGACGCGGGCCTGATGGTCGTCGACGTCCGCTCTCTCAATGGCTACAACGGCTGGCGGCTCGGCGACGAGACCGCCGGCGGCCACGTTCCCGGCGCCGTCGCGTTCCCCGCCGCGTGGCTGGACAGCGTCGATCGCCCGGAGATCGAGCGACTGCTGGTCCGCAAGCGGATCACGCCCGATCGCGAGATCGTCGTCTACGGCCAGGACGCCAACGACCCGGCACCGGCGAGCGTCGCCGCATTCCTCGGCGAGCAAGGCTTCGCCCGCGTCGACGTGCTGGATGGCGGGCTCACCGGCTGGACCGCCACCGGCCGAGCCGTGGACCGTCTGGTCAACCATGACCGTCTCGTCCACATCGACTGGCTCGGCCAGCTCCTGGCCGGCGGCAGCCCGGAGGCGGCACCGACGGGGCGCTTCCTTCTCTTCCATGTGAACTTCGGGGTGCCCGAGGAGTACGAGGAGGGCCACATCCCGGGCGCCCTGTACCTCGACACGAACTGGCTCGAGAACCCGGTCGACTGGAACCGCCGGACGCCTGCGGAGATCGAGGCAGCCGTGCGTGGCCTCGGGATCACCCACGACACAACCGTCGTCCTCTACGGCCGCGACACGGTCGGCGAGGCGAACGAGAAGTGGCCGGGACGACGCGCCGGCCAGATCGCGGCGACCCGCGCGTTGATGATCCTGCGCTACGCCGGTGTCGACGATGTCCGCCTGCTCGACGGTGGCTACGACTGGTGGGTCAGGGCCGGGTACCCGGTCGAGACCACCCTCCGCGAGCCCACACCGGTCGAGTCGTTCGGCGTGCCCATCCCGCTCCGCCCCGAGGTCATCGTCGATCTCGCCGAGGCGAAGCAGATCATCGCCGACCCGGCCGGCGCGGCCCTCGTCAGCGTCCGGACGTGGAAGGAGCACATCGGCCGTGTGAGCGGCTACAACTACATCGGCCCCGCGGGCCGGATCGCGGGCGATGTCTGGGGCAACTGCGGCTCGGACGCCTACCACATGCAGCATTACCGCAACGTCGACAACACGATGCGGGCGTATCCGGAGATCACGGCCAACTGGGCGGAGGCCGGCATCACGGCCGACAAGTGGGTGGCGTTCTACTGCGGGACGGGCTGGCGGGCGAGCGAGACCTGGTTCTACGCCTACCTCCAGGGCTGGGACCGGATCGCCGTGTACGACGGCGGCTGGTTCGAGTGGAGCGCCGACCCGGTGAACAACCCCATCGAGATCGGCGATCCGGACGCGATCTCGCCCACCGACGAGTACGCCGCCTGACGCATGTGGCCTCCGGCCGGCGGCGGGTCAGCCCGCTGCCGACCGGGTGACGTCGAGGCGGCTTCCCAACGATCAGTCGGCGCGGATCCAGGCCTCCACGACGCCGCGAAGGGTCGAGAGGGCGACGGCGCCCTGGCCGAGGACGACGTCGTGGAACGTTCGGATGTCAAAGCCGGGGCCCAGCGCGGCCTGTGATTCCGCGCGTAACGCGAGGATCTCGCGCTGGCCGAGCTTGTAGGCGAGCGCCTGGCCGGGCATCGCGAGGTAGCGATCGACCTCGTTGACGATGTTGTTCTCGGCGAGGGCGGTGTGGTCGGTCATGAACCGGATCGCCCGCTCCCGGTCCCAACCCAGAGCGTGGAGGCCCGTGTCGACCACGAGACGGCACGCTCGCCACGCGTCGTACGAGGCGATCCCGAACCGGTCCATCTCTCCGGAGTGGAGGCCCATCTCGGCCGAGAGACGCTCGCTGTACAAGCCCCAGCCTTCGATGTAGGCGGTGGGCCCGCCATGGCGTCGGAACGCGGGTAGGCCTTCCAGTCCCTGGGCGATGGCGATTTGAAGGTGGTGGCCCGGAACGG
Organism: Candidatus Limnocylindrales bacterium; assembly: GCA_036505555.1. GTDB lineage: Bacteria > Chloroflexota > Limnocylindria > Limnocylindrales > CSP1-4 > CF-46. The sequence continues at coordinate 4,507 of DASXTH010000288.1, read as the reverse complement.
CCTCGTGGAACGCGAGCGTTTCGGCCTCATACCGCGTCCGCGTCTTCGGTTCGGTCGTGTTGATGTAGTAGCCGCCGGGTCGGCTGCCGTCCGCCGCGGGCCCGCGGTAGTACGCGATCGTCGAATACTTCGCCTCGTGCGGCCCCATCTCGATCACGACGCATGGCGCCTGCGGAAGCTGACCGAACCAGTCCGGGATGGCCGCATTCGCCCGGGCGAGGGACCCCTCGGCGACGTCGAAGACCTCGGCCGACGTCGCGAAGTGGAGCGCCGGATCGGTCCGCAGCCGCTGGAGCACCGTGGCCTGATTGCTCGTGCCCAGGATCCGATCGCCGAGTTCGCGGAACTCGGCGTCGATGCGCTCGGTCTCCTCCAGCCCGATCCGGTGGATCTCATCGGGTTCGAGATCGAGCGTCGTATGGGACCGGACCAGCCGTCGATACGCCTCGAGTCCGCCGGGGATGTGGGACAGGCCCGGTCGCTCGTCGTCGCGCGCGACGGGGCCGAGCTCGTCGACCAGGAAGGCGCGATAGCGGGCGAACGCCGGGCGGATCTGGGTCGCGACCGCCGCCCGGACGTCGCGGGCGTGCGCGGTCCTCGCGGCGTCGGACCAGTCCGCTGGAACGTCGTCGGCAGGCTCGTTGAGGGGCCACTCCTCGACGTCGCCCTCGAGTAGGTCGTCGAGCTCGGCAACCACGCTCCGGACGAGCGCGTGCGGCGCGGCGACGCCTCGGCTCAAGTGCTCACGGGTCGTGCCGGTCAGGCGATCGATCCACGGGCCGATCTCCCGCCAGCGGGCGACGAGCGCCTCGCCTTCGGCCACCGTCCGCACGGGCTGGAGCGCCGGGATGTTCATATAGGCGACCTGCGGCCCGTCGAGCGGATCGACCGCCCAGGCATCCAGGCCGGCTTCGATCAGGTCCAGCTCGAACCGGAGGAAGTCGACGAGGGCGGAGCGAGTCACCTGGTCGGCCGCGGACAGTCGCGACGCGTCGATCCCCTCCGCCCGGGCGAGCAGACCACCCAGCCGCGCCGATTCGTCTGCGAGGGCGTTCGGGCCGTTGTCGCGGAGGCGATCGTCGTATCGGCGGTCGCCGAGCACGGTGGCATACACCGGATGGGCGACCATCTGGCTCTCCCACGCCTCGGCCGCGAGGGTGGCGAGCTCGTTCGCGTCGCCGGCGACCGGCGGGGGAGCGGCGGTCTCGTTCGTCATCGCCCGATCGTAGTGGGTCCGAACGGCATGGGTGGGCCGAGGCCTCAGTGGATGCACTCACCGGTGTCGGTCGCGCTGGTCCGCCCGATGAACGGCTGGATCGCCGTCGCGACGGATGTCGCCGTCAGCGCGTAGCCGACGTTGTCGTCGGTCCGTGACTCCGCGAACACGACGCCGCCGACGAAGCCATCCGCAAGGATGAACGGGCCGCCGCTGTCGCCCTGCTCCACGACGGCGCGGAGCTCGAGGATCCGCCGGCTCACGCGCTTGGCGCCGTAGATGTCGCGGCCCTGGGCGGTGAAGGCGCCCGCGACCGCGGCCGGCTCGACCTGGAGGCCGCGGCCACCGGGGAACCCGAGCGTGGCCCCCACGGCGCCCCGCTCGGGATCGGCCGGCGTGAACCGGAGGGGATCGACGCGGAGGTCAGCCGCCCAGAGGAGGGCGACGTCCAGCTCCGGATCGTCGAAGACGGCGATCGCGTCGATGACCGGCCCGCCCTGCGCCTGGAGGCGGATCGTCTTCGCGCCGGCGATCACGTGAGCGTTCGTCAGCACGTACCCGCGGGCGACCGCGAAGCCCGTTCCCGACGACTGGAAGCTGCAGGTCCGGGCCGAGATCCGGACGGTGCTCTGGATCGCACGGGCCGCGATCGCCTGGGCTGCCGGGTCGGTCGGACGCTCGACGTCCGGGGCCGGCAGCGGATCGAGCCCGACGAACAGGTCCGGGATGCCCGTGTCGTCGAGGAGCTGGCCAAGCTCGGACGCGATCTCGGTCGGCGGCGGGAGCACGCCCGAGAGCCCGCGCACGACGAATGAGGTCTGGGCCTGGACGGCGAGCGCGCGCATCGGGCCAGCCGCCAGCAGGCCACCGATCAGCCAGATGACGAGGAGCGCCTGGGCGCCACCGACGATCCCGCCCGCGACCCGATCGACGCGGTCCAGCACGCCGCCGCGGAGGCGGATGGCCATCACCCGTCCGATCGTCGACCCGATCGCTTCGCCGACGCCGACGATGAACAGGATCGCGGCGAGGACGACGACCGCCTTGAGGTCCGGCGGCAGATCGTCGAGCGGCCCGTTGAGCAGGGGCAGGCCGACGATGGCCAGTGCTCCGGCACCGAATGCACCGAGGAGTCCGCCGATCTGCGGCAGGGCCCCCGTGCTGATGCCGATGAGGATCGCCCCGACGAGCAGGACGATGACGACGGCGTCGAAGAGATTCACCGTGCCGAAGTATGGCCGAGGTCCACCCGATGGGCGGCGCGGCCCTTCCGGCCGCGGGTCAGTCGATCGTGATCTCGACCGGCGGTGCCTCGCTGCCCGGCGAGGAGATCCTGTAGGTCCCGGGTTCGAGCTCACCGAGGTCGACGATCGTTGCCTTCAGGACCGCGATGTCGATGCAGATCGCCGTCTGGTCGCTGGCGCCCTCGATCGGCGTCACGGCGATGTCGTTGCCGTCTCGCTTGACTACGACCGAATCGAGGACGGAGCACGGCTCGATGCCGCCGTACCAGGTGACCTTGACGAGGACGTGCCGGCCGTCCACGGATGCCTGGATGGTGATCGGCGCGACGGGGCGCGGGTTCAACCGACCCGGCAGCGGGGTGACGATCTTGGGTTGGCCTGCGCCGGGGTCGACGCCGCCGCCGCCGACGCCCGTGCCCGTGCCCGTGCCGGGATCGCCCGGATCGCCCGCGGACCCACCACCACCCGGCTCCGAGGCCGGCGGGTTTGGCTCAGCCGCGCCCGGCGACCCGGAAGCCGCTGGCGACGAAGGCTCCGCCGACGGACCGGCCGTCGCCGTGGGTGGGGAAACGGCACCGCTGCATGCCGTGAGCGCCAAGGCGAGGATCGCGATGCCGGCCAGGGCCGGCCGCCGGAGGACGTGGGTGGTCGTCATGGCCGGGCAGACGATGGTGATCGTCGGTGAGTTCCGCCGTCGGACACGATGGACCCTCCGGACATCGTCAACCGTCCAGCCCGTCTGCTGGCGCCCGTCCGTACCCGATCACCTCGCCACGACCCATCGTGTCTTGGGCCAGCGACGACCACGCCGCTCCCTCCGTGAAGGAAATCGACTCGTGTTGAACCATCTCCCGAACCGCCGCTCCACCTACCGGATCACTCGCCGAATGGCGGCGATCCACCGCGCCCATCGCGCCGCGCCGTATCCGGCCTGCGTGATCTGCATCTCCCAGGCCGCAACGATCCGCTGACACGACCCGGCCGGGGCGACGTCGTCGCCCGGCCCGGAGTCAGGCCGCCCCGGCCCGGGTGTCGACGCGCGGCGGGTGGCCCGCCTCCCACACGTCGACGATGGGCAGCTTTCCGAGGAGATAGCCCATCTCGTCGGTCCCTGCCAGCAGCATCATCCGGGCGAACGGATCGACCTCGAAGGGAAGGTCCTCGTCGCCCGGGAGGTGGACGACCTGGGCCTCGAGATCCACCGTCAGCTCCACGGACGGATTCGCCTCGACGAGCTCGAACAGGTGGTGGTGCTCGTCAGCCTCGACGACGATCGGCAGGAGGCCATTCTTCAGGGCGTTGTTCCGGAAGATGTCCGCGAAGGACGTGGACAGGATGGCCCGGATCCCCCAGGCGGTCAGCGCCCATGGCGCGTGCTCGCGCGACGAGCCGGTGCCGAAGTTGTCGCCGACGAGCAGGATCTGCCGGTCGAGCATCGCGACGCGGTCCATGACGAACAACGGCTCGCGGAGGCCGCCGTCCTCGTCATAGCGCCAGTCGTGGAAGAGCGCATCGCGCAGCCCGTCCTTGGCGGTGACCTTGAGGTAGCGGGCCGGGACGATCTGATCGGTGTCGACGTTCTCGGCCGGCAGCGGGATGACCGCGCTCGTGAATGTCCGGAAGGGTTCGGCCATCGTCAGCGGCCTCCGACCGCGGCCAGGGACTCGATGCCGGGGAGCGTCCGTGGGTCGCTGACCTCGCCGCGGATCGCGGACGCCGCCGCGGTCAGCGGGGACGCGAGGAACGTCCGCCCGCCCTTGCCCTGGCGGCCCTCGAAGTTCCGGTTCGACGTGCTGATGGCGTACTGGCCCGGCGAGAGCTGATCGCCGTTCATCGCGATGCACATCGAGCAACCGGCCTCGCGCCACTCCGCGCCGGCGGCTCGGAAGATGTGCTGGAGGCCTTCGCGCTCCGCCTCGCGCTTCACCTCGTCGGAGCCCGGGACGATCATCATCCGGACCCCGGCGGCGACCTTGCGGTCCCTGAGGACCTCCGCCGCCAGGCGGAGATCGCTGATCCGGCCGTTCGTGCACGACCCGACGAAGAC
>DASXTH010000287.1:0-2849 GCA_036505555.1 Candidatus Limnocylindrales bacterium | reverse complement strand
GACCGGCGCAGTCGCCCACGTTGTCGCCGACGAGGTCCGCGATGACGGCCGCGTTCCGCGGGTCATCCTCCGGGATCATCGGCATGTACATCAGCGTGAAGTCGAACGTGCGAACGGCCGCCGCGGCCCGGCGCAGTCTCGTCGAGGCGGTCCAGGTCGCGATGCGCGGTGGCGCCGTGTCGGGCTTCCTCGTCGTCGCCCTGTCGCTCCTCGGCGTGTACGGGATCTTCACCGTCTTCGGCGGGCTATCCGGTGGCCAGGCCACCCATGATGCGCCATTCCTCATCGTCGGCTTCGGGTTCGGGGCCTCGTTCGTCGCCCTCTTCGCCCAGCTCGGCGGCGGGATCTACACGAAGGCCGCCGACGTCGGGTCCGATCTCGTCGGCAAGGTCGAGAAGGGCATCCCCGAGGACGATCCGCGGAACGCGGGCGTTGTCGCGGACCTCGTCGGCGACAACGTCGGCGACTGCGCCGGCCGTGGGGCCGACCTGTTCGAGTCGACGGCCGCCGAGAATATCGGCGCGATGATCCTCGGCGTCGGCGTCTTCACGATCGCCCTCAACGCCGGCTGGCCGAACCCGACCGCGTGGATCTTCTTTCCGCTCGTCGTCCGCGCGTTCGGGCTCCTGTCCACGATCGTGGCGATCTTCTTCGTCCGCGGCAAGGAGACCGAGGACCCGATGAACATGCTCAACCGCGGCTACTGGGTCACGACGATCCTGTCCGTGGGTGCGCTGCTCCTCACCACGAATGTCATGCTCCAGACGAACGGCAACGCACCGAGTGGACTGCCCGTCTGGTCGTACTTCTTCGGTGCCGGCGTGGTCGGCCTGGCGACCAGCGTCGCCTTCGTCTACATCACCCAGTTCTACACGGCCGGTTCGTTCCGCCCGGTCCGCGAGATCGCCGAGGCCTCCCGAACGGGCCCCGCCACGAACATCATCTCCGGCACCGCGGTCGGTTTCGAGACGACGTTCGTCACCGCGATCACGATCGGTATCGCCCTCATCGCCAGCCACTGGCTCGGCGAGCAGGCCGGCATCCGGCAGACCCTCGCGGACGGCTCTTCGCGGGATGTCGGTGGCATCTTCGGGACCGCGGTCGCGACGATGGCGATGTTGATGACCACCGCCTACATCCTGGCGATGGACACGTTCGGCCCGATCACCGACAACGCCGGCGGCATCGCCGAGTTCAGCCGCGCCGAGGCCGGCGCCCGCGAGATCACGGACCGCCTCGATGCGGTCGGCAACACGACGAAGGCCCTGACCAAGGGCTATGCGATCGCCTCGGCGTCGCTCGCCGCGTTCCTGTTGTTCAGCGCCTACATCGACAAGGTCAACCTGATCCACACGAACCGGAACGAGGCCCTCCTCAGCTCGGTGAACCTGGCCAACGTGAGCGTGTTCGTGGCCGCCCTGATCGGCGCGATGCTGGTCTACTTCTTCAGCTCGCTGGCGATCCGCGCCGTCGGCAAGACCGCCCAGTCGATCATCGTCGAGGTCCGCCGCCAGTTCCGGGAGATGCCCGGGATCATGGATTACAGCCAGCGCCCGGACTACGCTCGCGTCGTCGACATCACCACCCGCGCAGCATTGCGCGAGATGATCGCCCCGGGGCTGGTCGCGGTCGCGACGCCGATCATCGTCGGGCTGTTGCTCGGCGCCGAGGCGGTCGCCGGCATGCTGATGGTCGGGACGATCGCGGGCGTCATGCTCGCCACCGTCCTGAACAACGGCGGCGGGGCGTGGGACAACGCGAAGAAGTACATCGAGTCGGGCAACCTCAAGGCCGCGGACGGCACCGTGCTCGGCAAGGGCTCGGACGCCCACGCGGCGGCGGTCGTCGGCGACACCGTCGGCGATCCGTTCAAGGACACGGCCGGCCCTTCGCTCCACGTGCTGGTGAAGCTCCTCGCAACGATCACGCTCGTCCTCGCTCCACTCTTCATTCGCTGACCGCGTCGCCGGCCGGCCAGCGGATCGACGACCCGTGGATCCGCTGATCGCCGCGCTGATCATGGGCATCGTGCAGGGACTCACCGAGTTCCTGCCGGTGTCCTCGAGCGGGCACCTGATCCTCGTGCCCTACCTCCTGGGGATCAAGGACCCGTTCATCACCTCGCTCGAGTTCAGCGTCATCCTCCACATCGGGACGCTGGTCGCGCTCCTCATCTATTTCCGAGCCGACTGGCTCCGGCTCGTTCCGGCCTTCTTCGCGACGCTCCGCGATCGCTCGCTCGCCGGCGACCCGGATCGACGTCTGGCGGTGCTCCTCGCGGTTGCGACCGTCCCCGCGCTGATCCTGGGATTCCTCCTCCACGACCTCGAGGACGTGATCCGCGAGCCGAAGCTCGTCGCGATCACGCTCGTCGTCGGCGCAGCGATCCTCTGGCTGGCGGAGCGGTCGGGGTCGCGCCGGCGGCAGGCCCTCGACCTGTCGGTGCCGCAGGCGCTCGCGATCGGCGGCGCCCAGGCGATCGCCCTGATCCCCGGGATCAGTCGCTCGGGGATCTCGATCTCGGCCGGGCTCTTCGCCGGCTTGCAGCGGGACGAGGCAGCCCGGTTCGCGTTCCTCATGGCGACACCGATCACGGCCGCCGCGGCCGCGTACGAACTGCTCAGCGTCGTCCGCGGCGGAGGGATCGCGTTCCAGGCTGGGCCGATGGCGGTCGGCCTGATCGCATCGTTCGCGTTCGGGATCCTCGCGATCGCGGTGCTCCTGCGCTTCCTCCGGACGCGATCGACCGACATCTTCGTCGCGTATCGGGTTGCCCTGGCCGCGCTCGTCGTCATCCTCTGGCTGGGCTGAGGTTCCGGGCGCGGCCCCGGGCGGCCGCGTCAGGCGGT
>DASXTH010000286.1:0-10475 GCA_036505555.1 Candidatus Limnocylindrales bacterium | reverse complement strand
CGCGGAGCAGGGGATCGGCCGGGAACTGGAGGAACGTCGGCTTCGGGCCCGGGCGACCTTCGTCGTCGTAGTACGCGACGGCGGCCACCAGGATGTTCCGGATGCCGAGCCGGTAGGCGAGCATCCCCGCGGGCACGAGGCCGCCGCGGGTGATCGCGAGCATCACGTCGTGGTCGCCCGCGAGCTGCCCGGCGAGGTCCGCGACGAGGTCCGCGAGAGCCTCCCAGCTGACGACGTCCTTCTCGATTGCGGTCTCGACCATCGGCGCCAGTCTACGTCGGCGACCTTCTCCGGGCCCGATCCGACGGCCTATCCTGTGATCCCCGAGATGAGAGCGCGCGACAGCGACCGAGCCGGCACGCCGACCCCGATGGCGGGCGCCGACGCAGGCGATCCGGGTCTCTTCCCCGCCCAGAACCCGCACCCGGTCCTGCGCATCGCCGACGGCCGGCTCGCGTACGCGAACCCGGCGGCGTCGGAGGTCGCCGCCGCCCTGGAGCTGGCCGTCGGGCAGCCCGTGTCGGCAGCCATGCTGGCCAGGCTCGAGACGGCGGCCCACCGCGATCCGCCCGAGCCGATCGAAATCGCCCTCGGCGTCCGGACGATGTCCCTCCTCGTCGTCCACGTTCCTGGCCACGACTTCCTCCACGTCTACGGCACCGACGTGACCGCGGCGCGGGCCGTCGACAAGTTCCCCGACAGCAATCCCAACCCGGTCCTGCGGATGACCGAAGGCGGCATCCTCGCCTATGCGAACAGGGCGAGCCGGACGATCGTCGCGGCCCTCGGGATCGGGGTCGGCGACCCGGTACCGGAGCCGCTGCAGAGCCGGGTCAAGGCGTCCTGCGCTGCGGGCGGGGCGATCGAGGTCCAGGGCGACGGCCGGATCTTCGAGCTCCGGCCGGTCCGGATTGCGGAGTTCGGCTTCATCAACCTCTACGGCACGGATGTGACCGCCGCGCGGGCGCTGAACAAGTTCCCCGACCAGAACCCGAACCCAGTCTTGCGCGTGTCCCCGGACGGCCGCCTCGAATATGCGAACCCCGCGAGCGAGCTCGTCTGCCGTGGCCTCCACCTGCGGGTCGGCGAGTTGCTCCCGCCGGCGCTCCTGGAACGAGTGCGCGCGCTTGCCTCGGCCGGCGATCCCACTCCGATTGAGGTCGAGTCGGACGGGCGCCAGTTCCACGTCAAGGTGGTCTCGGTCTTCGAGTTCGGCTCGATCAACCTGTACGGGACGGACATCACGGCGGCCCGGCTCGTCGAACAGGCGAACCGCGAGAACGAACGGCTCCTCCTGAACATCCTGCCGGCGTCGATCGCGACCCGGCTCCGCGGCGGCGAAGTGGTCATCGCCGATCGGTTCGACGAGATGGCCGTCCTGTTCGCCGACGTCGTCGATTTCACGAAGTGGGCCGCGACCGCCGAGGCGACCGACGTCGTCGCCGTGCTCAACGAGGTGTTCTCGCTGTTCGACCGGCTGGCGGATCGGCACGGGCTCGAGAAGATCAAGACGATCGGCGACGCCTACATGGCCGTCGGCGGGATCGAACCCGAGTCCGGGAGCGGGATCGAGCGGGTCGCCGCGATGGCGGTCGAGCTCCTCGACGAGCTGGAGCGCTACCGGGCGAACGGCGGCTACGACCTCCACGTCCGGATCGGCATCGCCAGCGGCCCGACGGTCGCGGGCGTGATCGGGCTCAAGAAGTTCATCTACGACGTGTGGGGCGATACGGTCAATCTGGCGAGCCGCCTCGAGTCCAGCGGCGTGGCCGACCGAATCCAGGTGACCTCCCAGCTTGGAAGGCGGCTGTCAGCGAGGTTCCAGGTCGAGCCGCGTGGGCTCACGGAGCTGAAGGGCCGCGGTCCCGTCGAGACGTGTTTCGTCGTCGGGCATCGCGACGAGGTCGGCGCGGCCTGATCAGCCAGGCCCGGCGCTCGCCGCGGGTCCGGCGCGGCGGATCGCCTCGATCGAGCGCGGGTCGTCGAGGGCCGACAGGTCGCCCGGGTCGAGGCCGAGCCAGGCGGCCCGGACGACGCGGCGCATGATCTTGCCCGAGCGGGTCTTCGGCAGGGCCGGGACGATTGCGACGGCCTCGGGTTTGAGGGTCTTGCCCAGATCCGCGACGACCCGCCGCGAGATGTCCGCCCGGAGGGCCTCGTCGTCGGTCTCGCCGGGGCGGAGCGTGCACACCACGACGATCGCCTCGCCCTTGATCGCGTGGGGCACGCCGATCGCCGCGGCCTCGACGACGCTCGGGTGGGCGGTCGCCGCCGCCTCGACCTCGGCCGGCCCGACGCGCTTGCCGGCGACCTTGAGGGTGTCGTCGGAACGGCCGCGGATGTACCAGTAGCCGTCGTCGTCGATGACGGCCCAGTCGCCATGAACCCAGGTGCCGGGGATCCGGCTCCAGTACGCCTCGACGTAGCGGTCGGGGTCGAGCCAGAAGCCGCGGGTCATCCCGGGCTGCGGGACGCGGATCACGAGCTCCCCGACCTCGCCACGGAGCGGCCGCCCGGCCGGGTCGACGACGTCGGCCGCGGTGCCGATGCACGGCCCGTTGAACGATGCCGGCTTGATGGGCGTGATCAGGTTGCAGCCGACGATCCCGCCGCTCACCTCGGTGCCGCCGGAGTAGTTGACGACCGGGAGCCGGCCGCCGCCGACCTCGCGGAAGTACCACCACCAGCTGTCGGGATCCCACGGCTCGCCGGTCGACCCGAGCACGCGCAGGCGCGAGAGACGATGCGAGCGGACCGGATCCACGCCGTGCGGGATCAGCGCCCGGACGACCGTCGGGCTGAGCCCGAGATGGGTCACACGATGTCGGGCGACGAGGGCCCAAAGTCGATCCGGCCCGGGATGGTCGGGCGCTCCTTCGTACAGGACGAGCCGGGCGCCGAGGAGCAGCGCGCCGGAGATTGTCCACGGACCCATCATCCAGCCGAGGTCCGTGAACCAGAACAGGGCATCGCCCGCCCGGAGATCGAACGTGTGGGCGAGATCCTGGGACGCCTTGATCGGGAACCCGCCGTGGACGTGGACGGCGCCCTTCGGCCGGCCCGTCGTGCCCGAGGTGTAGATCAGCATGTACGGCGTCTCGGGATCCGTGTTGGCGACCGGTTCCGGTCCGCCTTCGTCGAGCAGCGCCGCCCGGGCGGCATCGACCGCCTGATCCCACCAGCGGTCGCGATCCGGATCCCAGGGCGTCGCCGGTGTCCGGATCCCGAACCGCCGGACGACGATGACCCGCCGGACCGATGGCGCGAGCGCGACCGCCTCGTCTGCGATCGCCTTCATCGGCACGATCGAGCCGCGGCGGAAGAAGCCGTCCGCCGTGACCAGCACCGTGGCCTCGCAGTCCTGGAGGCGGGCGGCCACCGCCGGGGCCCCGTACCCGGAGAAGATCGGCGTGTAGATCGCGCCGATCCGGCCCAGGGCCAGGGTCGCGACGACCGTCTCGACGAGCATCGGCAGGAAGATCCCGACGCGATCGCCCGCGCGCACGCCCGCCGCGCGGAACATCCGGGCCGCGACCACGACGTCGTCGCGGAGCGCGGCGTTCGTCAGCTGGCGGACCTCGCCGTCCTCGCCCTCCCACGTGAGCGCGGTGCCTGTCGGGTCGCGGGTGGCCCTCGGCGCCGTCGACGCCTCGGCGTGATTGAAGGCGCCGCCCCGCCACCAGCGGGTCCATTCCGGGCCGCCGCTCGCGTCCATCACCTGGTCCGGCGGTCGCTGCCACGCAAGGTCGAGGTCGTCGACCGCGGCGCCCCAGAACCACGCCGGATCGGCGACCGCCCGGGCCTGGAGCGCCTCGAGGGATCCCTCCCCGGTGGAGCGGATGAACCGCGCAAGCCGGGCGTCGGCCAGAAGTTTTCGCGTCGGCCGCCAGGCGGCGTCCGGGACGTCACGGCCGAAGATCGGGCGGTCGTCGGGCATGCACGAGAGCCTACGACACCGGGCGCGGGCGATACCCTTCGGCAGTGACCGCCGCATCGCCGCCGATCGACCTTCGCTCCGACACCGTCACCCGCCCGACACCGGCGATGCGCGACGCGATGGCCCGGGCGGAGGTCGGCGACGACCAGTTCGGCGACGATCCGACGGTCAATCGACTCCAGGAGCGGGTCGCGGCGTTGCTGGGACACGAGGCCGGCCTGTGGTTCCCGACGGGGACGATGGCCGACCAGGTCGCGATCCGCACGCTGACCCGTCCGGGCGACGAGGTCCTCGCCGCCCGTGAGGCACACATCCTCTGGCACGAGGCCGGCGGCGCGGGCGCGAACAGCGGTGTTCAGGTCACCGAGATCGGACCGGGTGGCGGCCGCTACTCCGTCGACGACCTGGTCCGCGCCCGCAAACCCAGCGCGGCGATGTACCCCACGACAACCCTGGTCTCGCTCGAGAACACGCACAACCGCGCGGGCGGCATCGTCATCGGTGTCGAGGAGGGATCCGCGATCGCCGCCGCGGCGCGTGCCCACGGGATGGTGACGTTCCTGGACGGGGCGCGGCTCTGGAATGCCGCGATCGCGCTCGGCGTGCCGCCGGCCGATCTCGCCCGGCCGTTCGACGTGGTCGCGGTCGCGTTCTCGAAGGGTCTCGGCGCGCCGGGCGGCTCGATGCTCGTCGGAACGCGTGCGTTCGTGGATCGAGCCATTCGCTATCGCCGCATGGCCGGCGGAGCGATGCGCCAGATCGGCATCTTCGCCGCCGCGGCCGATCACGCCTTGGATCACCACCTCGCCCGCCTCGCGGACGATCATGCGAACGCCCGCCTCTTCGCGGAACGGCTGGCGTCGAGCGCGGCCTTCGAGATCGACCTCGCGAGCGTCCAGACGAACATCGTGGTCGCCCGCATGGCGGCGGATGCGCCGGACGCAGCGACCGTCGTCCGGCGCGCCCTTGACGGCGGCATCCTGGTCGTTGCTCTCGGCGAGCGGCTTGTCCGCGCCGTGACCCACCTCGATGTGACCCGCAAGCAGGTCGCCGAGGCGGCGGAACGCCTCGTCGCAGCCGCCGAGTCCGCCCGTCGCGCATAACGACCGCCGCGAGATACTGCGATCTGGCGGTGCGGCGGCAGGAGGAGCGCTGATGACGTTGGAGCGAAACCCGGCGCCGCCGGCCGAGCCGGCGCCGGCGCCGGTCGTCGGCTCGGTCTCGCCCGCCTCCGCGTCGACGCCGGTCCAGATCCGGCTCCAGATCCTGTCGACCGAGCACTGGTCTCTGCTCGCATCGCGGAGCCTCGCCTGGAACGAGGTGTTCGCCCGCGCGGGCATGTACCTCTCGACGTTGTCGGGCGCGATGGTCGCCCTGGGCTTGATCGCGGGCGCCGATGGGTTCCACGACGCGTTCTTCGTGTTCGCCCTCGTCCTCTTGCCGGTCGTGGAGTTCATTGGGATCGGCACCTGGATCCGGATGGGCGTCTCGAACTACCACGACGCGATGACGATCTTCGGGATGAACCGCATCCGGGGGGCGTACCTGGAGATCGCGCCGGACCTCGAGCCGTACTTCGTCATGGGCGTCCACGACGACGCCAGGGGGATCGGGATCACGATGGGCGTGGCGCCAGGAACGCCGACGATCGCCCATCTGGTGGCCTCGACGCCGTTCCTGGTCGTCGTGCTTAACGCGATCGTCGCGGGTGCGATCGCGGCCGTCGTGCTGGTTCGGTTCGCCGACACCGACGCCGCGGCGACGGCCGCCGGCGGAATCCTTGTGGCCGCGATCGTCCTGGTCACCCAGATGATCTACGCGCGGCGCCGGGTTCGCCAGGGTCAGGCCCTGGTCCGACCGATGTTCCCCACGCCGCCGCCGGACGCCGATCGGCCAGCCGCTTGACCACGGAGCCGGTCGCGCATCGGCGCCGCGAGCGGCGGATCGGCGGCGGCATCCCCCAGCTCCCGTTCCGGCGACTCGAGAACCCGTTCCGGCCCCTCGAAGTCCTATCGGCCGACCACGTCGAGGAAATTCACCGGACGTCGCTCCGGATCCTCGCCGAGGTCGGCGTCGAGGTCCTCGGCGACCGGGCGATCGATCGCCTGGCGGCCGCCGGGGCGAGGGTGGACCGGTCGAACCGGCGCGTTCGTTTGGACCCGGGCCTCGTCGAGGACCTGATCGCGACCGCCCCGCCAGAGTTCACCCTCCACGCCCGCAACCCGGAGCGGGATGTCATCCTCGGCGGCCGCCATCTCGTCTTCTCGTCGGTCGGCGGCCCGGCGTTCGTGACGGATCTCGACCGCGGCCGACGAGCCGGCACCTGGCAGGACTTCCAGGACTACGTGGGCCTGATCAGCGCGCTCAACGTCATCCACCAGGAGGCGGGCGGGCCCCTCGAGCCGACCGACCTGCCCGTCGCGACGCGCCACCTCGACATGTACGCCTGCCTGGCGACGACGCTCGACAAGACGTGGCACTGCCTCGGCTTCGGCGCGACGGTCGTCGAGGACGCGCTGGAGATCGTCGGGATCGCACGCGGGGTCTCGCGCGAGCAGCTGCTCGGCGAGCCGTCGCTGATCACGATCATCAACACGAACTCGCCCCTCCGCCTCGACGGGCCGATGAGCGAGGGCCTGATCGCGATGGCCGAGGCCGGTCAGGCCGTCGTCGCGACGCCGTTCACGCTCGCCGGGGCGATGACGCCGGTGACGCTCGCCGCGGCGATCGCCCAGCAGAACGCGGAAGCGCTGTTCTGTGTCGCGCTCACCCAGATCGCGCGGCGTGGCGCCCCAGTCGTGTACGGCGCGTTCACCTCGAATGTCGACATGCGAACGGGGTCGCCGGCGTTCGGAACGCCCGAGTACGTGAAGGGCGCGATCGCCTCGGGCCAGATGGCACGCCGCTACCGGCTGCCCTGGCGGTCGTCGAACGCGACCGCGTCGCCGGTCGTCGACGCGCAGGCGGCGTACGAATCCGAGATGGCCGTCTGGGGCGCCGTGATGGGCGGGGTCAACCTCCTCTACCAGGGCGCGGGCTGGCTCGAGGGCGGGCTGACCGCGTCGTACGAGAAGTTGATCGTCGACGCGGAGATCCTGCAGATGATGTCCGAGGTGCTCCAGCCGGTCGCCGTCGACGAGGCGTCGCTCGGGCTCGACGCGATCGCAGAGGTTGGGCCCGGCGGGCATTTCTTCGGCTCGGCTCACACGCTCGAGCGATTCGAGACCGCGTTCTACCGGCCGATCGTGTCGGACTGGCGCAACTACGAGACGTGGCTCGACGACGGGGCCCAGACAGCGACCGAGCGGGCGAACCGGATCTGGAAGCAGCTGCTCGCGGCGTTCGTGCCGCCGCCGCTCGATCCCGCCGCAGCGGAGTCGATCGCCGCGTTCGTCGCGCGCCGCAAGGCCGAGATCGGCGCCTGAGGCTGCCCGACTGAGCCGCGCCTTGCAAGCCTGCTGCAAGGCGCGGCGTGCTTGTTCTCGGCTAAGGTGGCGGCTCCCGGGGACAGCAGAGGAGGAATCCTGCATGAGGATTCGGGTCGCCTCGACGACCGCAGTCGTGCTCGCCCTGTCCGTCGGAGTTGCCTTCGCGGCGACTCCGCTCACGGACCAGACGAGCCACGGCTCCACGATCTCGGCCCTCGCCCAGGCCGATTACGACTCCGGTGCCGATCGCGGCGAGGCGGTGTCGACCGCGGCATCCGCGCTGGGTGCCCAGGTCGCAGCCGCTGCCAGAGCCAACGCCGCGGCTGCCGCTGCGGCCGGCAAGGCCAATGGGCTCGCCACTGCCGAGGCCGCGAAGGCGGCCGGTGCGGCAGCCGCGGCCGCAGGACAGGCCAAGGGTGCCGCAGCCGCCGCAGCCGGCCGGGCCACAGGTGCTGCCGCGTCCGCACCTGGTCGAGCCACGGCGGCCGCAGCCGTCGCAGCTGCCGCTGCAGCCGCCGCCGCCGGGCAATCCCACCGGCCCTAGCCCGACGCATCAGGAACGGAACGAGACCTCCGCTTCGGCGGGGGTCTCTGCTGATTCGCGGGCTCCAGGCTCAAGCAGGCCCGCGTCCGAAGTCGGTCTCCTTGACGACGCGCCCCGTGCGATCGTAGGTCCGCCAGATCCCGACCTGCCGTCCTCGTTCGAACGCGCCCGAGCGCATGATCGAGCCATCGGTCCGGAAGAACTCCCACGGCCCGTGCATCTGGCCGTCGAGGTGCGCGCCACGGAGCTTGATGGTCCCACTCGCGTAGTGCTCCACGTGCGGAATCGGCGTGGATTCGTCGGTCATACTGCGAGCATCCCACCGGGCTTGCCCGTTTGCGAATCCCGGCGGACCGGCCGCGCGTGTCGCCCAGCGTGACCGGCCATTGACACCGTCGCACCCGAGGTGAAGCATCCCGCCATGCCGACGAACGTGATCGATGCCCTCGCCCAGGTGCCGATGCTCGCCAGCCTCGACCGCAAGCATCTCGAGCGGCTCTCCAAGGACTTCGCTGAGCGGACGTTTCCGGCCGGCTCGGTCGTCGTCAGGCAGGGCGACGACCATGGCGTGGGGTTCTTCGTCATCGCCGACGGCGAGGCGACCGCCTCGGTCGACGGCGACGAGGTCGCCAAGCTGGGCCCCGGCGACAACTTCGGGTCGATCGCGCTGATCAGCGATCGCGTCCGAACGGCGACTGTCACCGCGACGACGGACCTCCACACGTACGTGATGACGCTGTGGGACTTCCGATCGTTCGTCCAGGGCGACGCCGAAGTCGCGTGGCAGCTCTTGCAGCAGCTCGCCTCGATGGTCCAGCGCCAGGCGCATCCGGGCCACTGACGCCCCGGGCCACACCGCTCGGCGCC
The DNA here is from genome assembly GCA_036505555.1 of Candidatus Limnocylindrales bacterium. Lineage (GTDB taxonomy): Bacteria > Chloroflexota > Limnocylindria > Limnocylindrales > CSP1-4 > CF-46. The sequence goes on along the minus strand of DASXTH010000286.1, from coordinate 1,699 downwards.
GCTCCCGGGCAGGGACGCCTCAGTCGGGCAAGATGCTGAGGCGGAGGAACGTCAGCACGTCCGCCGCCGACCTCATGCGCGGCGAACAGGTGAACGGTCGCACCCACAGAGGTCGTGCCCTCGGCCGGGACGGGCTGGGCGGAGATCCAGCGGTACGTCCTGGGCTCCGCCAGGGTCACGTCCTGCACGGTGACGCCGCCACCATCGGTCAGATCCGCGAGATCCATCACCCGAATTCGACTTCCGGTCGACTGGTCGACGCAGAAGTCCTCTGTCGTGATGACGAGCTTGTCGTCGCTTGCTGCGATATCGAATGACCCGATCGCGCCGCTGCCGGCGGGCGGCGCATCCGCCTCGCTGAAGGTCCACGGCCCACGAGGGTCGTTGGATCGCGAGACCGCGATCTTGAAGCGAAGGGGTCCGTCGCACGTCCGAGCGGCGTCGGACTCCAATGTGACTGCGACGAACCGCCCGATCCTGGAGGCCCAGATCACGTTAACCTCGCCATCGAAACCACCCCACCAATCCTGGGCGACGAAGTGGTTCTCGCTCGGGAACGACACCCCGATGTGCGTCGCTGTCGCGAAGTCCACGCTTTCGTAGCCCATCGCCACCAGCCACGATGGCCCAGCGGCCAGCGGCTGCGAGGAGAAGCCGTAGTCGGCTCCGCCGGTGGCGCCACGCTCGACGAGGAGGTGCGCGGCTGCCGCCGGCGGGATCGACCCAGGCGGCCCGCCGGGAGCGACGGATGGCGCCACGACGGTCGTTGATGCCGTCGCCGACGGCGCCGGGATTGGGACTGCCGATGCCGACGGCGCGATCGACAGGATCAGCGGCGGCGGATCCGGCGAGGGGTTCCGGGCGTCGACGCAGCCTGCACCCACAAGCACGACTGCGACCATGACCCGGACCAGGCGACGCATCATCCCCCCTCGACAAAGCTCATGCGGCGGCCGTCAGCATCGCAGATCGGAGTTCGGAACATGACCAGCCCGGAATCGATCGACGACTATCTCGGGACCCTTGCCCCGGACCGCCGCGCGGGCGTCACGGCCATCCGGCAGAGGGCCCGGGCAGCGGCCCCGGAGGCGGTCGAGACGATCGCCTACTCGATGCCCGCGCTCCGGAGTCACGGCGGCCGGTTCCTCGTGTCGTATGCGGCGTTCAGGCATCACTACAGCCTGTTCCCCGCGAGCGGCGCCGTGGTCGAGGCGCTCGGCGAGGAGCTCGCTCCGTTCCTTGCCGGCAAGGGCACGATCCGGTTCCCGGCCGATCGCCCGATCCCGCTCGATCTCGTTCGGCGGGTCGTCGAGATCCGGGTCGGCGAGAACGCCGCTCGCGCGGCCGCCGGTCGCTGATTCGCCCGATATCACCCGGTGATCCAGCCAGCACAAGGGAGGCGGTGAAGCGCCCGAACGAGCCTTCATTCGCGCGATCCTGGTTATCCCGAGCATCGCGCGACCTCGGGTGACACGTTCAGGCACTTGAAACGGCCATCTGCATCACTGGGGCTGATGTCGCCGGCGCGTTCCTGTGGGGCGGAGGGCCAGTCAGAGCCGGCTGCGGATCTCCCACAGGTCGGGGAACACGGGCTGGAAGAGCGTCCGGCGGAGGTACTCGACGCCGGCCGAGCCGCCGGTTCCGCGCTTCGTGCCGATCGTCCGCTCGACCATCTTCACGTGGCGGTAGCGCCATTCCT
>DASXTH010000285.1:0-14230 GCA_036505555.1 Candidatus Limnocylindrales bacterium | reverse complement strand
ACGATCCTGACAGCTCCCTGGCGTGGTCCTCCGGTACCATCACCCACCCATGTCGGACCAGCCCATCGTCTCCGATTCCGCCATCATCCGGGCTCGCGGCCTCACGAAGCGCTTCGGCGCGTTCACCGCGGTGGACGCGGTCGACTTCGAGGTCGCGCCGGGCGAGTCGTTCGGCTTCCTCGGCCCAAACGGCGCCGGCAAGACCTCGACCATGCGGATGATCGGCTGCGTCTCACCCATCTCCGAAGGCGACCTCAGCGTCCTGGGCCGCGATCCGCGGACGGACGGTCCGCGGATCCGGAGCCGGATCGGGGTCGCCCCCCAGCAGGACTCGCTCGACACCGAGCTGACCGTCCGCGAGAACCTCGTCATCTACGGTCGCTACTTCGGCCTGTCGCGGGCGGAGTGCGCGCGGCGCGCCGAGGAGCTCCTCGAGTTCGCTCAGCTCTCGGAGCGGGCGAACGACCAGGTCGAGCCCCTGTCGGGCGGGATGAAGCGGCGGCTGACGATCGCCCGGGCGTTGATCAACGAGCCGGACCTGCTCCTCCTCGACGAGCCGACGACGGGGCTCGACCCGCAGGCACGGCATCTGCTCTGGGACCGCCTCTACCGGCTGAAGCAGCGCGGCGTGACGATCGTCCTGACGACCCATTACATGGACGAGGCCGAGCAGCTCTGCGACCGGCTCGTCGTCATGGACAAGGCGCGGATCGTCGCCGAGGGATCGCCGCGCCAGCTGATCGAGCGCTACTCGACGAAGGAGGTCACCGAGCTGCGCTTCCCGGTGGGAGTCCAGGAGACGCTCGACGGCCGGCTCGACGGCCTCGCGGAACGGATGGAGATGCTCCCCGATCGGGTCCTGTTGTACGCCGACGATGGCGAGGCGGCCGTCGAGGCGGCCCATCGGCGCGGGCTTCGGCCCGAGACCGTCCTCGTCCGGCGCTCGAGCCTGGAGGACGTCTTCCTGCGCCTCACCGGCCGCTCGTTGATCGAGTAGCCCGATGGCCGTCATGACCCGCGTGGTCGAGCTGCGCGCGCTGCAGTACCGGTCGAGATTCCGGGCGAGCTTCTTCTCGTCGTTCCTCAACCCGGTGCTGTTCCTGCTCGCGATCGGGGTGGGGCTGGGCACGTACGTGGACCGGTCGGGCTCGGCGACCACGGCGCTCGGCGGGCTGAGCTATCTCCAGTTCCTGGCGCCCGGCCTGCTGGCAGCGACGACCATGCAGTCGGCCGCCTTCGAGGCGACGTTCCCGATCATGGGCGGGCTCAGCTGGCAGCGGACGTTCCACGCGATGTACGCCACGCCGATCACGCCCCGCGACATCGTCGTCGGCAACCTCGTCTGGATCGCCTTGCGGCTTACGCTGATCGCGGCGATCTTCACCGCGGTCATGACGCTGTTTGGTGCGGCGGCGTCGGCGCTGATCGTCCTGGGCATCCCGGCCGCGGTCCTGACAGGGATGGCCTTTGCGGCGCCGATCGCCGGGTTCGCGGCCACGCAGCGGACGCCCGAGAAGTTCAACGCCGTGTTCCGGTTCGGGATCACGCCGCTCTTCCTGTTCTCCGGGACCTTCTTCCCGATCTCGAACCTGCCTGCCGCGATCCAGCCGATCGCGTGGCTGTCCCCGCTGTGGCACGGCGTCGAGCTGAGCCGCGGGCTCGCGCTCGGCACGATCGGCGCGGCGCCGCTGCTTGCGGTGGCGCACGTTACCGTCCTGGCCGTGCTCGTCGGTCTCGGTACCGTGTGGGCGTTCCGGACCGTGGAAGCCCGACTGGTGCGTGGATGACGACCTCGACCCTCCCGCTGTCGTCGCTGTTCCGGCTCGGCAGCCGGCGCGCCCGCCACCTCGTCGAACGCAACATCTACGTCTACCGCCACACCTGGATCGTCATCCTGTCGGGCTTCTTCGAACCGCTGTTCTATCTCGGCTCGATCGGGTTCGGGCTCGGCGCGCTCATCGGCACCGTGAACGGGCCGGGCGGCCAGCCGATCTCGTACCAGCTCTTCGTGGCGCCGGCCCTCCTCGCCAGCGCCGCGATGAACGGGGCGATCCTCGAAGGAACGATGAACTTCTTCTTCAAGCTCCGCTACAACAAGACGTTCGACGCGGTCCTCGCGACGCCGTTGTCGCCCGGGGACGTCGCCGTCGGCGAGCTCACCTGGGCGCTGATCCGCGGCGGGATCTACGCGATCGGCTTCCTCATCGTGATGCTGATCCTCGGGCTCGTCATCTCGCCGTGGGTGATCCTCGCGTTCCCGGCCACGCTCCTGATCGGCTTCGCGTTCGGCGGCGTCGCGATGGCGGCGACGTCGTTCATGCGGACGTGGCAGGACTTCGACCTCATCCAGCTCGTGATCCTGCCGATGTTCCTGTTCTCGGGCACCTTCTACCCGGTCGACGCCTACCCGGAGGGTGTCCGTCTCTTCGTCCAGGTGACCCCGCTCTATCAGGCGGTGGACCTGCTCCGATCGCTCGTGGTCGGCCATCTGGACGCGTCGCTGCTCGTCCACGTCGCGTATCTCGGGCTCATGGGGATCGTGGGGCTGTGGATCGTGTCGCGACGGCTCGACAAGCTGCTGCTGAAGTAGCGTTCGGGGCGTGACCGATCACGCCGTCGTGGACCGCGCCGCCGCCCTCGCCGAGCTGACCGCCGAGATCGTCGCGTGTCGGCGTTGCCCGCGGCTGGTGGCGTGGCGCGAGCAAGTCGCTCGCGAGAAGGTCGCCCGGTTCCGCGACGAGACGTACTGGGGCCGGCCGGTTCCGGGGTTCGGCGACCCTGAGGCGCGGATCCTCATCGTCGGGTTGGCGCCGGCCGCACACGGAGGAAACCGGACCGGCCGGGTCTTCACGGGCGACGCGTCGGGCGATTTCCTCTTCGCGGCGATGCACGCGGTCGGGCTGGCCAGCCAACCGACGGGGAGGCGGCTCGACGACGGGCTGGAGCTCCACGACGCCTACATCGCGGCCGCCGTCCGCTGCGCGCCGCCGGCCAACAAGCCGACGCCACTCGAACGCGCGACCTGCCAGCCGTTCCTCGTCCGGGAGCTCGGGCTCCTCGGGGACGTCCGGGTGCTCGTGGCGCTCGGAGCGATCGCCTGGGAGTCGGCGTTCCGGACGATCGCTGCGCTCACCGGCGAGGACGCGCGGCCGCGGCCGAAATTCGGCCATGGCGTCGCGGCACGCGCCGGCGGCTACACCGTGGTCGGCTCGTACCACCCGAGCCAGCAGAACACGTTCACCGGCAAGCTGACCCACCCGATGCTCCGCGAGGCGCTCGAGCAGGCGCGGGCCCTCGCCAGCGTCTGATCGTTTCGAAATCGGTCGCTCTGCGAATGCGGGTCCCTCCTCGCCGTCCGTCCGATTTCGGAATACGAAATCGGACGCCAGAGGTTCGGGGAAGAGCGTCGACTGGGCGCGGCCGCCGAATGTCGGTTGTTTGCCGGCGTCAGCTGCTCGCCAGCCAGGTGTCCACGTAGCGGTCGAGCCGGTCGAAGACGACGCCGTCGAGCGCCGCCGCCGCGTCGATGAAGCGCTCCAGCATCGCCATCCGGTGGCCGCGTCCGACGCATTCGGGATGCATCGTGATCGTCAGCAGGCCGCCAGGCGCGTGCGTCCAGGCGTAGCGCAGCTCCTCTGTCCAGATCTCGAGGACCTTCGACGGCGCCGACAGCCCGTCTCGATCGCCCCCCGAAGATGGCTCGAAGTGCGGCCAGTCATCGAGCGCCCACGAGACCGGGACCTCGACGAGTGAGCCGTCGCGCCCGAACCGCGAGCCCTCGGCGATGGAGTGGTGATCGCCGACCCGGACCCGGTACAGCCGGTAGTCGTCGGCCATGAGCGACGATTCGTAGACGAAGCCGGCCTCCTCGATCAGCTCGAGCGACGACCCACCGAGCGACCAATACGGCGCCCGCCAGCCCCTCGGCCGCGCGCCGGTCATCCGCTCGACCGCCTCGGCGCACCGTTCGATCATCGCCCGCTCATCGTCCCGCGCGAGCGCCGCCGCGTCCTCGTGGAACCAGCCGTGACAGGCAATCTCGTGGCCGCCGGCGAGGATCGCCGCGGTCGACTCGGGGAACGTCTCGAGCGTGTGCCCCGGCACGAACCACGTCGACGCGATCCCGCGCTCGGCCAGCAGCGCGAGGATCCGCGGCGCGCCGACGCGGACCCCGAACTCGGCGTGCGACATCTTCACCGGCGGATCGCCGCGGCGGACACCGTCGGAGATCGAGTCGTGGTCGAACGTCAGCGCGACGGAGAGGCGCGGCGGATCGGCCATCCGACCATCCTAGCCACCCGAACGACGCGCCTCCCGTAGACTTCGGCGCGCACATGGCCACCGAGCTCGACTACTACGTCATCCTCGGCGTCGAACGGACCGCGCCCGACGCCGACATCAAGAAGGCATTCCGCCGCCTCGCCCAGCAGTGGCACCCGGACGTCAACACCGATCCGGGCGCCCAGGCGCGATTCAAGGAGATCAACGAGGCCTATCAGGTCCTCTCGGATCCCCAACGCCGGCAGGCGTACGACATGTTCGGCAAGGCCGGCGTCGGCGGCGACGGCGGTACGGGCTTCGACCCGAACGCGTTCGGCTCGTTCAGCGACATCTTCGATGCGTTCTTCGGCGGCTCGGCCGCCGGCGCGCGGCGCGGCCACCCGACGGCCGGCGCGGACCTCCGTTACGACCTCCGGATCACGTTCGAGGAGGCCGTCCGCGGCACCGAGAAGGAGATCGAGTTCCCGGTCTTCGGCCGGTGCGAGACCTGTGGCGGCAACGGCTCGGCGCCGGGGAGTGAGCCGGTGGTGTGCGACAACTGCGGTGGCCGCGGCGAGATCCGGACGACCCGCCGGACGATGCTCGGCCAGATGGTCAACGTCTCGGCCTGCCCGAAATGCACGGGCGAGGGCAAGATCGTCACCGATCCGTGCCCGACATGCCACGGCGAGGGGCGCACGGAACGGAAGCGGACGCTCCACGTGACGATCCCGGCGGGCATCGACGAGGGCCACCAGATCCGGCTCTCGAACGAGGGCGAGATCGGCATCCGCGGCGGGCCCGCTGGATCGCTGTACGTTGCCGTCCACGTCGCACCGCACCCGCTGCTCCGCCGCGAGGGGACCGAGCTGATCTACGAGGCTGACGTCTCGATCGTCCAGGCCGCCCTCGGCACGACGATCCAGGTCCCGACGGTCGACGGCGACGAACCGCTCGAGGTGAAGGCCGGGACGCAGCCCGGGACCGAGATCCGCCTGCGCGGCAAGGGTGTGCCGCACCTCCGCCGGACCGGCTCGAAGGGCGATCTCCACGTATTCGTCAACGTCGTCGTGCCGGCGAAGCTCTCGAAGCGTCAGCGCGAGCTGCTCACCGAATACGCCGAGGACGCCGGCGAGGCCGTGGCGGGCCCGCACGGTGGACTCTTCGACAAGGTCCGCGACGCGCTTGGCTGAGGCCGGCGCGTGGCTCGAGCTGTCGGTCGTCGCGGACGTCGAGGCCGTCGAGGCGGTCTCCGAGATCCTCGGCCGGGTGGCGCCCGGTGGCGTGTCCGTCGAGCCGGCGTTCGATCTCGTCGAGGAGGGCCTCGGCGCGCGGATCGACCCGTCGCGGCCGTCGACCGTGCGGGCGTACGTGCCGGCCGGTGACCCCGGGGCCGCCGAGCATGCGGCGGCCGAGGCCGCGGAGGCACTCGGCCATCTCCAGGCGTTCGGGTTGCGCCCGATCGGCGACCTGACCACGCGCGTCGTCCACGAAGCGGACTGGGCGGAGGCCTGGAAGGCGCATTTCCCGGTCATGCGGATCGGTCGGCGCATCGTCATCCGGCCGACCTGGCGCGAGCACGAGGCGGCGCCCGACGACGTGGTCCTCGACCTCGATCCGGGCATGGCATTCGGGACCGGGCTCCATCCGACGACTCGGCTGTGTCTCGCTGCCGTCGAGTCGGTGGCGGTGAGCGGGCTCCTCGCCGGCGCTCGCGTCCTCGACGTGGGCTGCGGGTCGGGGATCCTCGCGATCGCCGCGGCGAAGCTCGGTGCGGCGTCCGTGCTCGGTGTCGACACCGACCCGATCGCGATCGAGGCGACCGACGCGAATGCGGCCCGGAACGGGCTCAGGGGGAGCATCCGCGCTCGATCGGGGAGCCTTCCGTCGGGCGAGGCGGCTTTCGACGTCGTTCTGGCCAACCTGATCGCGTCGGTGCTGATCGATCTCGCGGAGCTGCTCCGCGACGAGCTGCGGCCTGGCGGCGTGCTGCTCGCGTCCGGGATCTTCATCGATCGTGAGTCGGACGTGCGCGCGGCCTTCGCGGCGGCAGACCTCGACGTCGGGGCGCGCACGGCCGAGGGCGAGTGGATTGCGCTGGAGGCGAAGCGGCGCTAGCCAGGGTCGATCGGGCGGCAAGCCCGGCCAGCCTACAATCGAAGCCGATGCCCGCCTATTTCCCGTTCCTGCTCGGCACCCACATCGTGCTCGCGGTCAGCCTGTTCCTGCCGTCGATCCTGCTGCCGTTCTCGCTCCGCGCCCGCCGCGCCGCCGCCGAGAGCCCGAACGGGTTCGTCCGGTTCCTGCTCTGGATGCAGGCACATGGGACGCTCGTCATCGGGATCGGGTTGGCGGCGACGGGCGCCGCGCTGATCGCGACCCTCGGCGGCTCACTTCTCGGCCAGCCGTGGCTCCTCGTCGCGCTGACGATCTACGCCGCGAACCTGGCCCTCGCGTTCTTCGTCCAGCGGCCGAATCTGCGCCGGCTCGTCGGGATCCGCGCAGCGGCGGACGATCGCCTCTGGCTGGAGCGCGCCAAGCGCCAGCGGTACGTGAGCTACGCGATGGCCGCGCTCGTGGGGACAATCGGGTTCCTGATGAGCACGAAGCCGCAGCTGTGGTGAGGCCGCCGCGATGGTGATGGCCACCCCGCCGCGCCCGATCCGGACGGCGGCGATCACCAACCTCGGCTGCAAGGTCAACCAGGCCGAGATGGAGGGCGCCGCCCGCCGCCTCCGGGAGCGCGGGATCGCGATCGTCGACGGTGATCGGCCGGCCGATCTCGTCCTCGTCAACACGTGCACGGTGACCGCCGAGGCCGACGCGAAGTCGCGTCATGCCGTTCGGCGGGCGCGGCGGGCGAGCCCGGACGCCCCGATCGTCGTCACCGGCTGCTCGGTCCAGGTGGGGCGGGAGGCGTTCGCTGCCGCCGACCCGGACACCCGGCTCGTCGACAACCGGGCGAAGGATGCCCTCCTCGCCGAGCTCGACGGGTTGCTCAGGCCGGCCAACGGCGACTCGCGTCGACCGCTCGATCGGGCGCTTCCGACACTGTCGGGCGTCGAGATCGAGGGGATCGCCGACGGCCGCGCCTCGGTCGAGCGGACGCGGGCCTTCGTGAAGGTCCAGGACGGCTGCTCGTTCTTCTGCACGTACTGCATCATCCCGGCCGCGCGCGGGCCGGAACGCAGCCTGCCGCCCGAGGCGGTCATCGCCGACGTCCGCCGGGCGCTCGCCGCGGGTCACCGCGAGATCGTCCTGACGGGGATCAACATCGGGACGTACGACGGCGGCTGGTCGGAGCGCGGGTTCCGCGGCGCGCACGTCCGCTCGGCGCTGACCCTCGCCGGGCTCGTCCGACAGATCCTTGACGAGACGGCGGTCGAACGGATCCGGCTCTCCTCCATCGAGCCGCAGCACGTCGACGACGAGCTCATCCGCGTCTGGGTCGACGGGGCGCCGCGGACGATGCCGCACGTCCATCTGCCCCTCCAGTCGGGCGACGATGGTGTGCTTCGGCGGATGGGTCGCCGCTACCTCTCGGGGGACTATGCCGAGGTCGTTCGGCGCGTCCGCGCGGCGATCCCCGGGGTCGCGGTCCACGGCGACGTGATCGTCGGGTTCCCGACGGAGGATGGCGCAGCCTGGGAGCGATCGCTGGCGTTCATCGAGTCGACCGGGTTCTCCGGCATCCACGTCTTCCGCTACTCCGCCCGGCCGGGCACGGCCGCGACCCGGATGGCCGGCCAGGTCGACGAGCGGACGAAGAAGGCCCGCGCGGGCGAGCTCCTGGCGGTCGCGTCGACCGCGCGGGCACGCTGGGCGGCGTCGCGGCTCGGCGGCTCGGCGGACGTGCTGTTCGAGCGCCAGCTCGAGGACGGCCGATGGGCCGGCCACGACATCGACCACACGCTCGTCTCGGCCACGAGCTCCGCGGACCTCGAGAACGCGATCGGTCGCGTGGCGCTCGAGGCCGTCGATGCGGTCGTCGGCGACCGCCTCGTCGGCCGCCTCGTGTCGATCTCGCCGCCACCAGGAGCCCTCGCCCATGCCCGATGATCAGCCCGATTGCCTGTTCTGCCGGATCGTCCGCGGCGACATCCCATCGCGGAAGGTCGTCGAGGATGACGTCGTGCTCGCGTTCCACGACATCGCGCCGCGCAGCCCGACCCACATCCTCATCGTCCCGAAGACGCACATCGCGTCGGCGGCCGAACTGACCGAGGACGACGGCCCGTTGCTCGGGCGGATGTTCGCGACGATGGCGTCGATTGCCCGCGATGTCGGGATCGACGACCCGGGCTACAGGGTCGTCAGCAACGTCGGCCGCTGGGGCGGCCAAACGGTCGATCACCTCCACTTCCATCTGATGGGCGGCCGGGCGTTCGACTGGCCGCCCGGATGAGGCGCCGCACGCGCTCGGTCGTGGGCCTCATGGTCGCAGCCGCCCTCGGGCTCGCTGGCTGCGGGATCGCGGCGAACTCCAGTCCGGTGTCGCTTCCTGCGCCGAGCGCCGGCCCGGCTGCCGCCGTGACGGCGGCTGTCGCCCAGACACGGGGCGTGATTGCCCAGGCCCTTGCGACGATCTCGTCGGTCGCGATCCAGTTCGGCGACAGCGCGCGGCCGTATCGGCCGCCGGAATCCGCCCGACTGCGCAACGCGCCGCGGGCCGTCTACCAGGTGATCATCCCGGACCAGCCGGATGCCGGCTTCATCGTGGTCTACGAGTTCGCCGATGCTGGCGCGGCGGTTGACGCGGGCAACGAAGAGGCGGGCTTCCTCGGGACCGGCAGCGCCCGCGTCAACTTCCCGCGCGACGCGCAGCACGTTCTCCGGGAGGTGGGCCCGACGCTGATCCTCTACACGTGGTCGCCGTCCGCGTCGCCGGATGGGACTGCGGGCGTCGTTGCTTCGGTCCTGAACACGATCGGCATCGGATTCACCGTCCCGAACTGACGGCCGCGGGAGGTTCCGGCGCCGCATCGTGGCCCGCTGCGGCGCCCTCCCCACGCGCCCATGCCCGGACTGGGTCGCGGCGGATCTTCAGCGTGTGGGTCCGCGGGAAGTCGTCCTCCGGCCAGAGCCGCCAGCCGGCGATCCGCTGCTGCGGCCCCATGCTCGCGTTCGCCGCGCGGACGGCGGCGTCGACGATCGGTCGGGCGCTCGCCGCGTCCTTCGCGCCGATCCCCTGCAGAAGGACGACGGCCTCGATCCGGCCGGGCTCGGTGTCGAGCACGATCGCGTCGCGGATGCCGGCGATCCGGAGCGCGTTCTCGATGTCCTCGGGGTAGACCTTGAAGCCGTTCGGCAGAACGATCCGGTCCTTCGTCCGGCCGCTGAGGATCAGGCGCCCGCCCGGATCGAGATGGCCGATGTCGCCGGTGTGATACCAGCCGTCGGCGTCGATCGCGTCTGCGGTTGCCTCGGGGTCGCGCCAGTAGCCCTTGAAGAGGGTCGGGCCGCGGAACAGGATCTCGCCGTCGTCGGCGACGCGCAGCTCGACCGGCGGCATCGGCCGGCCGACCGTCCCGAGGCCGTGATCGTGCGGCGTCGTGCACGTTCCAAAGCCGTTCTCGCTGCTGCCATAGCCCTGGACGACAACGACGCCGATGTCCTCCCAGGCCTGCTGGAGCGCGGGTGGCAGGAACGCGCCGGAGCTCACGAACAGGCGCAGGCCGCCGCCGAGACGCTGGTGGAGACTTCGGAACACGAGGCGCCGGACCGCGTAGGGGAGGTGGCGGGCGATGCTCCGGAGGCGGTCGAACTGACCGCGCCGGCCCGACTTGTCGGCCTCGCGCTCGATCGCGGTCCAGAAGAGGTCGAGCACCTGAGGCACCGCGATCATGCTCGTCACCCGATGGGCGCGCAGCGCGGCGAACAGGATCCGCGGGTTGCGGCTCCGGACATAGAGGATGTCGGCGCCGACGCTGAGCGCGTAGATCAGCCCGATCGCCTGCTCGAACAAGTGGCTGAGCGGCAGGACGCTGACGACGCGGTGGTCGAGCGGCGGAAGCACATGGTCGATCGCGCCGAGCGTCGCGAGCAGGTTGTCGTGGGCGACCATCACGCCCTTTGGCGTGCCGGTCGTGCCCGAGGTGAAGATCAGGTCCCAGACGTCCTCGGGACGGGGACGCGGCCACGCAGCGAGGGTGGCCTCCCAGCCAGGCGGGAAGCCGTCGTCCGGCTCCCCGACGAGCGCGTCAATCGTCGTCGTCGGGAAGTCGGCGAGACTTGTGCCGGCCGGGTCGGGGGCATCGCGGCCGGTTCCGAGGAGGAGGCGCCGAGGCTCGGCGCTTGCAACGATGCCGGCGATCGCGTCGGGACTCATCCGAAGGTCGAGCGGAACGAGGATCAGCCCGGCCCGCATCGCCCCGAAATAGACCGCGGGGAGCGCGGGTTCGGACGGGCTCCAGGTCAGGACCCGGTCGCCGGGATTCAGACCGAGCTGCTCGCGAAGGCGCCAGGCCGCGAGCCGGCTCCGCCGGTCGAGCTCACGGAAGGTCCAGGCGGTCGTCGTTCCGTCGTCGTGCCACAGCCCGAGCGCCGGCCGATCGGCGAAGCGCCGGAACGCGTCGTCGAGGAGGTCGAGGAGGGTCTGCGGGGCCGGGGTCGTCATCGGTTGAGCGATGGTAGAGGGCGGGGTGATCGGCGGTGAACCATCGATGGGCATGCTCCGCGGGTGGATTGGATCCGTCTCGGGCCCTCGTATCGGGCGCTCTGCATCCGTCTCGGCTGGCGCCAGATCGATCTCGCCGAGCGAGCGGGCGTTTCTCGCGACGTTGTCTCGAACATCGAACGAGGCCTCGGCGGACGCGTCTCTGCAGCAACGCTGGCTCGAGTCGCCCACGCTCTCGACGAGCGACTCGACATCACGTTGCGATGGCGGAGTGAGGGCCCCGATCGACTGCTGGACGCATCGCATGCACTGCTCGTCGAGCAGACTGTCGAGCTGCTCGCCGGCGACGGTTGGGAAGCCCTGGTCGAGGCGTCGTTCGAGATCGATGGAGAGCGAGGGTCGATCGACATCTTCGCCTTCCATCCTCCAACCGGAATGCTGCTCGTGATCGAGGTGACGTCAGTCGTGCCACACAGCAAAGCGACGCTTCATGGTCTGGATCGCAAGGCGCGGTTGGCGCCCCGCATCGCCGCGGGGCGCGGCTGGCCGGCTGCGGCGCGAGTCAACGGGCAGGATTCATCGCCAATTGCGCCTCCGTGACGCGTTTAGCGACATATGGTCGCCGGCGCCCGCCTTGTGCGTCGAGGAGATGCGTATGGCAAACGAGGAACGCGATCGGCGCCGCCGCGGCGCGCGAGTCCGGTGCGATTGACCGCCTCGGGGCGCTCGGCTATGCTCCGGCGGCTCTGCCACCGGTTGGTGGCGGGACGGCACCGCGCCGGTGGCTCCGAGCGTCGCGCCAGCAGACGAGACCCCAGCCGGAGGAGGTGAACCGGGATTGGCAGAAGTCCGAGTGGGTGAGAACGAGACGTTCGAAAGCGCCCTGCGTCGCTTCAACAAGAAGATCCAGCAGTCCGGCATCCTCGCCGAGGCTCGCCGACGCGAGCATTACGAGAAGCCGAGCGTGAAGCGCAAGCGCAAGGAAGCCAAGCGCAAGAAGAACGCCCGAACGCAGGCCGGCTGAGCCGAACCCGGCTCGCGGCGCGCTCAGCGCGCCGTCCGCGGTGCACTGAGGAGCGCGCCGCCCGACCTGCGGCCCAGGGCGTTCCGGTCCCGTCGGCCGCTGACCCGGCCACGAGCCCCCGCCCCGAGGTAGCCATTCCGGTGTCCCTTCGAGATCGGATCCAGTCCGACGTCATCGCCGCGATGCGGTCCGGTGACGCGTTCCGGCGCGATGTCCTGCGGATGGCCCAGAACGCGGTCTACACCGTTGAGAAGCGCGAGCAGCGTCAGCTCAGCGACGACGACGTCACCGTGGTCCTGACCCGCGAGGTGAAGACGCGGCGCGAGTCGATCGACGCCTTCCGGAAGGGCAACCGCGACGACCTCGCCGCGAAGGAAGAGGCCGAGATCGCCGTCCTGACCGACTACCTCCCGGAGCAGCTCGACGACGCCGCGATCACGGCCCTCGTCGAGGAGGCTGTCGCCGCCACCGGCGCGAGCAATGCCCGCGACCTGGGCAAGGTGATGGGCTGGCTGTCGCCGAAGACCCGCGGCAAGGCCGACGGCCGGCGCGTGGCCGAGCTCGTCGCCCAGGCGCTCGCCCGGGCCGATCTCGCGGGCCACGACGCCGCCGAACCACACGGAGCCGGCTGACCCGCCTCGGGACGGCCCGAACCATGCTGACCCAACGACCCGTCGTCCCGAGCTCGACGTTCACCCGGCGCGATTTCCGCCGCCTCGTGATCGGCGCGATCCTGCTGCTCGTCGCGATGACCGCGATCTTGTCGATCGACCTCCAGCCGCAGCGGCTCGCCATCGCCCTCGGCGACGTCGCGACCGCCGACATCGCCGCGCCGCGGACGCAGAGCTATCCGAGCGACGTCCGGACGCAGGCGGCGCGCGCCGCGGCCGTTCAGAACGTCAAGCCGGTCTACGACTACGGCAACCAGAAGGCGCTGCGGATCGCGAACTCGCAGGCCATCCAGTTCGGCAACCGGGTCATCCAGATCGACCGAGCGTTCGACCCGGCGACAACGAGCGAAGAGAAGGACAAGCTCCTCGCCGAGACGATCCCGTCGCTCTCGGAATCGGCGCGGACCACGCTCCAGGCCCTGACGGCCGAGCGCTGGGCCGTCGTCCGCGAGCAGGCGGCCACGACGCTCGATCGCCTCGAGCGCGGCGAGCTCAAGGATTCGGACCTGGTCCAGACGAAGGCCGACCTCGCCGACCAGATGAGCGCGAACCTCGACCTGGCCGAGGCCGCCCTTGCGGCCGATCTGATAGCCCCGCTGCTGCTCCCGAACTCGTCGTTCAGCGAGGAGCTCACGAACCTCGCCAAGGAAGACGCCGCGCGGGCCGTCCAGCCGGTGACGGTCGACTACAAGCTGAACGAGACGATCGTCCAGAAGGGCCAGCGGATCACGCCGGAGGTCTTCGAGGCGATCCAGCAGTTCGGGCTGGACGCGCCGCGAACCGACTTTGCCCGGGTCGGCGGGTGGTTCCTCCTGTCGGTCCTCGTCGTCGGGATCCTGTTCGCCTGGATCTGGCGGTTCCGGCGCCAGCTCTGGCACCGGACGAGCGCCCTGCTCCTCATCGGGCTGATCGTCACCGGGATGAGCGTCCTGCTGAAGCTGACCGCGGGCCGGGCCGGTCTGCCGTTCATCCTGCCGACCGCGGCCGCGGGCATGCTCCTGGCCATCCTCCTCGACGCGGGCGTCGCGGCGGTCGTCCTGGCCCTGATCGCGCTCGCCGGCGGCGCCGTCAACGGTACGCAGGGCTCGCTCGAGCTGATGGCCTATATCTTCCTCGGCGGCATGGCCGGGATCATCGGAATCCGCCGCGGCGATCGGTTCCAGGTATTCGTCCAGGCCGGCCTCGCCGTCGCGATCGCGAATGTTCTCGTCGTCGCGATGTTCGGCTTCCTCGGCCTCCACGACGCCCGCGGCGTCATCGAGCTGATGGGGGCCTCGCTCCTGTCCGCCGCGGGCTCGGCGGTCGCTGCCGTCGGCACGTTCGCCGTCCTCGGGAGCGTCTTCGGGATCCTGACGGTCTTCCAGCTCCTCGAGCTCGCGAACCCGTCACAGCCGCTGCTGCGCCGTCTGCTCGTCGAGACCTCCGGGACGTACCACCACTCGCTGATGGTCGGCAATCTCGCGGAGCGGGCGGCCGAGGCGATCGGTGCGGACCCGCTCCTCACGCGTGTCGCTGCGTACTACCACGACGTGGGCAAGCTCGCGAACCCGCTCGCGTTCATCGAGAACCAGGCGGGCGGCGAGAACGTCCACGACACGCTCGACCCGGAGACGTCGGCCCAGGTCCTCAAGCAGCACACGGCCGACGGGATCGACATCG
>DASXTH010000284.1:0-3213 GCA_036505555.1 Candidatus Limnocylindrales bacterium | reverse complement strand
CGATCCGGTCCGGCCCGCGGACCTCGATCCGGCCCGGGTCGACGATGATGGCCGCGAGCGCGGTCGGCAGGTCGCCCGCCGGCTCGAACGTCCGTTCCGCGTGGTCTCCACCACTCGCTCCGTTCGATGAGCCGGGCGCGGCGGACCGCGCCACCGACTCGAAGTCGAGGCGGAGCTGGAGCTCGCCGCTCTCCGGGCGGGTTCCCGCCCGCGACGGACCCCACCCGTCGGGCCGGCCGGCGACGCGCGCCGCGGGCACGTAGCCGCTCTCCGCGACCGCCTTGAGCGACTCCGACCGTTGCTCGGCCGACTCGCCGGCCATCGGCGGCAGCCGCTCGATCAGGGTCCGGAACTCGTACTCGCGGAAGAGCCGGACGACCGTGTCGCGGTCGTAGTCGCCGAGGCGCGCGGCCTCGAGATCGATCTGGATCGGCAGATCGCGGACGATCCGCGACAGGTCGCGGCCCATCAGGATCTGGTCGACGTGCTCGCGGAGCTTGTCGCCGAGCTTGGCGGGCGTCACCTTGTCGAGGTTGGCGAGGAGGTTGTCCAGGGTCTCGAAGTCGCGGATGAGCTTTGCGGCCGTCTTCTCGCCGACGCCGGGGACGCCCGGGATGTTGTCGGTCGGGTCGCCCTTGAGGGCCTTGTAGTCGACCATCTGATCCGGTCGAAGGCCGAACCGCTCGTCGATCTTGGCAACGTCGTACATGACCGTGTTCTCGACGCCGGAGCGCGTCGTCATCAGCCGCACCCGCGGCGTCACGAGCTGGAGCATGTCGAGATCGACCGTGACGATCGTCGTCTCGAGGTCGTCGCGCGGGTCGAGCTGCTTCGTGATCGTCCCGATGACGTCGTCGGCCTCGTAGCCCTGCATCTCGTAGACCGGGATCCGGAGCGCCTTGACGATCTCGCGGACCTTCGGGAATTGGTCGCGGAGGTCGTCCGGCATCTTCGTTCGGGTCGCCTTGTATTCGGCGTACTGCTCGTGCCGGAAGGTCGGTCCGGGGAGGTCGAACGACACCGCGAGGTAGTCGGGCTGGAGGTCCTGGAGGCCGCGGAGAACGATGCTCGCGAACCCGAACGCGCCGTTGACGAGATCGCCCTTGGAGGTCGTGAGGGGCGGAAGCGCGAAGTAGCCGCGGTAGACGAGCCCGTAGCCGTCGAGCAGCATCAGGCGTTCGGTGGGCACGAGCGGAGTGTACCCGCGGCCCTCGGACGCGGCGGTCGTCAGGAGGTCCGGCGGCTCCTGAGGCGCGACGCGACGAGGAGGACCAGCCCGACGACGACTGCGGCGACGAAGAGCAGGTTCAGCGGGCGAGTCGGCTCCGCGGTCCTCGCGAGCATCGAGCCCGCGGACCCGTTGCGTTCGACGCCGCCTGGCGCAGCACCGGGTGCGGTGGGCGTGGGCGATCCCGGGACCGCAGCGCCTCGGACGAGCGTGTCGCTCCCGTCGCTCTGGCGCGGTGCCGCGGAAGCGCTCGATGCGTACCAAGTGGTGCCGGTCGGTTCCACGGCGACGGGAGCGGCAGAAGCCGCCGATTCCGCGCTGCCACCCTGGTCACTGCTCGTGCGATCCGTGGCGATCGTCGGCGGCAGGGCCTCGAGCGCAGCCTTAGCAGCCGAGGCTTGGGGGACAGCCCCCGCCGCGGGCGCCGCGCCGCTGGTCGGCGCGCTCGCGGTCGAGGTCGTCCCGGCCGAGAGGTCCACGTTCCCGACCAACAGGCCAACGAGGCCCAGGGTCGTGAACGCCACTCCTGCCTGGCGGGCGAACCGGGGACGCGGGGTCGAGAACGCGCCCAAGACGCGCCGCCAGCCGGACGGCCGCAGCCGCGCCGCGTCGGCGGGGGTCAGCTGGAAGTCGCGCGGGCGGGTGGCGATCGGCGGCGGTGCGGACGCGGTCGCGCGGGCAAGCGCGATCAGATCCTCATGGAGGGTCCAGCATTCGGCGCAGGAGCGGGTCAGGGCGATGGCCTGGTCGCGGTCGGTTCCGGCGAGATCGCCGGCGGCGAGCGCGGCCACGAGCATCGCGTCGTGGCGGTCGTGAGGCGTCGAACGGACGTCGGATCCGGAGGACATGGGCGTCAGACGACCTCCGAGCTCACGAGGTTCCCCACAGCCGTTTGGTCAGATGCACAATCAGCCACGGAACAGCTCCATGCGCCCCGCGAGCCGGTCGCGCAGCGCGAGCCGCCCGCGATGGATCCGGGACTTCACCGTGCCGAGCGAGACGCCGGTCATATCGGCGATCTCGGCGTAGTCGTACCCCTCGACGTCGAACAGGACGATCGCGGCCCGCTGGTCGTCGGTGATCGTCGCCAGGGCCTCGTTGATCGCCCGGTGCCGCTCGGTGGTGAGCGCGGTTGTGACCGGGTCGGCATCGGTCCCTGCCGGAGGCTGCCAGCTCTCGTCGTCGAGCTCGGGGTACGGCTGGACCGGTCGCCGCTTCCGAGCCCGCTGGATGTCCATCGCCGCGTTGATCGCGATCCGGTGGAGCCAGGACTTCACGCTCCCACCCCGGAACCCGGTGAGGTTGCGGAACGCCGAGAAGAACGCCTCCTGGACGCAGTCGGAAGCCTGATCGCGGTCCGGGACCATCCGCACGATCAGCGAGAAAAGCTGGTCCTGGTAGCACGTCACGAGGTCGTTGAAGGCATCGAGCTCGCCCGCCCGGGCTCGCTCGAGCAGGATGAGGTCTCGGCGCTGGACGGGGTCGTCGGCGACCGTCGTCGAGCGAAGGTCCTCCACGATCAGGGGGTCCCTCCGGACGGCGATTCTGAGGCGCGGCGAGTCTAGCATCGGCTCTGCCGCCAGACGCCGTGCCCCAAGAGACGGTTCCGCCTCTCGGAGTGTCACGTCGGGTGCCGCTAGGATTGCGCCTCGGGCCGAAGTGGCGGAATGGCAGACGCGGCGGTCTCAAACACCGCTGAGGGCAACCTCGTGTGGGTTCGAATCCCACCTTCGGTACCACGGATCCCGGTTCGATCCGCTCGGACGCGCGGCTCCGATCGCGGTCAGGCGCCTTTGGCTTTGGTTCGCACCGCTGCGGGCTGGTCCTTGGCAAGATCCGGTGAGTTCCAGCCTTCTCGCCCCACCACCCGGTTGCGGCCGCCGAGCTTGGCCCGATAGAGGGCCTCGTCCGCGGCCTTCAGGAGGGTCACACGCTGAGCGCCGTCGATCGGCGCAGCCGCGATCCCGATCGAGACCGTGAGCCGT
>DASXTH010000283.1:0-4848 GCA_036505555.1 Candidatus Limnocylindrales bacterium | reverse complement strand
CTCGACGAGGCCCGCGATGCGATGGGCTCCGTGATGGACGGCGAGGCGACGCCCGCGCTGCTGGCGGCGCTCCTCGTCGCCCTTCGGATGCGCGGCGAGAGCGTCGAGGAGCTGGCCGGCTTCGCCACCGCGATGCGCGAGCGCGCGCTCCACGTCGAGGCGCCGCCGGACGCGATCGACGTCGTCGGCACCGGCGGCGACCAGAGCGGCACCTTCAACGTGTCGACGACCGCGGCACTCGTCGTCGCGGCGAGCGGCGTCCCGGTCGCCAAGCATGGCAACCGCGCGATCACGTCCCGTGCCGGCTCGGCGGACGTCCTCGATGCGCTCGGGGTCCGGGTCGACCACGATCCGGTCTCGGCCGGCGCCGCGCTGCGCGACCTCGGATTCGCGTTCCTCTTCGCGCCGGGCTTCCATCCCGCGATGAAGCACGCCGGTCCGACCCGCCGCGAGATCGGCGTCCGGACGGCGTTCAACCTCATCGGCCCGCTGACCAACCCGGCGCGTGTCTCGCGGCTCCTCGTCGGGGTCGGCGACGCCGCCGCCGCACCGAAGCTCGCCGAGGTCCTCCGAACGCTCGGCGCGGAGCGCGCGTTCGTCGTCCACGGCGCTGGCGTCGACGAGCTGCCGCTCGACGGGACCGGGGTCCTCTACGACGTCTCGCCCGCAGGGGTCGAGCGGCGCACGGTCGACGCGGAGGCCCTCGGGCTGGCGAAGGCGGCGACGAGCAAGCTGTCCGGCGGGACCCCGGACGAGAATGCGACGATCGTCGAGTCGATCCTCCGCGGCGAGCCGGGCTCGCGCCGCGACATCGTCCTCCTGAATGCCGGCGCCGCCCTCGTCGTCGCCGGCGCGGCCGACGACCTGGCCGCGGGGATCGAGCGGGCCGCGCTGACGATCGACGCAGGTCTCGCGACCGAGCTCCTCGAGGCTCTGCGCGCAGAGCGCCGGATCGCCGAGGCGGCGCGACCCGTCGTCGAGGGAGCGCCGGCGTGACCTTGGCCGATCGCCCGGAGTCCGATCGCCTCCCGCCGCCGGACGAGGACGCGCCGGACGCGGCCGCGGCCGGCGAGCCGAACCGGAACATCGTCGCGGAGATCGCCGAGCGCCGCCGCGCCGACATCCGCGAAGAGATGGGCAAGCTCTCGCTCGACGACCACCTGGCCATCGCCGAGGCGACGCCGCCGCCGCGCCCGATCCTCGAGCGGCTGGCGGCGCCGGGCCTCCACCTGATCGCCGAGATCAAGCGCT
The DNA here is from genome assembly GCA_036505555.1 of Candidatus Limnocylindrales bacterium. Classification (GTDB taxonomy): domain Bacteria; phylum Chloroflexota; class Limnocylindria; order Limnocylindrales; family CSP1-4; genus CF-46. The sequence continues at coordinate 3,597 of DASXTH010000283.1, read as the reverse complement.
CGTCGCCCTCGGCCGGCGCGATCGCGACAGCGAACGATGACATCGTCGCCCGGGCGCGGGCCTACGAAGCCGGTGGCGCGACCGCGATCTCCGTCCTCTGCGAGCCGCACTGGTTCGGTGGCTCGGTCGACGACCTGCGCGCGGTCCGTGCCGCGGTCTCGATCCCGGTCCTCGCCAAGGAGTTCGTCGTCGAGGAGATCCAGCTCCCCCACCTCCGGGCGGCCGGCGCGGATCTCGTCCTCCTGCTCGCTGTCCTGCACGACGCCGACCGCCTGGCCGATCTCGTTGGCCGCGCGCTCGAGATCGGGTTGGAACCGCTCGTCGAGGCCCACGACGAGGCGGAGCTGGAGCGGGCGCTCGCGACGAAGGCGCGCTTGATCGGCATCAACAACCGCGACCTGCGAACCCTCGCGGTCGACACCGATCGGGCGATCCGGCTGCGCGCCCTCGTCCCCGACGATCGCCTGGTCGTTGCCGAGTCCGGCGTCCGCGACCCCGCGACGGTCGCCGCGTGGCGGGCGGTCGGCTACGACGCCGCGCTCGTCGGGGAGGCGCTCGTGCGGGCCGCGGACCCGGCCGCCGCCGTGCGCTCGTTCGTGTCGGCCAGCCGACTGCCGACCGATCCGGCGAATCGGGCGAACACCGCGTTCGTGAAGGTCTGCGGCATCACCGACGCCGAGGGCGTCCTCGCGGCCGTCCGGAGCGGCGCCGACGCGATCGGGCTGAACCTGGTCCCGGGCACGCCACGCGAGCTGGCGCTCCCGGAGGCGGTCGCCCTGGCGCGGATTGCCCGCTCGTTGTCGACTTCTCCGCCGGAGATCGTGGCGATCACCGCCGACGCCGGCCGCGAGCGCATCGCCGAGATCGTCGCCGCCGTCGATCCCGACGCCATCCAGTTCAACGGTGACGAGACGGCCGCCGATCTGGCCGCCGCCGGCCGACCCGCCTGGAAGGCCCTCCGCGTCGCGGTGGATCGCGACACGGCGGCCGTCGTGGTCGAGCGGGCGCGCGGGTTCCTCGACGACGGCGCCGACCGCATCCTCCTCGACGCGGCCGGCGGCCCGCATCCGGGTGGCACCGGCACGAGGATCGCGCCCGACCTTGCCCGCGCGGTGGCCCGGGAGGTGCCGATCCTCCTCGCCGGTGGCATGGACCCGGCCAACGTCGCCGGCGCGCTGCGGGACGTCGCCGCGCTCGGCGTCGATTCCGCTTCGGGGACGGAGCGCCCGCCCGTCGCCGGGGAGCGGCGGACGAAGGACCCGTTCCGGGTGGCCCTGTTCGTCAAACGCGCCCGAGCCGCTCGGATCGACCGCCCGAACCTCGCGGTCCGTCCGACCCCGGTCGCGCCCGGCCTCCTGACCGCCGACGCGCACGGCCGCTGGGGGATCGAGCGCGAGTTCGGCGGTCGCTATGTCCCCGAGACGCTCATGGCGGCCCTCGAGCAGCTCGAAGCCGCCTACGACGAGATCCGCGACGACCCCGTGTTCTGGTCGGAGCTCCGGGAGCTCCTCGCCCGCTACGCCGGACGCCCGACGCCGCTCTACCGCGCGGACCGGCTCGCCTACGAGGCGATCGAGCGCGCCATCGCACTCGACCCGACCGCCCGCCTCCCGCGCCGCCTCCGGCTCTATCTGAAGCGCGAGGATCTCGCCCATACCGGCGCCCACAAGATCAACAACGCGCTCGGCCAGGCCCTCCTGACGCGACGGCTGGGCAAGGAGCGAGTGATCGCCGAGACCGGCGCCGGCCAGCACGGCGTCGCGACGGCGACGGCATGCGCGCTCCTCGGGCTTCCCTGTGTCGTGTTCATGGGCGCCGTCGACATCGAGCGCCAGCAGCCCAACGTCCTCAGGATGCGGGCGCTCGGGGCGGAGGTGCGCCCCGTGACGTCGGGCACGGCGACGCTCAAGGACGCGGTCAACGACGCGATGCGCGACTGGGTGACGAACGTCGAGACGACCCATTACGTGCTGGGCTCAGCGATGGGGCCGCACCCATACCCGACGATCGTCCGCGACCTCCAGCGCCGGCTCGGCGACGAGGCCGCAGTCCAGGTCCAGGACGTCGAGGGGCGCCTGCCCGACCTCGCGCTCGCGTGCGTCGGGGGCGGCTCGAACGCGATCGGGCTGCTCGACCGATTCATCGGCGAGGCGGCGGTCCGGCTCGTCGTCGCCGAGGCCGCGGGGGAGGGGATCGAGACCGGCCGCCACGCGGCGGCGCTCGCCGGCGGGACCGAGGGGATCCTCCACGGCAGTCGCTCGATGATGCTCCAGGACGCCGACGGCCAGGTCCTCGAGGCCCACTCGGCCTCGGCCGGGCTCGACTACCCGGGGGTCGGGCCGCAGATCGCGGCGCTCGCGGCCGCTCGCCGGCTCGAGGTCCAGGCCGCGACTGACGACGAGGCCTTCGAGGCGATGCGCTGGCTGTCCCGGACCGAGGGGATCCTGCCAGCGCTGGAGAGCGCCCACGCGCTGGCGGTCCTGCCGCGAATCCTCGCCGCAGGTCCGGCCTGGCCCGACGAGGCAATCGTCCTCGTCGGACTGTCCGGCCGAGGCGACAAGGACCTCGCCTCGTTCGGGCGCTGGCTCGAGGGCCACGGGACGTGAGCGTCGCGCCTGCGCGAAGCGGGACGAACGAGACCGCGGGCGCCCGTCGGATCGGGGAGGCGTTCGCGGCCGCACGCGCGAGCGGCCGCGTGGTCCTCGTTCCGTATGTCGTCGCCGACTACCCCGACGCCGCGACGAGCCTGCGGATCGCCCTCGCCGCGATCGATGCCGGCGCCGATCTGCTCGAGGTCGGGTTGCCGTACTCGGACCCGCTCGCCGACGGCGCGACCCTCCAGCGCGCGTCGCAGGTCGCACTCCGGAACGGTGCGACCCTCGACGGCAGCCTCCGTCTGATCGAGCAGATCGCGGCGGCCCGGCCGGCGACCCCGATCGTGCCCATGGGCTACGCCAACCAGTTCCTCGGTGGCGGCGACGGCCGCGTGGCGGCGGAGCGCCTTTCTCGGGCGGGCGCCGCGGGCGTCATCGTTGCCGACCTGACCCCCGACGAGGGAGCACCGTTCGAGGCGGTCGCCCGGGACAACGCGCTTGCGGTCGTGTATCTCGTCGCGCCAACGACGCCGCCGGAGCGTCGCGCGTCGATCGCCGCGCGGAGCGGCGGCTTTCTGTACTGCGTGTCGCTCGTGGGCGTGACGGGAGCCCGCGACGACCTGCCGGCCGCGGTCGGCGAGCTCGTCCGCGAGGTTGCCGCCGTTTCACCCGTTCCCGTCGGTGTCGGCTTCGGGGTGAGCAGGCCGGATCACGTTGCCGCGCTCGCCGCCGCGGGTGCTGGCGGGGTGATCGTCGCCAGCGCTCTGGTCGATGCCCTTGGGGCGGACGGGACCGATGTCGAAGCGATGGCGGGCCTCGTCCGGGATCTCGCGCGGGCGACGTCCAGCCGGTAAGCCGGGCGTGAGTCGCACGTACGTGGCGGTGAAGCGGGCGGCGAGCTGCGCTGGACGGGGATGCGCGGACCGGACGACGACTTCGAGGACGACTTCGGCGACGAGGAGAACGTCAAGATGCCTCCGCATCAAGAGGCGGGAGGGATACC
>DASXTH010000282.1:0-5901 GCA_036505555.1 Candidatus Limnocylindrales bacterium | reverse complement strand
GCCGCGCCTCTACCAGGTGGAGCCAACTCGGTTCGTGCTCCTCGACCAGATCATCGAGGCGAACCTCGACCTGCTGTTCAGCGGGATGGAAATCGTCGAGCACCATCTCTTCCGGGTCACCCGGAACGCGGACCTCGCGATCGAGGAGGACGAGGCCGACGACCTGCTCCTCGCGATCGAGGAGGAGCTCCGACGGCGGCGCTTCGGCGAGGCCGTCCGCCTCGAGGTCGAGCGCTCCATGCCGTCGTCGACCCGGCAGATCCTCCTGCGCGGCCTCGGCCTGACCGACGAGGACGCCTACGAGATCCGGGGCATGCTCGATCTCACCGGCCTCCACGCCATCGTCGAGCTCGAACGGCCCGACCTGAAGGGCGATCCGTGGACGCCGGTCACCCCGCCCCGTCTCGTCCCGCCCGACGATGATGAGCCGGCCGACGTCTTCGCCGTCGTCCGGACCGGCGACCTCCTCGTCCACCACCCGTACGAGAACTTCGCGACGTCGGTCGAGCGGTTCATCGACCAGGCGGCCGACGATCCCGACGTCCTGACGATCAAGATGACCCTGTACCGGACGTCGGGCGACTCGCCGATCGTCCGCGACCTCATCCGGGCCGCGGAGCGGGGCAAGCAGGTCGTCGTCCTCGTCGAGATCAAGGCACGCTTCGATGAGGAGGCGAACATCGTCTGGGCCCGCAAGCTCGAGCAGGCAGGCGCCCACGTCGTGTACGGGCTCGTCGGCCTGAAGACGCACTCGAAGGTCTGCCTCGTGGTCCGACGGGAGGGCTCCGGCCTGCGCCGCTACGTCCACATCGGGACGGGCAACTACAACCCGAAGACGGCCCGGCTCTACACCGATCTAGGCCTGCTCAGCTGCCGGCCCGAGCTGGGTGCCGACGTGACGGACCTGTTCAACGTCCTGACCGGCCTCTCCCGCCAGCGCACGTTCCGCCGGCTGCTCGTCGCGCCGCACAGCCTCCGGTCACGGTTCCTCGAGCTCGTCGACCGCGAGATCGAGCACGCCGCCCTGGGCCACGACGCGCGAATCGTCATCAAGCTCAACGCCCTCGTCGACGAGCCGGCGATCGATGCGCTGTACCGCGCGTCGCAGGCGGGTGTCCGGGTCGACATCATCGCCCGCGCGGCCTGCTCCCTGCAGCCTGGCCTGAAGGACGTGTCGGAGAACATCCACGTCCGATCGATCCTTGGCGAGTTCCTCGAGCACTCCCGGATCTGGGGCTTCAACAACGGCGGCGAGCCCGAGTGGTACATCGGCTCGGCGGACCTGATGGACCGCAACCTCGATCGGCGTGTCGAGGCGATGGTGCCCGTGGAGGACCCGGAGGCTCGCTCGAGGCTCGAGGAGATCATCCAGCTCATGCTGGAGGACGACCGGCGCTCGTGGCAGCTGGGAGCCGACGCGACATGGCGCCGAAGCGAGGAGATCCTCGGGCGCTCGGGGTCGTGCGACAGCCACGAGGAGCTGAAGGCCCGCGCCCTCGCGTCGATCGTGAACGCCACCGCCCCGCATCGGCCGCGGGCAGGCGTCGGCTCGCTGGATCCGCGCGCGTGAGCGCGACCCAGCGGCGCGGCAAGCCGATCGAGGTCGAGCTGAAATATCGGGTGATCGACGAGGCGGCCGGGGACCGCTATCTCGTCGCGGACGAGGTCGCCGGCTTCACGCCGAGCTCGCCGGTCCGCTCCACGCAGGTCGAGGATCGCTACATCGACACGGCGAACGGGGCGATGGCTCGGGCCGGGTTCGCCGCGCGGCTGCGCCAGACGGCGAAGACGACGACCGTCGCGGTGAAGTCGTCGGTTCGCCGGATCGGAACCGGAAACGTCCACCGCCGCGAGGAGCTGGAGGGCCCGGCCGATCGCACGGCCCACCCGCGCGACTGGCCGCCGTCGGATGCGCGCTCGCTGATCCTCGAACAGTGTGGCGATGCGCCGCTGGTCGAGGTCGTCACGATCCGCCAGCTTCGCCGGAAGCGGATCCTCGAGCTGAACGGGACGTCGGTCGAGCTCAGCCTCGACGAGGTCGACGCCGTCAGCCGGAGCCGCGTCGTCAGCCGCTTCGTGGAGCTCGAGGTCGAGCTGATTGCGGGCGACGAGGACGGGCTGTCCGGGATCGACCGCGAGCTCGCCGCAGATCCGGGTCTGGCGCCGGCCAACACCTCGAAGCTCGAGACGGCGTTGCGCGCCGTGACCGCAGCCGAGCCGAAGCGGAACCGGCGGAACGGCTCGGTCCTGCCGCCGGACGACGAAGAGGCGGCCTCCCGAAGCCAGCCGCCGATCGGCAAGCTCGTCGAAGCCGTGCTTGCCGAGCTCGACGCCACGACCACCGAGGCCGACGAGGCGGACGAAGCGGAAGGGGCCGCCGCTCCGGAAGAAGCCGCCGAGCACGAGCCCGCCACGTCCACCGACGTCCCGACCCAGGGCGCCAGCGAGGCGGCGGTCGAGGCGTCTGGGGCATCGACGAGTGACGCCGCCAAGGAACCCGCTGCGCCGCCGTCTGGTACTGCTCGCCCGAGAGCCCGCGCGAAGGCCCGTTCCGCGGCGCCTGCTGCCCCATCGGAGGCAGAAACCCGGCCCCGACTGATCGTCGGCAAGACACCCGGCGTCCTCGCCGAGGACCATATCGCTGAGGCCGGCCGGAAGGTCCTCCGCTTCCACCTGGCGCGGATGATCGCGCGCGAGGCCGGGACACGCGACGGCAAGGATCCCGAGGATCTCCATTCGATGCGGGTCGCGACTCGTCGCCAGCGTGCGGCGTGGCGGGTCTTCGGGGAGGCCTTCCGCAACGGTCGGACGAAGCGCCATCGGGACCGGCTCCGGGAGGTGGCGGCGCGTCTCGGCGCCGTCCGCGACCTCGACGTGCTGATCGAGGCGGCCGACGCCTACCGTGCCGACCTCTCGGTCACCGAGCAGCGCTCCCTCGAGCCACTCCTCACCGCCTGGCGCGCCCACCGCGACGATGCCCGGGCGTTGCTCGTCCGCGAGCTCGACTCGGACGGGTACAAGCGCTGGCTCGACGACTATGCCGAGTTCGTCCGCCACGAGGGCGTGGCCGTCCGTCCGGTCGCCCCGACCGAGCCGCACCGCGTCCGCGACACGGCCGCGTCGCGGATCCACTCCGCATACGAGCTCGTCCGGGCCTACGAGCCGGTCCTCCGCTGGGCCGACGTCGAGACGCTCCACGAGCTGCGGATCCACGGCAAGTGGCTGCGCTACTCGCTCGAGTTCGTCCGCGAGGCGCTGCCGCCGGACGTCGACGGCCTGATCGCTCGGGTGACCGCCCTCCAGGACCATCTCGGGCTGATGCACGACGCCGACGTGTCCGGCCACCTCGCCCGGAGCTTCCTCGTGGAGCAGGCCGGCTCGCTCAGCGATGCCGAGAGCGGCGCGATCGCCCGCTATCTCGTCAACCGCGAGAAGGAGGTGGCCCGCCTCCACCGGACCGTCGGCCGTGTCTGGCGCGGCGTAGCGGGCGTGGCCTTCCGCCGCGCGCTGGGACGGACGCTCGCCGGCCTCTGACCCGCTGCGGGCAGCGTGCCCGCCTCCTCCCTAGGTCAGCCAGCCGTGGGCGAGTTCATCCAGCCTGTCTCGCCAGGATTCGCCCGCGCGGTCGGCTGCGATGATCGCGCCTTCGCGGATGCCCGTGTCGACGACGCGGCCCGCATCGATCTCCACCCGGTCCAGGACCGTCTCGATGATCGCGGCGCCGGCGGCCAGCAGGCGGATCCGCGCCTCGCGGAGGCCGTACTCGGCCGCGAGCATCTCGGCCGGGGTCGCCGCGACGATGTCGCGCGCGAGGTCGAGCGCAGCCCGGTCGAGGCGGTCGTCGCGATCGGGGTTGCCGGCCCGCCGGAGCAGCTTCAACAGGTTCGTCGCGGTGCCGCCGACGAAGACGACTTCGGCGGGTGGCCGCGTCGGCGCCCAGTCGAACGCCTTCTCGGCCGCCTTGCCCAACTCAGCGATCTGGGCCCGTGACGGCGGATCGCGATCGACGATCCGCCGGGTCAGGCGCCCTGCACCCACCTGGACCCCGGCTGCCTTGGCGAGCCGGCCCGGGCCGATCTCGACCAGCTCGCTCGACCCACCGCCGATGTCGACGACGAGGAGGTCCCCGGTCACGGCTCGGCCGGCGGTCAGCCCGACGAGCGTGAGCAATGCCTCCTCCTCGTGCTCGAGCACCGCGAGCGGGCAGCCGGTCCCGGCCGAGAGCTCGGCCACGATCCGGGTCGCGTCGGCCAGCCGGCGGAGCGGCTCGGTCCCCATGACGATGGGCTGCGCGGCGCCGAGCGAGCGCGCCCGCTCGACGTACGCCGCGACCGTCGTCACGAGGGTCGCCCGGCCGGCGGAGCCGAGCGAGCCCGTAGCATCAACGGCAGCGCCCAGACCCAGGAATGCCGACTCGTCGTCGAGGACGACGAGTCCGCTCCGCTCCGGGCGAGCGACGAGGAGATGGACGGAGGTCGAACCAAGATCGATCGCGGCGCCGGGTCGCCTGGGCACGTCGAACCGGGTCGCTCAGGCGGACGGACGACGCCGGCCGAGGCTCACGCCGGCCCTTCGGTGACGGTTCCGCCCGTCCGGCGTGTCCGGCGCGGGGTCGATCCCGCCGTCGAGGTGCGCTTCGTCCCGGGCTTCGGGCCGGGCTTGGCGGCCGGGCGACGACGCGTCGTCGTCGTCCGAGCGGAAGCTGGCATCGTCGCTGCTGAATCGGCTGCCGCGGTCGTCGCATCGGCTGTCGACGCCGGCGCGGCGCCCGCGGCCGGGGTCGCCGACGCGCGCCTGCGCGGCGTGGCCGCGGCGCGCTTCCGCGTTCCGGCGGCGCGCGGCGTCCTGGACTTGCTCCCCGGCGGGCGCCCCCGTCGCGGCTGGAGTCCGTGGATCGCAGCGACGAGCGCCGCGAGCTCGGCGATCTCGTCGCGGACCTCGGCAAGGCGCGTCGTCCGCCGCTCGCGGTTCTTCTTCGTCGCCTTCTCGAGACGGCCGGCCCGCCAGCTCTCCTCGGAACGTGCCGCTGCCAGCGCGAACTCGAGCCACTCGATGTGCCGGGCCAATGCGGCGGCCGGCGTGATCGCGCCGTCCTGTCGGGCGGCCGTCGAGCCGCGCCCAGCCGGTGCGGCCGCGGGCCGCGTCGACCGATCGCCGGTCTCGCTCGTAGGTCCGGTCATCGTGTCCTCCTCACTACCCACCCCGCGTCCATTCTCGCCCATGCGCACCCACGCCGTCGCCCGGCATGCAGCCAATTTGCGGTCTGCCATTGCGACGATCATCGAATCGCGCGGCTAATCACCCACGCGTTGACTCCTCGCAAACGAAATGAAAACGTCCGGCGACGAACGTACGAACCAGACCGGTGGGCGTGCTCGGATCGTCTTCCGGTTCCTCCTCTTCGGCCGATGTGCTCCTCGGCACGTCGGCCGAACTTCGACATCACCCGCGCCGTGCAGCAGCGGCGGGGACGCGAACCCGGAAGCGGCCGGAGCGAGAACATCGACACCATCGGCGCGCCCACCTCGATCCCTCGACCTAGTGCGACCGGCTCTGGTCGGACCTGGCTCGTGCTGGCCGCGGAGGGCCGGACGCTCCTGGCCGATCAGCCCTTCGGGACCGTGGCGTCCGTCGCGGCGGGTCCCGCGTTCGTGGACCTCCTGCGTGAGCTCCGGCCCAGCCTCGCCGTCCTCTCGGCCCCGCCGGCCGACTCGCGGGAGCTCCTCGCGGCGGTCGCCGAGCGGCGCCGGCGGCCGTCGCTTCGACTGATCCTTCTGAACGATCCTGCCGACGTCACCGGTCGTCTCGACGCGCTCGCACTTGGGTTCGACGAGGCACTGCCCGCGTCGGTCGATCCGGAGGAGCTGTCCGGTCGCGCTCGCCTCCTCCTCGACGGCGGGC
>DASXTH010000281.1:0-4551 GCA_036505555.1 Candidatus Limnocylindrales bacterium | reverse complement strand
GCGGCCTCCGCCGCATTCGTCCCGACGATCCGCACGACCATCGGCACGTCGCGTTCCTGCTGGCCACGTGCCTCGATGAGGCCGCGGGCGACCTCATCGCCACGCGTGATCCCGCCGAAGATGTTCACGAGGATCGCGTTGACCTTGGGGTCGGAGAGGATCAGGCGCATCGCGTGGGCGACCTTGTCGGCGCGCGCCCCGCCGCCGATGTCGAGGAAGTTCGCGGGCTCCCCGCCGGCGCGCTTGACGAGGTCCATCGTCGTCATGGCGAGCCCCGCGCCGTTGACCATGCAGCCGATCGTCCCGTCGAGCTTGATGAACGTCAGGCCGGCCTCGCGAGCCTCGCGGTCGACCGGATCCTCCTCGTCGGGGTCGCGCAACTCTTCCAGGCCCGGATGGCGCGCCAGAGCGGAGTCGTCGAGGGTGATCTTCGCGTCCAGGCATTGGAGGCGCTCGACCGTCGCCCCGTCCCGCCCCGTCTCGCGGACGATCGCCAGCGGGTTGATCTCGACCAGGTCGGCGTCGTTCGCGAGCATCGTCCGGACGAGGCCGGTCGCGATCGCCGTCGCCTCCTTGAGGTGCCCGCCGAGCCCGAGCCGGAACGCCATCTCCCGGGCCTTGAACGGCAGAAAGCCAGCGATTGGGTGCGCCCGGATCGTCGTGATCGCCTCGGGACGGTCGGCCGCGACCGCCTCGATCTCGACCCCGCCCTCGGCCGATCCCATGACGATCACCCGTCGGCTGGCGCGGTCGAGGACCGCCGCCAGGTAGAACTCCTTGACGATGTCGGCCGCCGGCCCGACGAGGACCTTGCGAACCGGGATTCCCTTGATCTCGAGGGCGAGGATCGCGGCGGCAACGCGCTCGGCCTCGTCTCCGGAGCCGGCGAGCTTCACGCCGCCCGCCTTGCCCCGTCCGCCGACGAGCACCTGGGCCTTGATGACGACCTGCCCGGCGCCCCCTGCGAGGAATCGCTCGGCAGCGTCACGCGCCTCGGCGGCGGTGTGGGCGACCTCCCACGGCGGGACCGGCAGGCCCTGGGCGACGAGGAGCGACTTGGCGTCGGCTTCCTGGATCTTCACGCGGCGCGAACTCCGTCGAGGGACGCTGGTCGGGGTGTCGATGGTACCGCGCCAACACCCGCTTGATCGATGTGGAAACGATCCACAAGCAGTGCCCGCAGGCGGGCCGAACAGCACGGCCCCGGCTCCGACCCGCGGGCTACAATCGGGCCATGGCCCACCGTGTGACCCTCATCCCCGGCGACGGCATCGGTCCGGAGCTGGCAGAGGCGACTCGTCGCGTCCTCGAGGCGAGCGGTGTCGGGTTCGAGTGGGAGGTCCAGGAGGCCGGCGAGGCGATGATCGCCGAGCACGGCACGCCCCTCCCGGAGCAGGTCCTCGAGTCGATCCGCCGCAACAAGGTCGCCCTCAAGGGCCCGATCACGACGCCGGTCGGCGGCGGCTTCCGGAGCGCCAACGTCACGCTCCGCCAGGCCCTCGGCCTGTACGCGAACCTCCGGCCAGCCCGGTCGATGAAGGGCCTCGAGACGCGCTACGAGGACGTCGACCTCGTGATCGTCCGCGAGAATACCGAGGACCTCTACGCCGGCATCGAGCACATGGTCGGCCCCGACGCCGCGGAGTCGATCAAGATCATCACCCGGGCCGCCTCGGAGCGGATCGCCCGCTACGCCTTCGAGTACGCGGTTGCGAACGGCCGGCGGAAGGTCACCGCCGTCCACAAGGCGAACATCATGAAGCTCTCGGACGGGCTGTTCCTCGAGAGTTGCCGGACGGTCGCGGCCGGCTACGAGGGTCGCGTCGAGTTCGAGGACCGGATCGTCGACAACATGTGCATGCAGCTGGTCCAGAAGCCGGACCTGTACGACGTCCTCGTCCTGCCGAATCTCTACGGCGACATCGTCAGCGACCTGTGCGCAGGTCTCGTCGGCGGGCTGGGTGTCGCGCCCGGCGCGAACATCGGGACCGAGGCGGCGGTGTTCGAGCCGGTCCACGGCTCCGCGCCGAAGTACGCGGGCCTGAACAAGGCGAACCCGACCGCGCTGATCCTGAGCGGCGTCCTGATGCTCCGTCATCTCGGCGAGCAGGCGGCGGCCGAGGCCGTCGAAACGGCGCTCCGAGCCGTCATCGCCGACGGGCGCCGGACGACGTACGACCTCGGCGGCGAGGCCGGCACGAGCGAGTTCGCCGACGCGATCATCGAGCGCCTGGGTTCGTCGGCGCCGAGCGATCCCGCGGCATCCGCGGCCGTCGGCTGATCGAGTCGCCGCGATGACGACTGCCGGGACCTCGATCAAGCCGCCCGGGACCGCACCGGCGGGCCTCGGTGTCACCCGTCGGCGCGACTGGTGGTGGCTCGCCCCCGGCGTCCAGGCGACGCTCTTCACCGTCTGCGCCACGTACCTCTTCGTCAGCGGGATCCTGTGGACCCCGATCTTCGGCACCGCCTACAAGGTCGACGAGTACCTGTCGCCCCTCTTCTCGCCGCTGATCACGCCGGACTGGCTGCCGAGCTGGATCAGTCCGGGCATCTTCATCCTGTGGATCCCGCTCGGCTTCCGGGCGACCTGCTACTACTACCGGAAGGCCTACTACCGGTTCTACTTCGCCGACCCGCCAGGCTGCGCGGTCGGGGAGCCGACGATCCACCGCCGGTATGCGATGGAGACGGCGTTCCCGTTCATCCTCCAGAACATCCACCGCTACTTCCTGTACCTCGCGTTCATCCCGCTGGCGTTCCTGTGGATCGACGCCGCGGCGTCGGTCGTCCCGGACGGACGGCTTCGGATCGGGCTCGGCGTCGTGATCCTGTTCGGGAACGCGGCGCTCCTGACCGGCTACTCGCTCTCGTGCCACTCGCTCCGGCACCTCGTCGGCGGCAGGCTCGACTGCTTCTCGTGCTCGCGCCGAGCGCAGGTCCGCCATGGCCTGTGGCAGTGGCTCACGTCCCTGAATCGCCATCACATGGCGTGGGCCTGGGCGAGCCTGATCACCGTGACCCTGGCCGACGTCTACGTCCGGTTGCTCGCGCTGGGGATCCTCGTCGACCCGGCGATCCGCTGGTGAGCGACACCCCGGAGCGCTACGAGCACGACGTCCTGGTGATCGGCGCGGGCGGAGCCGGCCTTCGCGCGGCGATCGAGGCCGCCGAGCAGGGGGCATCGGTCGGGCTCGTCTGCAAGTCGCTCCTCGGCAAGGCGCACACGGTCATGGCGGAGGGCGGCGTCGCCGCGGCGCTGGGGCACGTCGCGCCGGACGACAGCTGGCAGATCCACTTTCGCGACACGATGGTCGGCGGCAAGCTCCTCAACAACCCGCGGATGGCCGAGCTCCACGCCAAGGAGGCGCCCGACCGGGTCCGCGAGCTCGAGCTGTGGGGCGCCGTGTTCGACCGGACCCGCGACGGTCGGATCCTTCAGCGCCCATTCGGCGGGCACACCCATCCGCGCCTCGCCCATGTCGGCGACCGGACCGGGCTCGAGATGATCCGGACGTTGCAGGACCGGGCGGTCGCGGCCGGCATCAAGGTCTACATGGAATGCACGATCACCCACCTGATGTCACGCCCCGACCGGGTCAAGGGAGCGTTCGGCTACTGGCGCACGACCGGCCAGACGGTGGTCTTCCCAGCGAAGGCGATCGTGCTGGCGACCGGCGGGATCGGGCGCGCGTACGAGATCACCTCGAACTCGTGGGAGTACTCGGGCGACGGTCAGGCATTGGCGTACCTCGCGGGCGCCGAGCTGATCGACATGGAGTTCGTGCAGTTCCACCCGACCGGCATGGTCTGGCCGCCGGGCGTCCGGGGTCTGCTCGTCACCGAGGCCGTGCGCGGCGAGGGCGGCATCCTGCGAAACAAGGACGGCGAGCGCTTCATGTGGAAGTACCTGCCCGAAGATCGCCGCGCGGAATATGCCGCGACCGACGAGGAGGCGTCGCGCTGGGTCGCGGCGCAGAGCGAGGGAACGACGACCGACGCGCGCCGACCGCCGGAGCTCTCAACCCGCGACAATGTCGCCCGGGCGATCTATACCGAGGTCCGCGAGGGCCGTGGATCGCCGCATGGCGGCGTCTTCCTCGACATCAGCTACCTGCCCGCGGAACACGTCCGGCGCAAGCTGCCGTCGATGTACGACCAGTTCAAGGAGCTCGCCGACGTCGACATCACCGCCGGTCCGATGGAGGTCGGGCCGACGACGCACTACATGATGGGCGGGATCCGGGTCGATGCCGAGACCGGGGCCACGACGCGTGCCGGGTTGTATGCAGCCGGCGAGGTCGCAGCCGGCATGCACGGGGCGAACCGGCTCGGTGGCAATTCGCTCTCCGATCTGCTCGTCTTCGGCCAGCGAACCGGCGCCGCGGCCGCCCAGTTCGCGGCCGCGCAGAAGGATTTTCCGCACGTCGATCCGACCGGCGTACGTGTCGCGGCGGCCGAGCTCGCCGCCCCATTCGCGGCGGCCGTTGGCGACGGGGCCGAGGCCGAGAGCCCGTACCGACTCCACGAGGAGCTCCAGGAGACGATGGG
>DASXTH010000280.1:0-29396 GCA_036505555.1 Candidatus Limnocylindrales bacterium | reverse complement strand
CATCCGATGGCCGGTCGCGAAGCCACCGGCTACGCGTCCTCTGACGCCGCCCTCGTCGTCGATCGACCGTGGGTCGTGGTGCCAGCTGCCGACGTGGAGGCGACCGACCGGGTCCTGGCGCTGGCCACGGCCTGCGGGGCGCGGCCGATCCGGATGAGCGCTGCGGAGCACGACGAGGCCGTTGCCCTGATCAGCCACGCCCCGCTCGTCGTATCCGCCGCGATGGCAGGGGCGGCCGTTGGACGGCCCGAGTGGGACGCAGCCGCGGTGCTGGCCGCGGGCGGCTGGGCGTCGATGACGCGGCTGGCCCGGGGTGACCCGGACATGGGCGCCGGCATCCTGGCGACGAACCGGGTCGCGACGTCGAACGCGCTCCGGCTGTTCGCGGCGGCGCTGGACGAGTGGATCGGGTTGCTCGAAGAGGGGGTCGAGCCGACGGAGCTCCGCGATCGGCTCCTCGCGGCGCGGGACGCCGCCGCAGCGGACCCGTGACCGACGAGCTCGTTCTCGTCGTGCCGACCGCCGCCGTCATCGCGGAGCTCGGTGGCGGCTCGGCCTGGCTCGGGATCCGCGACGCGCACGAGACCGCCCTCGCCGAGCTCATCCGGCGCGCCGGCGCCTTCCGGCCACGCGCGGCGATGGAGGACGACCCGAGCTGGAAGCAGGTGATCCCGTACCCGGTCCTGCGCGACGGGGAGGCGTGGTACCTCATGCGTCGGACGAGGGCGGGGAGCGACGCCCGCCTCCACGACCGGTTCTCGATCGGCGTGGGCGGCCACGTCAATCCCGCAGATGGCGGCCTCGACGGCGACCTGACGGCCGCGCTCGCCCGCGAATGGCACGAGGAGCTCGTTGTCGACTTCCTGCCGGCGTTCCGGTTCGTCGGCCTGCTGAACGACGACACGACGTCCGTCGGGCAGGTCCACCTCGGCCTCGTCTACGAGGGTGATGCCGCCGGCCGGCCTGTCGCGATCCGCGAGACCGACAAGCTCAGCGGCGCCTTCGTCTCCGCCGGGGAGGTCGCGGCCGTGAGCGACCGGCTGGAGACCTGGAGCCGAATCGCATTCGAGTTCCTCGAGGGGCGACCCGCAGTACGATGATCCGAGGAGGTCACCCGTGAGGGACCGTCTCGATCGCCGCCGACCCGTCCTGGCGGCACTCCTGTCGCTCGCCGGGCTCGTGCTGCTGGCGTCGCCGGTCCGCGCCGCGACCGCCGGCTCGATCGTCGTGCTGCCGACCTCCGGGGTGGTCGACCCGATCATGGCGGAATACCTCCAAGGCTCCCTGAACACGCTCGCGGACGGCGGCGCGAAGGCCGTCGTGATCAAGTTGAACACTCCGGGCGGCAGCCTCGACGCGACGCAGCGGATCGTGTCGGCGATCCTCGAGGCGCGCGTGCCGGTCATCGTCTGGGTCGCGCCGTCGGGTGGCTTCGCCGCGAGCGCCGGGACGTTCATCACGCTCTCGGCCAACCTGGCCTACATGGCGCCGGGCACGCGGATCGGGGCGGCGTCACCGATCGATTCGTCCGGCCAGGACATTCCGGGGACGCTCGGCGAGAAGGTGAAGAACGACGCGATCGCGTGGGTCACCTCGATCGCCCAGGTCCGTCATCGGCCGGTCGATTGGGCCGTAGGGACCGTCGCCGAGGCCAAATCCTCGCCTGCCACGGAGGCCGTCACCGTGGGTGCCGTCGATGGCCTGGCCGCCACGATCGACGAGGTCGTCCGCCAGGCCTCCGGCAGGACGGTCGAGGTTCGCGGCGCGCCCGTCGTGCTCGACCTCGGCGGCGCGCCGGTCGTCGAGGCGCCGATCAACCCATTCCAGGGCATCCTCCACCTGCTCGCCGACCCGAACATCGCTCTGATCCTCTTCACGGTCGGCTTCTACGGCCTCCTCTTCGAGGTTCAGAACCCGAACTTCGTGACCGGGATCCTGGGCGCGATTGCGATCGTGCTCGCGTTCATCGGTTTCGGGAGCCTGCCGCTCAACGTCGGCGGCCTCGTCCTGATTGGGCTCGGGATCCTGCTGTTCGGGTTGGAGCCGACCGTCACGAGCCATGGCCTGCTGACCGTAGGCGGCGTCGTCTGCTTCGTGCTGGGCGCGTCGGCCTTGTATACGCAGAGCGGCCCGTTCGAGCCAGATGTCCGCGTGGCGCTGCCGCTTCTCATCGTGATGACGGTGACAACGGCCGCCTTCGGGGCGCTGATCACGATCATCGCGATCAAGACACGTCAGATGACGGGCCCGAGTTGGGCCCTTGCCGGCGTCCCATCGGGCACGGTGGGGCAGGTCCGCCGGCCGATCGATCCCCTCGGTTCTGTCTATGTCGCCGGTGAGGAGTGGTCTGCTCGTGCGACGGGCGAAGAGCCGATCCCGCGGGGCACGCCCGTTCGTGTCGTGCGCAGCGAGGGCCTGACCGTCATCGTTGAGCCGGACCCAGACGCCACCCAGCCCATGTCCGGGCAACCCATCCAAGCCTGAAGGAGCACCCGTGGATGTAGCCATCGTCCTTGCCATCGTGGCGTTCGTGGGGGTCGTCCTGCTGGTCATCGTCTATCTCTCGATTCGCGTCGTGCAGCAGTACGAGAAGATGGTCGTCTTCCGGCTCGGCAAGACGAACGAGCTGATGGTCCGCGACCCGGGCCTCCGCTTCCTCGTCCCCGTCATCGATCGGCCGGTCAAGGTGGACATCCGCGAGCAGTTCATCGAGGTCCCGAGCCAGACGACGATCACGAGGGACAACGCCCCGATCAACGTCGACTTCCTGATCTACTGGCGGATCGCCGACCCGCTGAAGAGCGTCGTCAACGTCGCGAACTTCCCGGGCGCCCTCCAGGGCGTGGCGACGACGACGCTCCGCGCCGTCATCGGCGACATCCTCCTCGACGAGGTCCTGTCCAAGCGGGAGCAGATCAACGAGGTCCTCCGGGTCAAGCTCGACGAGGTCACCGAGCGCTGGGGCGGCAAGGTGACGACGGTCGAGATCCGCGAGATCACGCCGCCCCGCGACGTCCAGGACGCGATGAACCGGCAGCTCTCCGCCGAGCGGACCCGGCGCGCCGTCATCACCGAGTCCGAGGGCTCGCGGCAGGCGGCGATCAACGTCGCGGAGGGTCAGAAGCAGGCCGAGATCCTCAAGGCTGAGGGCGACCGCCAGGCCGCGATCCTGCGGGCCGAGGGCTTCAGCGAGGCCCTGACCCGGATCTACGGCGCCGCGTCCGGCGTCGACTCGAAGACGATGGCCCTCCAGTACCTCGAGGCGCTCAAGGCGCTTGGCTCGAGCCCCGCGACCAAGTTCGTGATCCCGACCGAGTTCACCCGGCTCCTCGAGCCGATCCAGGGATACGTCGAGCGAGGCATGGGGCCCGACGGGCCTTCCGGGGCGGCTGCCGCCCGGTGATCGGGCGAGGCGCCGAGCGACTCCTCGCCGCACCACGGGTCGGGCCGGACGAGGCCGGGCTCAAGGCCGCCGTCGACGCCCTCGGCGGCGAGGTGATCCGGCTCCGCTCGCGGGACGGTCTGCGCCTGACGGCTCGCTGGCTGCCGGCCGAGCACGGGCCGGTCGCCGGCGACGATCCCGGTGCGCCGCCATGGCAGCCCGATCCCTACGAGGCGATCCTCCTGCTTCATGGCTGGACCGGCTCGGTCGCGCCCGATCTCGTCGAGCTCGGGCCCACGCTCCGCCGGACGGCCGGCGTGCTCGGGCTCGACTTCCGCGGCCACGGCGGCTCTGACGATGCGCCGACGACGTTCGGGCTCCACGAGATCGAGGATGTCGCAGGCGCGCTGGCCTGGCTCGGCGAGCGCGGGATCCGGCGGGTCGCGTTCGTCGGCTCGTCGATGGGCGGCAACGTCGCGCTCAGCGCGATCGTGGTCCTCGGTGACGGGACGCTCGCCCAGGCGGACCTCGACCCGACGGCACCCGTGACTGCGGAGGCGCCGCGACCGCAGATCGTCGCGGCCGTCGTCGAGTCGGTCGCGCCCGATGTCCGTGTTCCGATCGCCAACCGGATGCCCTTGCCGGTCGGCGGGCCGCTCCGCCGGGCGCTCGCCGGCCGGATGTTCACGCTGGCCGGCCGGCGCGTGGGCGGCGACCTCCGGGCGATGGAGCCCGGGCGGATCATCGGGCTCGTCGAGCCCGTGCCGCTCATGCTGATCCATGGCGGCGCCGATCGGACCGTCAGGCCGAGCGACGGTCGGCGGCTCGCCGGCCTCGCCGGACCGTCGGCCAGCCACTGGGAGGTGCCTGGCGCCGAGCACGGCCAGGCACGTCGCGCAGAGCCCGCGCAATGGGACGAACGGGTCAGCCGGTTCCTTCGTCTGGCGTTCATCGAGGCCCGTGAGGTGGTGCCTATAATCCACGCGTCGGGGGAGCCGACAGCGGATTCCGACGTCCTGGGACCGGAAGGAGACTGATGGCGGCCAAGATCCTCGTCGTCGACGACGACCCAAACGTCCAGCGCCTGCTCCAGTACACCCTGAAGCAGGAGGGCTACGAGGTCGTCGTCGCCGCGGACGGGGCCGAGGGGTTCCGCCTCTGGGGCGCCGAAGCGCCGGACCTGATCCTCCTCGATGTCATGCTCCCGAAGCTCGACGGCTACCAGGTCGCGACGAAGATCCGGACCGAGGAAGGCACGACCGGCCACGTGCCGATCATCATGCTGACCGCCGAGCGAGAGGTCGAGCAGAAGGTCCGGGGCCTGCGCGCCGGCGCGGACGACTACCTGATCAAGCCGTTCCACCCCGCCGAGCTCATGGCCCGGATCAAGAGCCTCCTCGCCCGGTTCGCGCCGCACGAGACGCTCGTCGGGCGGCCGCCGCTGGGCCGGGTCCTCGCGCTCTACGGCGCGAAGGGCGGCGTCGGGACGACGACGATCGCCATCAACGCCGCGATCGCCCTCCATCGTGAGCTCGGCCGCAAGGTCGCCCTCGTCGACGGCAATCTCCAGTTCGGCGACCACCGCGTGTTCCTCGACCTGGGCCTCGACAAGAAGTCGATCGTCGATCTGGTGTCGGCCCCGACGATCGACCAGGACCTCGTCCGGCAGGTCATGGTCAAGCACGATTCGGGCGTCGACCTGCTCCTCGCGCCGCCGTCGCCGGAGAGCGCCGAGCTCGTGACCGAAGCGCACCTGCCGATCATCCTCGAGCAACTGCGCGGCCTCTACGACTACGTCCTCGTCGACATCGACAAGCGCCTCGACGACGTCAACCTCGGGATCCTCGAGGCGGCCGACACGATGTTCGTCGTCATGACCGCCGACTTGTCGTGCCTGAAGAACGTCCGGCTCGTGCTCGAGACGATCGGTCACCTCGGTTATGAGCAGCGAAAGGTCCAGCTCGTCCTCAACCGCTCGAACGCGTTCACCGGGATCAACGTGAAGAACGCCGAGGGCGCGCTGAAGCGGACGATCGACCACCAGGTCGTGAACGAGTACCGCGGTGCGATCAGCGCTCTCAACTCGGGCGCGCCGTTCATGTTCACGAAGGCCGATTCGCTGCTGGGCCGGTCGCTCCTCGACTTCGCGCGGACCGTCGACAAGGCGCCGATGGCGAATGCCGCGGCACCGGCGTTGCTGCGAGGCTGATCGCGGGCGATCGAGGCCCTGCCGGCGCCACTACGGGCGCCCGGTGAGCCGTGGCGAAGTCCCCGTTGATCCGCCGGTGAGCGCCACTCGATAGGGTCGGGCCGTGCTGGCCACCCTGCTCTCGTCCACGCTCGTCGGTCTCGACGGCCGGGTCATCCGGGTCGAGGTCGATGTCGCGCCCGGGTTGCCCGGGTTCACGATCGTCGGGCTCGCCGATGCCGCACTCCAGGAGGCGCGGGAACGGGTCCGCGGCGCGATCCGGAACGCCGGGTTCAGCCATCCGCCGCGACGGATCACGGTGAACCTCGCGCCGGCCGACCTCCGCAAGGCGGGCGCCTCGCTCGACCTGGCGATCGCGATCGGAATCCTCCTGGGCTCGGAGCAGGTCACCGCGGCGCCAGGGCGGATCGCGCTGATCGGGGAGCTGTCGCTCGGTGGCGAGGTCGCCAGCGTGCCGGGGATCCTGCCGATGACGGCTGCGCTCGCTCGGCGGGGGGTCGGCCGGGTGATCGTTCCGGCCGAGGCGCTGGCCGAGGCGGCCCTGGTCGAGGGGATCGCGATCATCGGCGTTCGCTCGCTCCGCGAGGCCGCGGATGCGGTCCGCCGGCGGAGCCGCCGGACGAGCCGGCTGGCCCCGCGGCGGGTCGAGCTGGCGGAGCCGAGCGAGCTCTCGGCTGCGGCGGCGAGCGTAGCGGCGAAGGCCGCGTCCGCGATGACGAGCCGCGTCGCCGATCCAGCACCGGACCTCGCCGAGGTCCGTGGCCAGCTGGAGGCGCGTCGCGCGCTGGAGATCGCACTTGCAGGTGGCCATGGGCTCCTCCTGATCGGGCCGCCGGGATCGGGCAAGACGCTCCTTGCGCGGACGATCAGCGGACTCCTGCCGGAGCTCGACGACGCGGAGGCGCTCGCGGCCACGATCGTCGCGTCGGTCGCCGGCGAAGGGCCGATCCGCGAGTTGCGACGGCGCGCTCCGGTCCGGGCGCCGCACCACACCCTGTCCTACGCAGCGATGGTCGGCGGCGGGCCGCGGATGTCGCCGGGCGAGGTCACCCTGGCCGATCACGGCGTCCTGTTCCTCGACGAGCTGCCGGAATTCGGACGGGACGTCCTCGAGGCACTCCGTCAACCGCTCGAGGACGGATTCGTCTCGATCGCCCGGGTCGGTCGAGCGACACGGTTCCCAGCCCGGTTCATGCTCGTCGCCGCGATGAACCCCTGTCCGTGCGGGTTCGCCGGCGATCCCTCGGGGCGCTGCCGCTGCCCGGTCCTTTCGCCGGAGCGCTACGCCGGGCGCGTCAGCGGGCCCCTCCGCGACCGGATCGACCTCTGGGTGACGATGGGTCGCGTGGCCCCGGGCGCCCTGATCGCCGGCCGCGAGCCCGAGTCGTCCGCGGTCGTTGGCGCACGCATCCGTGCGGCGCGGGACGTCCAGGTGAGCCGCGCGGGGCGGCTGAACGGCCGGCTCTCCGGGCGCGCCCTGCGGGTGGCCTGCGACCTCTCCCCAAGGACCGCGGCACGCGCCGTGGCAGTGGCCGATCTCGAGGCGCTCACCGGACGCGGGATGGAGCGGGTGCTGCGGGTCGCCCGGACGATCGCCGACCTCGGCGGTGCGGACGCGGTCGAGGTCGAGCACCTCGACGAGGCGACCCGCTATCGCTCCCCGGCTGCGCGGGTCGACGCCCGTGAGGCGAGCTGAGCGATGTCGCAGGCGATCCCCGCCGCGGCGCCGCCGAGCGAGCGCGAGGCCTGGGCCGTGCTCCTCTCGGTCGACGGCCTCGGCCCAGCCGGGTTCGCTGCACTGCTCGCGGCCTACGGCAGCGCGCTCACGATCCTGGCCGCGGCAGGCCTCAGTGGAGCGGCCGCTCGATTCGCCCGGATCGCGGCCGAGGCCGACGGCCGCTCGAAGTTCGACGAGGTCGTCGGTGAGGCGATCGTCGGGCTGCGCGCACTCCTCGATGAGCGTCTCGCCGCGCTCCGCGCGAGTGGCCTGACCATCGTCACCCTCGACGACCCGGAGTACCCGGCTCGCCTCCGAGCGATCGAGCTTCCGCCGCCGGTGCTCATCGTTCGCGGCGACGTCGACGTCCTCAGTGCACGGCGCGCCGTCGCGATCGTCGGCACGCGCCGGCCGACCGAACGTGGCCGCCTCGTCGCTGCCCGCATCGCCGGGGCCGTAACGCAGGCCGGAGCCGTCGTCGTCTCCGGGCTGGCGGTCGGCATCGACGGCGCGGCGCACGCCGCCGCCGTCGCCGAGCACGCCCCGACGATCGCGGTCCTCGGGTCCGGCCACGACCACTTGTTTCCGCAGGTCCACCACCGGCTCGCGTCGGAGATCGTGGGCAACGGCGGGACGACCGTGTCCGAGTCGTGGCCCGATCAGGAGCCGACCAGGTACACGTTCCCGAAACGGAACCGGGTGATCAGCGGTCTCGCCGACGCGACGATCGTCGTCGAGGCGCCGCTGAAGAGCGGAGCGCTGATCACCGCACGGTGGGCGCTCGAGCAGGGACGCGGCCTCTTCCTCGTCCCGGGCCCGATCGACGAGAAGCGCTCGGCCGGCTGCCTCGCCTGGTTGCGCGAGCTGCCCGGCGAGGCGCGAATCGTCGCCGGGATCCCGGAGCTGATGGTCGATCTCGAGCTCGTCGAGACGCCGGCGGAGGACGGCGATCCGGACACGGCGAACGGGCCACAGCGGAGCCGCCGGGTGCGACGCCCCGGGCTCGAGGCGGTGCTCGTCGAGCTGGGCCCGACGGCGCGTCAGGTCGGCGCGGCGCTCGTGGCGGGGCACGGCAGCCTCGACGAGCTGGTCGCCACGACCGGCCAGCCGCCCGCGACCGTCCTCGGTGCGATCACGCTCCTCGAGCTCCGCGGTCTCGCGACCTCCACCTACGGCCGCTATCGTGCGGCCGGCCAGCTGGCAAGCGCGACGGCGCCGGAGGTCCGAGCGCCGCGCCGCCGGGGTTTGCCCGTCTCGGCCGGCCCGTGCTAGGGTGGCCGCGGCCGCGGGAGGAACGCATGGCGGCCGACAGGCCCCGAGCGGTGTGTCGTCCCCCAGCGAACCGAGCAGGAGACTGTCGTATTGCGAAAGGTCGCCGCCGCGGCCCTTGCCGTCCCCGTCCTGGCGATCCTCTACCTGCCGCTGCTCGCCCGCCGCTCGGTCGCCGCTCGGATTGGCCTTGCCGCGGGCGTGGGAATCGTCGTCGTCGTCGCGGCGCTCGGGCTGTCGCGTCCGGTCACGACGACCGCCACCCAGCCGGCCCCGCCGATCACGGCGCTCGCCGCTGACGCGTTCTCGTCGATCGGCGCCGGCACCGAGTTGCACGCACCGGTCCAGATCCGCTTCAGCGAGCCGATGGACGCGAAGAGCGTCGCGGCGTCCCTCACGGTCACCCCGGCCACGGGGATCGACTTGACGTGGAACGCGTCCCGGACGGTCCTCACCGTCCGTCCGACGAGCCACTGGGAAGCCGGCCGCTACCACACGATCACGATCGCCCCCGGGACGCTCGCGGCCGGCGGCCGCCCGATGTCCACCGCGGTGCGCGCGGCCTTCATCACGCGGGCCGTGACCTCCGGGCGGATCGCCGTCACCCAGCCCGCCGGCACCGCGACCTCGATCGCGACGGCGTTCCGGATCTCGTTCGATCACCCGGTCGGGCTGTCGGCCGTCAAGGCCGCGCTGAAGGTCGGCCCTGCGGTCGACGGGGAGCTCGTCGCCGACGCCGCGACCACCGGCGACGAGGCGATGTCCGGGCTCGCGTTCACGTTCACGCCAACCCGCCAACTCAAGCCGGCCACCCGCTACCGGGTGGCGCTCGGCGCCCTCGTCGACGTCGATGGCTCGGCGGTGACCACGGTCGCGCCGCTCACGGTCCGCACCTCGAGCGCGCCGCACGTCGTGCGCTTCCGGCCGGTGAGCAGCACGACGAACGTCTCGCGTCGGGCGACGCTCTCGCTCCGGTTCAGCGAGCCGATGACGCCCGCGACGACGAAGGCCGCCTTCTCGGTCTCGATCGCCGGGAAGCCGATCCGCGGCACCGTCCGATTCGCCGAATCGAGCACGGTGCTCGTCTTCCAGCCCCTGTCGACGATGCCGGAGAACGCCCGCGTCGTCATGAAGATCACGACCGCTGCGACCTCGGCGCAGGGCGTGCCGCTCGCGAAGGCCTGGACGTCCGCCTTCCGGACCGTGGCGCCCGCGAAGGCCGCCGCGATCTCGACGTCATCGGCTAGCGGCTCGGGTGGCGGCGCGGTCGGTGGCGGGTCGTGGGGCGCGGTCGAGACCTACTACCTGCGGCTGATGAACTGCACGCGGACCGGCGGATGGGTCACCTCGACCGGGACGTGCTCGAGCCCTGGCGGGCGGAACGTCGCGCCGCTCAAGCTCGATGCCGGGATCTCGTCGAAGGTCTCGCGGCCGTACGCAAAGAAGCTCGCGGTCAACGGCTGGTGCGACCACTTCATCGGCGGGACGCCGGGCGATCGGCTGCGCGCGGCAGGCTACACGAGCTACATCTGGGCCGAGAACCTCGGCTGCCGCTCCGGGAACCCGTACTCGGCCGTGCTCGGGTCGCACCTCTTCTTCCAGAGCGAGAAGTCGTACAACGGCGGCCACTACGTGAACCTGATGAACTCCGCATACGATCGGTGCGGGATCGGGGTCTGGGTGTACGGCGGGCGGGTCCGCCTCGTCGTCGACTTCTACCACCCCCGCTAGTCGACGGGCCTGGGCGGCCGCCCGGCACCGATGGCCCAGGAACCGGGGACCAATCGGGACCGGGACCATCGGGCCGGTGACGCCCGGTCGCTCAACCGGGACGATCCACCACGTGATCCGCAACGCCGTCATCCACATCTCGAACGAGCAACCCCTCATCGCCGACCTCTACCAGATGCCGGTCTCTTCCGACGTCAGCCTCGTCTGCACGAACGTGCGACTGCTCGACGGGAAGAAGCCGATCTTTGTCGACCAGAGTGGGTCGGTCTTCGTGTTCCCGTATCTCCACGTCCGGTTCATCGAGATCCCGGCCACCTCGGCGACGGGTCTCGCCGACCTGCCCGGTGAGGAGACCGCGCCCGCGAACGGGTCGACCGATCTCGACCTCGAGACCGAGGCCGATCTCGAGCTCGACGAGGAGTTCCTCCGCCGCATCCGCGACGTCTGAGCTCGGTCACGGGCCGGTCGCGCCTCGCCGCGGCGCGGAGCCGCCGCCGTTCAGGGTGATCATCGAGTTGGAACGCCGACGAGCAGCCGCTACGCTCGCGCGGTGATCCGCCTCGTCGTCGTCGACGATCACCCGGCAATCGCCGCCGCCCTCGCGGCGGCGACCGTCGAGCGCGACGACGTCACGCTGGTCGGCACCGCGACCACGGCCGTAGACGCGCTTGAGCTCGTCGCCCGGACCGTCCCGGACGTGGTCGTCTGCGATCTCTGGCTCGACGGCGAGCCGGCCGGGCTCGACGTCCTCGCGGCCCTGACGACCGGGCCCCGCCACGGTCGGCCGCGGGTGCTCGTCCTGAGCGGATTCGACCAGCCGAGCTTCCTCCGGGCCGCCTTCGAGGGCGGCGCTGCGGGCTACCTCTCCAAGGCGACGGCGGTGCCCGCAATCCTCGACGCCGTCGCGGCGGTCGCGCGCGGCGAGACCCGGTTCCCGGCGGTCACGCTACGCGCCTTGCGCGAGGCGCCGCGTCGCCCGAGCGCCCGGGAGATGGGGGCGATCAAGCTGCTCGCCCGCGGCGCCACGAACGACGAGATCGCCGCCGGCCTCGGGATCAGCGTGAAGACCGTCGAAAGCCACCTCCGCCGCCTGTTCGGCCGGTACGGCGTATTGAGCCGAACCGAGCTGGCGATGCTCGCCGTCCGCGAAGGCTGGCTCGGGACCGACCCGTGAGAGCGGTCCTCGCCCGGCCAGCCGCCACACCTGCCATCGCGCCGGAGCGCCGGCCGGTCGACGGCGCGATCGGCTGGTTCGTCTCGGTCGGTGTCGTGAACATCCTCTCGACGATCAGCCGCACGGCGATCACGACGACCTCGACCGTCGCGCTCCTCGCGGCGCTTGCCGCGTTCTGCCTCATCCTCCTGGCCCGGCGGCGCTCGCCAAGCCTCGCCTGGCTCGGCGCGATCTGGGGCTCGTTCGCCGCCGCCTCCCTCCCGATCGCGCAGGCCGCGATGGCCGATCCGGGTCGCGTCGGCGTCGCCGGCTGGCTCGCATGGGCCGGTCCGGCAAGCGTCGGTGCCGTCGTGACGCTGTGGATCGCGGTCGGCTACGCGACCCGCCCCGGTCGCCGGCTCGACCCGATCGCGCGGCCGATCGCGATCGGGCTGTTCGCCTGGTTCCTCGTCGCGATCGTGACGACGATCGTGGCGGTCGCCGCCGGCGAGCGCGCGGACCCGGCCTTCACCTGGGTCGACGTCGCCTCCGCCCCGATCTGGGCCTTCTCGCCATTCGTCGTCGGGATCGCCGCACTTGGCGTGGCGGCCGACGTCCGCGCCGGGGTCCGTCGCGCCCGGGCCCGGCTCGAAGCGGAGGCAACCGCCGGACCGACGACCGATCGAGGCTGGGCTCTCGCCGCCGCGACGCTCCGCGAGCTCCTGCCGGGCCAGGCGGTCGCGGAGGGGGCGCGCGTGGCCGCCGAGCGGGAGCGGCTCGCCGGCGACCTCCACGCGACGGTCCTGCCGAGTCTCCGGCGGGCGATCGCGGAGGCGGAGGCGGGCGGCGACCCCGAGCGGGTCCTCGGCCACCTTCGAACGGCAGATCTCGAGCTCGAGCGACTGATGGCCGACCGCTGGCCGGTGGTCCTCGACTCGTTCGGTCTGGTAGGAGCCCTGGAGGACCTCGCAGAACGCCTCGAGGCGACCGGCTCTCCGCCGATCACCCTCGAGATCGAGGCTGCGGATGGCCGGTCGCCGGCGCCGGTCGAGCGCGCGGCGTGGCGGTTCGCCCAGGTCGTCCTCGACAACGCGATCCGCCACGGCGAGGCGTCATCGATCGCCGTCACGCTCGCGGTCGACAGGATCCGCACCCGGGTCGTCGTGGCCGACGACGGCGTCGGGTTCGACCAGACCGCACCGACCCGGACCGGGGCGCGGGGTCTCGCCGACGCGACCCGGCGGGCCGCCGACGTTGGCGCGGTCGTCCGGGTCGGACGTGGCCCGGAGCGCGGGACGATCGCGGCCTTCGACTGGTCGTCGACCACTTCGGGCTGACGGACCGGACGCCTCGTCGGGCTACGCCCGACGCAATCCGCAGGTGATCGCCGGGTCATCCGCCGTGCATGGTCCGTGCAGGACCCTGTGCTACGCTCCCGGCCGTGTCCAAGAACCTCGTGATCGTGGAATCGCCTGCCAAGGCGAGGACGATCGAACGCTATCTGGGCGACGACTACAAGGTCCTCGCCTCCTACGGCCACGTCCGCGACCTGCCGGAAAATCCCGGCAAAGGCAAGTTCGGCGTGGACGTTGACCATGACTTCGCCCCCGAATACGTGATCTCCGACGACCGCCGCAAGCAGGTCGCCGAGATCACGAAGGCCGCTAAATCGGCCGACCAGGTGTTCCTCGCCACCGACCTCGATCGCGAGGGCGAGGCGATCGCCTGGCACGTGGCCGAGGCGGCACACGTGCCGAAGAGCAAGACCCAGCGGGTCACCTTCAACGAGATCACCGAGGGCGCGATCCGCGACGCGTTCGCCCATCCGCGCCAGATCGACACCAACCTCGTCGACGCCCAGCAGACGCGGCGGATCGTCGACCGGCTCGTCGGCTACACACTCAGCCCACTCCTCAGCCGGAAGATCCGCTCGGGCCTGTCCGCCGGGCGCGTCCAGTCGGTGGCGGTCCGGCTCGTCGTCGAGCGCGAGCGCGAGATCAGCGCGTTCACGGCCCGCGAGTACTGGACGCTCGAGGCGATCCTCGCGACCGCCGACGGGGCGACCTTCGCCGCCGAGCTCGTCCGGATCGACGGCGCCACGCTCGACGTCGGAGACGAGGAGACGGCCCTGCGCCACGCGGCCGCCCTGCGCGAGCTGACCCCGACGGTCACGAAGGTCGGGATCCGCAAGCAGAGGCGCAGCCCGGCGCCGCCGTTCACGACCTCGACCCTCCAGCAGGAGGCCAGCCGGAAGCTCGGGTTCAGCCCGAAACGGACGATGTCGGTCGCCCAGCGGCTGTACGAGGGCGTCGATACGCCGGACGGCCACGTCGGGCTGATCACGTACATGCGGACGGACTCGACCGCGATCGCCGGCGTCGCGATGGGCGAGGCGCGCGACGTCATCCGGGCGCGCTTCGGCGACCCGTACACGATGCCGAAGGGCCGGGTCTACAAGACGAAGGCGAAGGGTGCCCAGGAGGCCCACGAGTCGATCCGGCCGACCTCGTTCCGGCGCGACCCGGATTCGCTCGCCGGCACGCTGGCGGGGGACGAGCTCCGGCTGTACCGGTTGATCTGGCAGCGGGCGATCGCGTCGCAGATGGCGGCCAAGGAGCTCGAGACCACGACGGTCGAGCTGGCGGCGGCGCCCTATGAGTTGCGAGCCAGCGCGACGAAGACGCTGTTCGACGGGTTCGCCGCGGTCTACACCGAGGGCCGGGACGACGGCGCGGCCGAGGACGAGGAGGCCGAACGGGCCTTGCCCGCGGTCGCGGAAGGCGACGTCACGACCGTCCGCGACGTCGTGCCGAGCCAGCACTTCACGGAGCCGCCGCCGCGCTTCACCGAGGCGACGCTGATCAAGGCGCTCGAGGAGCATGGCATCGGGCGGCCGTCGACCTACGCAGCGACGATCTCGACGATCCTCGACCGCGGCTATGTCCGGGTCGAGGAGCGCCGGCTTCATCCGGAGCTGATCGGGGACGTGGTGACCGACTTCCTCGTCGAGCACTTCGGCGAGTACGTCGACGTGGCGTTCACCGCGCGGATGGAGGAGGAGCTGGACGAGGTCGCCGAGGGCCAGCGCGAGTGGGTGCCCCTGCTGCGGGCATTCTTCGGCCCGCTCAAGGACCAGGTCGCGGACGTGCGCCGGAACGTGAAGCGCAAGGACGTGACCACGGAGCCGAGCGACGAGGTCTGTTCCGAGGGACATCCGATGGTCATCCGGCTCGGCCGGAATGGGCGGTTCCTCGCCTGCTCGCTGTTCCCCGAGCACAAGGAATCGCGGCCACTCCCCGGTGAGGAGGCACCGCCCCAGGCCGGCGAGGGCGAGGTCTGCCCGCAGTGCGGCGAGGGGACGCTCGTCGGCAAGCGCGGCCGGTTCGGGCCGTTCGTCGGATGCTCGCGCTACCCGGACTGCACCTACATCAAGAAGGAGGGTCCGCCAGCGCCGGATCCGCTGCCGTTCGAGGTCGCCTGCCCGAAGAACAACGACGGTCATCTCGTCGCGCGTCGCGCCCGGCGCACCGGGAACGTCTTCTGGGGGTGCTCGAACTACCCGAAGTGCGACTACACGACGAACTTCGAACCGGTCGGGGCGCTCCACGACACCGACGACGGCCCGGTCGCGAAGCACGGCGACGGGGGGATCTGCCTGAAGTGCGGCGCGGCCATCCCGCTCGAGGACGGCGTGGATGTCGTCGGGAAGCGCTTGGAAGGCGGCCCGCCGAACCCCGAGGCGCTGGCGCGGCCAGCCCGCGGTGGAGCTCGCCGCGGCCGAGCGGGCGGCGGGTCGAGCGGGAAGGGGAGCAGTCGCTCGGGCGTCCGCGCCACGTCGGCGCGAACAGGCTCGCGCCGGACCCCGCGTCGCACCGGAACCGCGCCCGACGCGTGATCGGCCGGTCGAGCGCGACCTCGCGGACCGGCGCCGTGTGCGCGACCGCGGCGTGACCGACCCGACCGCGGCGACCGCTCTCGATCGGTTCCTGGGCTCGCTGTCCGCGCGCGATACCTCCGTCCACACGCAGCGCTCCTACCGCTCGACCCTGACCGCTTACCTCGACTGGCTGGCGGCCCGTGGCGTCGACTGGCGGACGCCGTCCCGAGCGGACCTCCGGACCTACCTCGCCGTGCTCGGCATGGGCCGCGCTCGCTCGTCGACGGCGCAGCGCCTGGCGGCGATCCGCTCGTTCCATCGCTTCGCCGCTCGGGAAGAGCTCGCGCCGGGAGACCCCTGGGGGGCGATCGCAACGCCGCGGCTGCCGCGGCGCCTGCCGCGGGTCCTCGAGGTCGACGAGGTGGAGCGGCTCCTCGCGGCCGTCGACGCCGGCCTCGACGAGGACGGCACGGCGGAGCCGACGGACGTCACCGTGGCACTCGCGCTCCGCGACCGGGCGATCGTCGAGACCGCATATGCGGCAGGCCTCCGGATCAGCGAGCTGGCCTCCGCCGACCTGACGGCGCTTGACCTGCGCCGCGGCGAGATCCGGGTCCTCGGCAAGGGGCGCAAGGAGCGGATCGGGCTTCTCGGGCGACCGGCGCGCGAGGCCCTCGCGGGGTACCTCGCCGACGGTCGTCCGGTGCTCGCCGCGCGAGGGGCGCGCGCCACCGCCCCAGCCCGCCCGGAGTCGACGGAGATCTTCCTGAACCACCACGGCGCCGCGCTCGGCGTCCGCGGGCTCCGCTACCGCCTCGATCTGCTTCGCCAGCGCGCTGGCCTGCCGCTCGGCGTTTCGCCGCACACGCTCCGCCACTCGTTCGCGACGCATCTCCTCGAGGGCGGCGCGGATCTCCGGATCGTGCAGGAGCTCCTCGGCCACGAGAGCCTGGCGACCACCCAGATCTATACGCACGTGTCGCCCGCGCGGCTCCGTTCGGCCTACCGCGGCGCCCATCCCCGCGCGACGCGGCCCCCTGGGGAGCCCGCCCGCCCGTGACATCCTGACCCGGTGAGCTCGTCGCGCGCCCTCGCCCGGGCGGGTCTGATCGTCTCGGGCGCGTTCCTCGTCTCGCGCGTTCTCGGCTGGGTCCGCGTCGTCGTCATCGTCAACCAGCCGAATCTGTCGGCCGCGGACCTGGACGCGTTCTTCACCGCATTCCGGCTGCCCGACCTCGTGTTCCAGCTCGTCGCCGCGGGTGCGTTGTCGTCGGCCGTCATCCCGATCGTCTCGGGGCTGCTGGCGACCGACCAGACCGCCCGCGCCTGGCGGGTCGTGTCGACGATCGCCAACCTGATGCTCGTCGGGCTCCTCGGGCTTGGGGTCGTCGTCCTCGTCGCGGCGCCGCTCCTGATGGCGGCGATCGCTCCGGGGTTCAGCCCGGAGCAGCTCGAGGAGACGGTCGGCCTCACCCGGATCATGATCCTCGGCCCGATCTTTCTGGCCCTCGGATCGCTGGCGACGAGCGTCCTGAACGCGCAGGGCCGGTTCGCGGCCTCGGCGATCGCCCCGAGCGTCTACAACATCGCGATCATCGGAGCAGCTGTGATCCTCGTGCCGGCACTCGGCGCGACCGGCCTGGCGATTGGCGTCGTTGCCGGGTCGGCGGCTCATCTCCTCGTCCAGATCCCGCCGCTGAACCGCCTCGGATTCCGCTACGCGCGACGGATCGACCTCGAGGACGACGAGGCCCGCGCCGCGCTGCGGCTGATGGCGCCGCGGGCGCTCGGGCTCGGGGCCGGCCAGATCACGTTCGTCGTCGTGACCTCGCTCGCGTCGAGCCTGTTCATCGGCGCGGTCACCGGGTTCAACGTGGCGTTCACCCTGCTCCAGATCCCGATCGGGGTGATCGGCGTCCCGCTCGGCATCGTCGTCCTGCCGTCGCTGTCCCGCGAAGCGGCCCTTGCGAACCTCGAGGCGTTCGCGGGTCTGATGTCGCGGGCGATCCGCCTGATCGTCTTCGTGATGGTTCCGATCACCGCGATCGGGATCGTCCTCCGCAGCGAGGTCGTGCGGCTCCTGTTCGGCGATGCCGACCTCGGTCCGTTCGCGCTCGATCAGACTGCGACGACGCTCGCCGCATTCCTCCTCGGGCTCACCGCGCACGCGCTGATTGCCGTTCTGGCGCGGGCGTTCTACGCGCGCCAGGACACCCGGACCCCGGTCGCGGCCGCGATCCTGGCGGTCGTCGTGAACTCGACCCTGGCGACGGTGTTCGTCGGGCCGTTCGGCCTGCCAGGCCTCGGCCTCGCGATCGCGGTCGCCGCATGGCTCGAGACGATCGTCCTGTTCGTCCTGCTCAAGCGATCGCTGCCGGAGCTGGCGGTCCGACCGATCCTCTCGCTCGCGATCCGATCGCTCGTTGTTGCGATCGGCGGTGGGCTGGCGGCCGCCGGCGTCGCGGCGGGGCTCGGCCTGGCGCTCGGCGGCGACGCCGGCCGTGAGGTGCTGATCGTCCGGATCGTGGTCGTCGGGTTTGTCTGGCTCCTGACATCCGCCGCCCTCGCGCTCGTGTTGCGGATCGGGGAGCTCCCCGCGATCATCGCCCTCATGCTCGACCTCGTCCGCCGGCCGCGCGGAGCATGACCACCGAAACCGACCGGTCCGGGGAGCGGGGACTCGACGCGATCCACGGCGGCCGGTCCGCCTGGGACGCCTTCGTCGAAGCGGCAGATCCGGGCTCGTATCTCCAACTGAGCGCGTGGTCCGACGTGAAGGCCGTGAACGGCTGGGCCGACATCCGCGTCATGGGCCTCGACCCCGCCAGCTCGGTCGAACCGATCGGCGCCCAGGTCCTCCTCCGCCGGCCGCGACCGCTGCCGTGGGCGTTCGCCTACGCACCACGGGGCCCGGTGACGCGCGTCTGGAGCCCGGAATCGGTCGCCACGTTCACGCGCGCCGCCGTCGACGGGCTGCGAGCGGCTCCAAGCCGCGTGTCCCACCTCCGGATCGATCCGGAGATCAAGCGCGATGGCCCGGCCGACCCCGACGGCGCCCTCCGGCTTGCGCTCCGGGCGGCCGGCTGGCGCCCGGCGACCCCGATCCAGCCGAACGCCACTCGGATCATCGACCTGACCGCCGACGAGGACGTCCTCTGGGGCGACCTCCGGAAGAAGTGGCGCCAGTACGTGAACAAGGCACGGACGGCGGGGATCACGGTCAGCGACGCCGCGGGCGACGCGCTCCCGGAGTTCTACCGGATCTATCGCGAGACCGCGGACCGAGCGGGCTTCCTGATCCGGACCGAGCAGGCCTATCGCGACATCTGGGAGGCCTTCGCGCCGACCGGCAACGCCCGTCTCCTCTTTGCCCGCCGGCCGGACGGCGAGGCCGTCGCCACCCTGTTCCTCGTGCGGTCCGGGCCACGGGTCGTCGAGCCGTATGGCGGGATGACCGCCGACGGCGGCGAATCCCGGGCGAACTACCTCCTGAAATGGGAGGCGATCCGGACCTCCCGCGAGCACGGCGCCACGAGCTACGACCTGTGGGGCCTTGCGACCGGCGGCATCGCCCACTTCAAGACCGGCTTCGGCGGCCGCGAGGTGCAGTACATCGGGGCGTGGGACCTGGTCCTCGACCCGATCGGCCGGCAGGTCTACGAGCGCGCCCAGCAGGCACGGGTCCTGTGGGCCCGCCGGCGCCGCGGCCTGGCCGGGGGCGGGAGCGCGAGCGCCTTCAGCGGGGGCGACGCCGCTTGACGGCGATCCGCCTCGCGACGACCGAGGAGCTGGCCGACTGGGACGAGCGCACCGTCGATGCGCCCGGCGGGCACGTCTACCAGTCACGGGCCTGGGCCGAACACCGGATCATGAGCGGTTGGTCCGCGGACCACCTGCTGTTCGACGATGGTTTCGCCGTGCTTGCGCTCCGTCGCCCGATTCCGCTGATCGCCCGAGCCACCGCCTACATCCCGCGCGGGCCGATCTCGAGCGGCGACGATCCGGCGACGACGGCGGGCCGGCTGGCCGCGGTCACCGATCACCTGCGGGAGTCCTCGGGTGCCGTCGTGGTCGCGTCCGACGCGGAGATCCCGGCGTCGACCGGCTATCCGGCGCGGCTCGCGGCACTCGGGTTCCACCCGATCGAGGAGATCCAGCCGTCTCGCCACCGGGTCTCGCTGCCGCTCGTGAGCCGCGCCTCCGACGACGTGTTCGAGGGGATCGCGAAGTCCACCCGGCAACGCATCCGGAAGGCCGAGAAGGACGGGATCGTCGTCGTCCGTCACGACGGACGCATCCGGTCCGCGGGCGTCGGGGAGGGCTTCGTCGCGCCGAACGAGCCCGCCGAGGTCGCTCTCGATCGCTTCTACGACCTGCTGCTCGAGACCGGCGAGCGGCGCCACTTCAGCTTCGGGCCGCGCGAGGCGTTCCTCGCCTGGTGGCGGGCCGCGCTCCGCGCCGGCCATCTCGTGTATCTCGAGGCGCGAACCGCCGAGGGCGAGCCCCAGGCGGGCCTCGTCCTCTATCGCCACGGCGAGCGGCTGTCGACCGTTCACTCCGGCGACCACGCGGCCGCGCGCCGCGACCACCCGGGCGCGCTCCACCTCCTGCGCTGGCGGGCGATCGAGCTGGCGCTGCGCGAAGGCCGAGAGGAGATGGACCTGGGCGGTGTCGACGTCGCCGGCGCGCGGCGCGAGCCACGGGAGGGCGAGCCGATGTGGGGCCTCTACCAGCACAAGCGGTCGTTCGGCGGCGTGTGGCTCGAGCTCAGCGGCGCGCATGAGCGGATCCTCGACAATCGGCGTTACCACGCCGGCCGCCTGGCCGCGAGGGTTGCTCGCGTGTTCGGGCGACGGTGAGGCGGTCGCCGATGGCACCCACGCCGACGATCGCCGACCTGCTGGCCGCCGCCGAGCCGGCCGAGCCGCGCCCGCTCGCCGAGCTGACCGAGCGGCTGGCGGCGACGGGCGCCCTGCGCGGTGCGCGTGACGGCGGCAAGGCGATCGGACCGGCGGCCCTCGGGGCGCTCATGATCCGCGGCGTCACCGACGACTCGCGCGCGATCACGCCGGGCGCCCTGTTTGTCGCGGTCCCGGGCCTGCATGCCGATGGCCACATGTTCGTCGACGCGGCCGAACGCTCGGGCGCCGCGGCGGCGCTCGTCGAGCGGCCACTGCCCGACGTCGCATTGCCCCAGCTCGTCGTCGACCGGTCCGCAGCCGCGCTCGCCGACGCGGCCTCGTGGTGGTCCGGCGACCCGTCCCACGAGCTGGGCGTCGTCGGGATCACCGGGACGGACGGCAAGACGACGACGGCGTTCCTCGCCGCGGCGGCGCTCGAGGCGGCCGGCGTGTCCAGCGGGCTGATCGGGACCGTCGCGACCCAGATCGGACGGGTCCGCGAATCGAACGTCGAGCACATGACGACGCCGGGCGCTCCGCTCCTCCAGCGGACCCTCCGGGCCATGGCCAATGCCGGGAATGCCGCGGCCGTGGTCGAGACGACCTCGCACGGCCTTGCCGCGGATCGGGTCCGCGGCATCGCGTACGACGTCGCGATCCTCACGAACCTCACCCACGAGCATCTCGAGTTCCACGGATCCTGGGAGGCGTATCGCGACGCGAAGCTGTCGCTGTTCGAGCGCCTCGCCACGGGCGCCGCGAACCCGGTGAAAGACCTCGACGGTCGCGTCTGGCCGAAGGCCGCGATCGTCAACGCCGACGATCCCAGCGCCGGTGCCTTCGTCGGCGTCGCCCAGGAGGCGGGTGCCAGGATCCTGACCTACGGCACGACCCCGGACGCCGACGTCCGGGCGACCCACGTCGAGGAGGACGCGAACCGCCTCCGGATCGTCTTCGCGGCGCCGAGCGGCGACGCCACCGTCGACCTTCGGCTTGCTGGCCGATTCAACGTCCACAACGCGCTCGCCGTCGTGGCCCTCGGCGAGGTCCTCGAACTCGACCCGGCCGCCGTGCGCGCCGGTCTCGCCGGCTTGCGCGGGGTGCCCGGCCGGATGGAACGGATCGAGGCCGGCCAGCCGTTCGGGGTCGTCATCGACTATGCCCATAGTCCCGCTTCGCTCGAGAACGTCCTGGGCCTGCTCGCTCCGCTGGCCGCGGCCCGCGGCGGCGCCATCGTCGTGGTGTTCGGATCAGCGGGAGAGCGCGACACCGAGAAGCGGCCGATGATGGGCCGGATTGCGGCGGAGGCTGCAAGGATCGTCGTCGTGACCGACGAGGACCCGCGCGACGAGGACCGCAATGCAATTCTCGAGGACATCGCCCGCGGCGCCGAGTCAGGCGGAAAGCATCGCGAGCGCGACCTGTTCCTCATCCCGGACCGGCCGCAGGCGATCGCCGCGGCCTTCGAGCGCGCCCGCCCGGGCGACATCGTCCTCCTCGCGGGCAAGGGCCACGAGACCTCGATCATCGGCGCCGACGGGCCGGTCGCCTACGACGAACGCTCCGCCGCCCTGAGCGCGCTCGCGGAACTCGGCTACCGGGCCGATCCGGACGCCTGACATGCGGGGCTGTCTGTTCGTCGTCGTCTTCGCCGCGATCGTCCTGTCCGTGGCCGCCTGGTTCGGCTCGCCGATCCTCGCCTCGACCCTGATCCAGGCAGGCCTCGACAACGCGGGCTACCACGCCGCGACGTCCACGGTCAGCGCGACCTCGGACCCGCCGCCGAAGCTCCTGCTCGGGCGGGCCGACCAGGTCCAGATCGACGGCACCGACGTCGACTTCCGGACGTTCCATGCGAGCCGGCTCGAGCTGACCCTGACCGACGTCGACGTCTTCGCCCGTACCGCCGCCCGGATCAGCGGCCGGATCAGCGGCGCGGAGCTGACGACGACCGATGCGCTGCCGACGACGGCCGATGTCGCGCTCGACGGGGTTGTCGGCGCCGCCAACGCGACGATCGTGGTCGACCCCGCGACGATCGATCGCCTGGTGAAGGCCGCGTTCCTGGCGAAGTTCGGCGTGGCGCCGGCTTCGACCGAGCTCGTCGCCCCGGCGACGCTCCGGATCGGCGTTCCGGGTGCGACGATCGAGGGGGCGTTCGTCGTCGATCCCGACGGCGCGATCGCGCTCACGACGCGGCTCGGATCGACGGTCGTGTTCCGCCTCGACCCGTCATTCCCGCTCCGGCTGAGCTCGATCGCCGTGGAGGGCGGCAACCTCCGGATCACGGGCGTGCTCGACGCGGAGACGCTCCTCGGCGGCTGAACGCCCGTTCGGCACCAGCGGGGCGCACGAACCCCGCTGCTATCCTTGCCCGCGATGGCCCAGCCACGCACGACTCACGATCAAACCGACCCGCCCCGCAGGGCGTCCACGGCCGCGAAGACGCCCGCCGCCGGAACGCCCGCCGCGGCCACGCCCGCCCGGGCCAAGCCGCGTGGCCCACGTCGGACGGCGACGAGCCGGCCGGCGTCGCCGGCCGGAGCAGCGACGTCCGCCGACCTCGGCGAGCTCCGCGCGAAGCTCCTCGCGACCGTCCGGGAGCACTACCCGCAGGCCGACCTCTCGTCCGTCGAGGGCGCGTTCGATCTCGCGGTCGAGGCCCATGAGGGTCAGCGCCGCGCGACCGGCGAGCCGTACGTCACCCACCCGATCGCGTCCGCCCAGATCACCGCGGAGCTCGGGATCGACCCGGTCGCGGTCACGGCGGCGATTCTCCACGACGTGCCGGAGGACACGGAGTACAGCCT
Source organism: Candidatus Limnocylindrales bacterium (assembly GCA_036505555.1). Classification (GTDB taxonomy): domain Bacteria; phylum Chloroflexota; class Limnocylindria; order Limnocylindrales; family CSP1-4; genus CF-46. The sequence continues at coordinate 6,347 of DASXTH010000280.1, read as the reverse complement.
GACCGACATCGACGACCGGTTCGGTCCCGAGGTCGCCCGCCTCGTCGACGGGGTGACCAAGCTGTCGCGGTTCAGCACCCACAGCCACGAACAGCAGCAGGCCGAGAACATCCGGAAGATGCTGCTGGCGATGGCCGAGGACATCCGGGTGGTCCTCATCAAGCTCGCGGACCGGCTCCACAACATGCGGACCCTGTACGGCCTGCCGTCCGAGAAGCAGCTCCGGATCGCGCGCCAGACGCAGGAGATCTACGCCCCGCTTGCCGAGCGCCTCGGGATCTGGCAGATCAAGTGGGAGCTCGAGGATCTAGCGTTCAAGGTCCTCGAGCCCGAGCGCTTCCGCGAGCTCGCCAAGCTCCTCGACACGCGGCGGAAGGGCCGCGAGGACTACATCGCGCGGGCGATCGCCGAGCTGACCACTCGCCTCGCGGAGGCCGGGATCGACGCCGACCTCCAGGGCCGGCCGAAGCACCTCTACAGCATCGCCAAGAAGATGCAGCGCAAGGGCGCCGAGTTCGCCGAGATCTACGACGTCTACGCGATCCGGATCCTCGTCGACGAGGTCAAGGACTGCTACGCGGCGCTCGGAACCGTCCACGCCCTGTGGCGGCCGATCCCGGGCCAGTTCGACGACTACATCGCGGTCCCCAAGAACAACCTCTATCAGTCGCTCCACACCGCGGTGATCGCGCTCGACGGGAAGCCGCTCGAGATCCAGATCCGGACGCACGCGATGCACCAGGTGTCGGAGGTCGGGATCGCCGCCCACTGGCGGTACAAGGAAGGCTCGAAGAGCGATCGCGAGTACGACGCGAAGCTCGCCTGGCTGCGCCAGCTCATGGAGTGGCAGCGCGACGTCAGTGACTCGGACGCGACGGAGTTCGTCGAGGGGATCAAGCTCGACATCTTCCAGGACCAGGTGTTCGTCTTCACCCCGAAGGGCGACATCAAGGACCTGCCGGCGGGCGCGACACCGCTCGACTTCGCCTACCGCATCCACACCGACGTCGGTCACCGCACGATCGGGGCCAAGGTCAACAACCGGCTCGTGCCGCTCGACTATCGACTGAAGAACGGCGACATCGTCGAGATCGTGACGACGAAGGGCGAGCACGGTCCCTCGCGCGACTGGATGAACGTGGTCCGGACCTCCCATGCGCGGGAGAAGATCCGCCAATGGTTCAAGCGCAAGGACCGCGACGAGAACATCGTCCACGGCCGGGAGGCGCTCGAGCGCGAGCTGCGGCGGCTCGCCCGCAAGACGATCCAGGCGGTCGGGACGGAGAAGATCGCCGAGGTCGGGCGGGCGTACAACCACGAGACCCTCGACGACTTCTACGCAGCGATCGGCTACGGCGCGGTCAGCGCCCAGCAGGTGGTGGCCCGGCTGGGTGTCCTCGACGATACGGAGGTCGGTCTGCCGACCGTCGCTCCGGCGACGCTGCCGCCACGGACCGGCGGCGTCCGGGTCAAGGGCGTCGGGGATCTCCTCGTCCGGTTCGCGAAATGCTGTCACCCGATCCCGGGCGACCCGATCGTCGGGTTCATCACCCGCGGCAAGGGCGTGACCGTCCACCTCCGCTCCTGTCCGACCGTCCTCAACGAGCGCGAGGTCCCGCGCCTGATCGAGGTCGAGTGGGAGGCGGCTCCGGCCCAGACGTATCCGATCGCGATCCGGGTCGAGGCGTACGACCGGACCGGGCTGCTCAACGACATCACCCAGGTCGTCGCCGAGAACAAGGTGAACATCCTGGCGGCCGCGGTGAACACGAACCCCGACCACACCGCGATCGTGACGGCGACGCTCCAGGTCGCGTCGGTATCACAGCTGGCCCGGGTGATGAGCCGGATCGAGGCGCTGAAGGACGTGATCAACGTCCAGCGCGACCTCAGCTAGGCGCGCTGGCGGCGGAGCTCTACCGGCCCGTGCCGCGGATCGAGCCGGTCAGCTTCGCGCCGGACGACGAGAGCGCCACGCAGGCGATCGTGCGGTCGCCCTTGAGCCAGGTGACATCCGTTGGCACGATCACGATCATCGTCAGGCTCGACGCATCGAATGAGCCGCCGACGTAGCTTTCGAACGCGGTGACACAGGGCACCTGGGCGTAGTCCGCGAGCACTGATTGGCCCGGGTAGCCGCCGCTCCCCGCGTACGTCGTCGACCCGACCACCTCGTCGTCGTGGGGCTGCGCGCAGTCGATCGCGCGGTAGTTGTTGGGCGACAACGCCACGTTCTCGCGGATCCCGTCGACGCAGGTGCCGACCGCGAGCTGGCGCAACGGGCTCACCGCGATGGCGGTCACGAAATAGGCCCCGACCGCGAGAACGGTCACGCCGACGAGCGCCGCGACGCGGAGCGGCGTTGAGCGGATGCGACGCACGAGGATGGTGTTGATGCCGGCCCCGACGGCGCCGATCACGCCGCCGACGATCCCGCCGATCACGAGAACGAGCGGGAGCACGGAGACCAGCACCTGCCAGCGCGGGACCCGAGCCTCGAGCGCGATCTCCTCGCCATTCACACGGGCACGAAGGCCGGTCCACTGGCCGACGATCTCCACACCGGCCGTCGTGCCGTCGCGGAGCGGTACCTGCCACTCCAGGCGCCGTCGCGAGGACGGCTTCAGGCGGGCGCCGTCCACGAGGAGGCTGATCGACCCCAGGAACGATCGCCGGACGACGATGTCCGGGCCATCGGTGCCCGGGATCCGGAACGGAATATCCACCCTCAACCCTCCTCTGTCGCCCGGCGGCACATGCATGTAAATGACGACAGAGGAGGCGGTCCGTTGCGCGCCGACCGGCGCAGCCGCCGCGAGTCCTGCCGCCGGCAGCCTATCGGATGGGACCACCTGCCGGCGCTTCCGGCGCGCCGCATGGCCACCGACACCGAGCCGTGGCTCCCACCCGAAGGTTGGCTTAAGGTCACTCGAAGGCACCTCACCGAGCATGGCGGTGCGTTCCGACACCGGAACCGATGCCGGGGGACCAAGGCATCACGACAGGAGTACCAGCAGCCATGCGTCGAATGTTCACCAGCGTCTCGATCGCCCTGACCGTCCTCGCCATCAGCGCGAGCGCCGCGTTCGCAGCGGTCACGTGGAAGTCCGGCCCGACGGTCACCTTCAACGGCACGTCGTCGGTCACGGCCACGGGCGACTCGAGCGGCCTCGGCAACCAGCCCGCGATCGCGACCCTCGAGGTCCAGGGCACCGTCACGTACACCTGCCGCAACAACGGCGGTGCGGAGGCCCCCGGCCAGAACCCGGTCCCCGCGACCGGCACGGGCACGCAGGACCTCGGCAACTCGGACCACAACGGCCGCGGCAGCCTCAACATCACCGTCTCCCTCGATGCGCCGGCGGCGGTCGTCGGTGGCAAGGTCGCCGGCTGCCCGAACGGCAACTGGAAGGGCGTCAACCCGGTCACCAACGGCATCACGGGCGCGACGCTGACCATCGAGCAGGGCGGCGCCGTCATCTATGGCCCGGCGAGCTTCGACAACCCGAACAACTGACCCGACCAGGGAACCGATTGGCGGCATCGCCGCGGCACGCAACGAGAGGACCCCTGGCCACGCCAGGGGTCCTCTTCGTGCTAGCTGAGTGCCTGGAAGATCGTCGCTCCGAGCCAGACCCCCGCGAGGACGGCCCCGATGACGAGCAGCGGCAGAGCGCGACTCAGGCGCTCGCTCATCGGTCGGGATCCGGCTCGGTGAGCCGCTCGAGCTTCGCCGCGGAGAACTCCTCGTCCGTCAGGTCGCCCGCCTCGTGGAGCTCCGCGAGACGCGTGAGGTCGTCCACCAGGTCCGCCTCAGGTCCCGGCGGCGAGGCCCCCCGTTGCCCCGGCGGCGCCGCGACTCGCGGCGCGCCCCACTGACCCGGCGCGAACTCCACCCGAGCCTCGTCACGCGCGGACTGCCGCGCCGCTCCAGAGCCGAAGACCACGGGCCGGCTCGCGATGCTCGTCGCGACCTGCCGCGTGAGGCGGTTGCCGGGCCGTCCGGCGCGGGCCTCGCGCCACGCCAGGATCCCGATCGCCACCGGCGCGCCGCCGATCAACCAGAACAGCACGCCCGGGACCAGCCAGCCCCAGACCGGCACGGCCTCGTCGTCCGGCGGGCGGAAGGCGTAGTCGAGAAAGTTGAAGCCGAGCGCGAGGAACAAAGCCGGCCAGCCGAGCGCGACGAGTCCCGCCGCCGCCTTCCCGATCTGCGATCCGAACCAGACGATGAGCCCGGCGGACCCGAACAAGCCGAACATCCCGCCGAACATCGCGATCGGGACACCGGTCGGGCACGGCTGCGCGCTGACGTAGGGTCCGCCATCGGCGCACGCCCCGCCCACGTCCATCACCGCGCGCATGCCAAGGAAGAGGAGCGTGACCGACACGGTGCCGAGAACGATGCCGGCGAGGTAGCCGGCGAGGACGCGGATCGACACGGGGTGGAGCGTCACAGCCCGATGATACGGCGGGGAATCACCCGTCTTGGCGCCGCATTCCCCGCGTGGGCCGCCTCAGTCGCGGAGATCGTCTTCCGGGGCAAGCGCCGGCTCACCGGGCGTGCGTTCGCCACGGAAGGCTTCGACCAGTGCCGAAGCCGTGTCGGCCGGGTCGGCGGCGTCGAGCTCGGTCAGCCACGGCTCGACATCGAGCTCGACGGCGGTCATCACCGCGTTGGCGTACCGGATCGCATCGTGGATGGCGAGGACCGGCATCCGGTCGTCCGCGGCCGTGCCGCAGCCCGAGCGGAGCCGGAGCAGCCGCTCGAAGAACGCGTCGCGATCGGACCGGGACATGACGGGTGGCGCCTCTCGACCGGCCGACCTGGCCGGGATCGCCGCTACTGTGCCCGGCCGCACCGCCCCGCGACATCCCACGGACGCGGTGCCCGGCCACGAGACGGTGGTCATGGGACGGGCTCGTCCGAACGAGGGAGCCACGCTCGGCGGCCTCTGCCATCGCTCGTTCAACGCCTGCGCCGACGCGCCTCCCGCGAGCCAACGCCGACTAGACTTCGCGGACGATGCCGACCTTCCGCGCCCCCCGCGGCACGCGCGACCTGCTCCCCGACGAACGGGCCGCGTTCGTCCGGCTCGAGCGGATCGGTGCCGATCTTGCGGCCCGTTACGGCTACGAACCGATCGAGACGCCGCTCTTCGAGCAGACCGCGGTGTTCGAGCGCGGCGTCGGCGAAGTGACCGACATCGTCGAGAAGGAGCTGTTCCGGCTCGCACCCCGCAGCGAGGACGGCGAGACGTGGGCCCTCCGCCCGGAGCCGACCGCGGGCATCGTCCGGGCGTACGTCCAGCACGGGATGCAGACGCTGCCGCAGCCCGTGAAGCTGACGCTCACCGGCCCGATGTTCCGCTACGACCGGCCCCAGGCCGGTCGGTATCGCGAGTTCTGGCAGTTCGACATCGAGGCGATCGGCGACCCCGGCCCGGCGATCGACGCGGAGATCATCGAGCTCGCGGACCGGTTCTACCGCGAGGCCGGGGTCCAAGATCCGGAGATCCACCTGAACTCGATCGGCGACCAGGTCTGCCGGCCCGCGTACATCGCCGAGCTCGCGACGTTCTACCGCGCCCATCTCGCCGCCCTGCCACCGCCCGAGCGGGCCCGCCTCGAGCGCAGCCCGCTCCGGCTCCTCGACTCGAAGGACCCGGCGATGATCGAGCTCAATGGGCGCGCTCCGCAGATCACGGAGCGGCTGTGCGTGGCCTGCGCCGAGCACTTCGCCGGCGTCCGGGCGCATCTCGACGCGCTCGGCGTCGCCTACCGGCTGGACCCGCTCCTCGTCCGCGGTCTCGACTACTACACGCGGACCGCGTTCGAGGTCTATCCCCAGGGCGTGGCCGGCCAGCAGTCGGCGCTCGGTGGCGGCGGGCGCTACGACGGGCTCGTCGAGCTGCTCGGCGGCAAGCCGACGCCGGGCATCGGGTTCGGGCTCGGGCTCGACCGGATCCTGATCGCGCTCCGGGCCCAGGGCACACCGCTGGCCGTGGAGCGGAGCCTCGTCGCCGTCGTCGTCGGCGCCGAGCCCGCGGCCACGGCCGACCGGCTCCGGATCGCGACCCTGCTCCGCGCTGCCGGCATCCCGGCCCGCGCCGAGCTCGGCCAGCGGAAGCTCGGCAAGCAGCTCGAATCGGCCGCCAAGGAGCGGGCCCATTTCGCGGTGATCCTCGGCGACGAGCTCGCCGGGGGCGAGGTCCAGTTGCGCGACCTCGAGGCGGGCACCCAGAAGATCGTCGCGGTGACGGACCTTGCCCGGGAGCTCGAGCGGGCGCGGGCGACGCACCACCACGGAAGCGCGCCGGCGTCGTGACGCGCGAGAGCTGGGCCGG
>DASXTH010000279.1:0-6046 GCA_036505555.1 Candidatus Limnocylindrales bacterium | reverse complement strand
GGTTGACCGCCGCGGGCGGGCTGGCCTACTGGATGGATGACTTCGACGCATCGAACGCCGCGTATCAGGAACGGCTGGCCCTCGCGGTCGGCCTCGACGATCCCGGTCTGATCGCCGATGCGCACTACGACCTGGGATTCCTCTCGATGGTCGCGGAGGACGTCCAGGAGCTCCGGGCCCATGAGGAGAAGGCGTTCGAGCACTACCGCGCTGCAGGCCGTGAGGCGGACGCGATCCGGGCCCGCCAGGCGCTCGTCCTGGCGGTCTTCCTGGATGCGGACTACGCCGTCGCGCGCGAGCTCCAGGAGCAGAACCTGGAGGTCTGGCGGGTTCGGTCGCCTGCCGAGTACGCCGACGGCGTGACCTTGCTCGCCGGGATCAACTACCGGCTGCACGACTTCCCGGCCGGGTGGGGTCGGATGCTCGAGGGCCTGCGGTTCTTCTGGGACAAGGGCCTCGAATCGGGCGTCGTCCGATCGCTCGGGATGGCCACGATCATCCGGTTCGGCGCGGGCGACGCGGAGTTTGCCGTGCGGATCGCGGCGGCACTCTACGCGCTGATGCGTCGCGAGAACCTGATGCTGGCGCCGGTCAAGGTGCTCCATCTGCCGGAGCCTTCGAAGCTCGCGGCGGAGGCGTTCGGCCCGGAGGAGGCCGAGGCGCGCCTGGCGGCGGGCGCCGAGGCGCCACTGGCCGACGTCATCGCGGAGATCCTCGCGGCAGCGCCGCCGCGTCCGGCCGGCGCATCGGCCTCCGCCCCGGTCGCGTGAACCCGTGCTGATCGGGATCGACCACGTCGTCATCGCGACCGACGATCCCGACGAGACGGCGGCGTCCCTCGAGCAGAAGCTGGGTCTGGCGGCGACCGGGGGCGGCCGGCACGACGCCTTTGGGACGATGAACCGCCTCGTCTGGCTCGGCGACGCGTTCCTCGAGCTGATTGGCGTCTTCGACGCAGAGCTCGCCAGCCGGAGCTGGCTCGGCCGGCCGGTCCTCGACGCCCTCGAGCGCGGCGGCGGCCTCGTGACGTGGGCGATCGCGGTCGACGACCTCGACGACGCGCTCCGCTGGGCGCCGCCCGATGGTGGCCTGATTGGGCCTGCGGCCGGTGAGCGACGCCGGCCCGACGGGCGGATCGTCCGCTGGCGGCTCGCCCGACCCGACGCCGTATCGCCGACGGCGCCCTTCCTCATCGAGCACGATCTCGAGGCGGCGGAGTGGTCGGCGGCGGAGCGTCAGTCCAGGCAGGACGAACAGCACCCGTTCGGAGGCCGCGCCCGGCTCGCCTCGCTCGACGTCGAGACGCCGTCACCGGCCGGCGCGGCCGGGCGCCTGCGGTCGTTGCTCGCCGCCGCCGTCGAGCCGGCCGGCCGGGCCGGAGTCCGCGTTCGGCTCGGCAGCCAGGAGGCCCGCTTCGTCGTCCCGCGGCAACGTCCCGGACCGATCGTCGACCTCGTCGCGGACGTCCCGCTCCGGACGACGGTGACCCGGATCGGTGACTGCGAGGTCCGGTTGCGGGGCACGGCCGTCGCCGTCGTCGAGCCCGTTCCGGACGACCAGACGGGCGTTTGACGGTCTGGCGGGCCGGTCGTACGCTCGCCGCCCGTGCCGTCACCGTCTGCCGACTCCCCGCGCCGACCCTCCACCCTCGGGGAGCTGCGCGCCTCGGGCTGGGTCAGCCGGACGGTCAAGGAAGAGCTCCGGGCGAACCTCCTCGAGCGCCTGGCAACGGATCGGCCGATCGTCAGCGGCATCGTCGGCTACGACGACACCGTCCTTCCGGCGATCGAGAACGCCATCGTCGCCGGCCAGGACCTCGTGCTTCTCGGCGAGCGCGGCCAGGCGAAGACGCGGCTCGCCCGGCTGCTCATCGGGCTCCTCGACGCCGCGATCCCGGTCGTTCGCGGTGGCGAGCTGAACGACGATCCAACCGCGCCGATCTCGCCGAGCGGCCGGACGATCGTCGAAGAGCACGGCGACGCCACGCCAATCGACTGGCTGCCGCGCGACCGTCGCTACAGCGAGAAGCTCGCGACCCCAGATATCACGATCGCCGATCTCATCGGCGAGGTCGACCCGATCCGCGTCGCCGAAGGCCGGTATCTCTCCGACGAGCTGACGCTTCACTACGGACTGATCCCGCGCTCGAACCGCGGCATCTTCTCGATCAACGAGCTGCCGGACCTGGCCGAGCGGATCCAGGTGGGCCTGCTGAACATCCTCGAGGAGCGCGACGTCCAGATCCGCGGCTTCACCGTCCGCCTCCCGCTCGACCTGTTCGTCATCGCCAGCGCGAACCCGGAGGACTACACGTCGCGCGGCCGGATCATCACGCCGCTCAAGGACCGCCTCGGTTCGCAGATCCGGACGCACTACCCGCGGACGCTCGATCACGAGCTGGCGATCGTCCGCCAGGAAAAGCAGCGGTTCGTCGCCGGGGACGGCGAGCCGACGATCGTGGTGCCCGGGTTCGTCGAGGAGCTGCTCGCCGAGCTGACCCATCTCGCGCGGCGCTCGCCCGAGATCAGCCAGCGGTCCGGCGTCAGCGTCCGGGTCACCGTCGCGAACGAGGAAGTCCTTGAAGCCGCGGCTCTGCGGCGAGCCATCCGCCTCGGCGAGTCCGTGGCCGCGCCGCGCGTCTCCGATCTCGGCGCCGTCGTCGCGAGCACCGTCGGCAAGATCGAGCTCGAATCGGTCGGCGACGACGCTCCCGAGGAGCGGATCGTCGAGCGGCTGATCACGAAGGCGCTGTACACGACGTTCGGGCGGCTCGTCGACATCGACGACCTCGACGATGTGGTGCTGTCGTTCGAGGACGGGCTCGTCGTCGAGACGGGCGACCGCGTTCCGTCGCGCGAGTACGTCCGCTGGATGGGCGAGATCCCGGGGCTCCATGAAGCCGTCCGCCGGCTCGGCACGTTCGACGTCACGGACGGGGCGGAGGAGCCGGCGGTCGTCGCGTCGGCGGTCGAGTTCCTGCTCGAGGGGCTCCATCTGAGCCGCCGGATCAACAAGGATCGCTCGGGAGCGGCAACGGTCTACCGGCGATGACCGCGTACAGCCCGGATCCGCGGGATCTGGATGCCCCCGGCGCCGCGACCGCCGGCCGCGACCCGCTCCTCGCCCGCGCCGCCCGCTACGCCCGGTGGGACGGTACCCAGCAGATCCCGGCCCTCGACGCCGATGAGATCCTCAATGCCCTCGCGGACGACGTCATGGCCGAGGGCGACCTCGCGGAGGCGCTCCGCCGGCTGATGGAGCGCGGTTGGCGGACGAGCGACCCGAGCCGCCCCGACCTCGCCGGCCTGAACGAGCTTCGGGAGCGACTGCGCCGCCGTCGCGAAGAGCTCCAGGAGCGCTACCAGCTCCGCGACGTCCTCGCCGATGTCCGCCAGGAGCTCGACGAGATCGTCGCCGAGGAGCGGGCCGGGATCGAGCGGCGCCTCGACGAAGCGGCAACGCTACCCGGCCCTGACCCCGCGGACGGCGCGGCCGCCGACGCCGCCCTCCGCAAGATGCTCCGCGACGCGGCCGCGCGCCGGATCGACCAGCTCGATGCGCTGCCGCGTGACGTCGGCCAGCGGATCCGCCGGCTCGAGGAGTACGACTTCATGGAGCCGGCCGCGCGCGACCGGTTCAACGCCCTGACCGAGCGACTCCGCAAGCAGACCCTCGACCGCTTCGTCGACGGCCTGTCGGAGGCGATCCAGGGCACGACTCCCGAGGACCTCGCAGCCAACCGCGACATGGTCCGCGACCTGAACGCGCTCCTCGAGGAGCGGCTGGACGGCCGCGAGCCGAGCCAGGACGAGGTCGACGACTTCCTCACCAAACACGGGCGCTTCTTCCCGGGCGCGCGGACGTTGGACGACATCGTCGAGCAGCTGACCCAGCGGATGGCGGCGATGCAGTCGCTCCTCCGCTCGATGACCCCGCAGCAGCGGAACGAGCTGCAATCGATGATGGATGCGCTCCTCCGCGACGATCGGCTCCGCTGGGATCTCGCCCGGCTGGCGTCGAACATGGACCAGCTGATGCCCGACGGCCTCGGCGAGGGGTACGACTTCAGCGGCGAGGAGCCGCTGGGGCTCGAGCCGGCGCTCGACCGGATCGGCCAGCTCCAGGCCCTCGACGCCCTCGAGGACGAGCTCGGGGCGATCGAGTCGCCGGCCGATCTCGAAGGCCTCGACCGCGACAGCGTCCGCGACCTCCTCGGCGCGGACGCCGCGCGCGACCTGGATGCGCTCGACGAGCTCGCGCGCCGGCTCGAAGAGGCCGGCTACCTGACGTCGCGGGGCGACCGCCTCGAATTGACCCCCCGCGGCAGCCGCCGGATCGGCCAGAAGGTCCTCGACGATTTGTTCGCGAAGCTGTCCCGCGACGCGTTCGGCGGCCACCGGATCGACCGGTCCGGCCGGGGCGGGGAACGCGAGGAGGCGACGAAGCCCTACGAGTTCGGCGACCCGTTCCATCTCGACATCCGGGGCACGATCGACAACGCCCTGCGCCGCCCGGAGAACGCGCCTGCCGAGCGGCTCGGCCGCGGCGATCCGGGCGTCCACCTGTCGCCCGCCGACTTCGAGGTCTTCCGGACCGAGCACCTGACGAAGACCTCGACGGTGCTCCTCGTCGACATGAGCCGCTCGATGCTCCTCCGCGGCTGCTTCCTCGCGGCGAAGAAGGTCGCGGTCGCGCTCGACACGCTCATCCGGACCCAGTTCCCGCACGACGACCTGACCGTCATCGGCTTCGCCTACTACGCCCGCGAGCTCCGGCCGGAGGCCCTCGCCGAGCTGACCTGGCACGGCTACGAGTACGGCACGAACCTCCAGCACGGGCTGATGCTCGCTCGCCGCATCCTCGCCCGGCAGCAGGGCGGCAACCGCCAGATCGTCGTGATCACCGACGGCGAGCCGACCGCCCATTTCGAGAACGGCCAGGTCGAGTTCAGCTACCCGCCGACCCGGCGGACGATTCAGGAGACGCTCCGCGAGGTCCAGCGCTGCACCCGTGACGGGATCACGATCAACACGTTCATGCTCGAGCGGTCGCGGGCGCTCGCGGAGTTCGTCGCCCTCGTCACCCGCCTGAACCGGGGGCGCGCGTTCTATGCGACGCCGGAGCACCTCGGCGAATACGTCCTCGTCGACTTCGTCAGCGGGCGCACCCGCGGCGTCGGGTAGGCCCGTCGCGAATCGGGGTCACGGCCAAGGATCGCGCGGCGTAGATTGCATCCGGCGCGCGGGCCTCTCTGAAGACCTTCGGCGAGCAGTCGGCGGCGCGGGTGAGGGTGTCGATGGAGTTCTTCCCCTACGTCCTGTTCCTGCATGTGTTCGGGGCGATCCTCGCGTTCGGTCCGACGTATGCGTTCTCGATCGGGGGAGCGCTGGCCGGCAAGGAGCCCCAGCACGCGAATTTCAACGCGCGCGTCGGCGAGGCGACGGGGCAGCGGCTCGTCTACCCGCTGGCGATCTTCCAGGGCATCACCGGCGTCGCGCTGCTGCTGATCAAGGGCATCAACCCCCTGTCCCACGTGTGGTTGGCGGTCGCCATCGTCTTGTATGTCGGCGCCATCACCTTCGCCTTGACGATCCAGCGGAATACGCTGCACCAGGTGATCGAGATGACGTCGACGCCGCCGCCGCCCGGGGCGAGTGGGCCACCGCCCGCGCTCATGGCCGCCGTCAAGCGCCTCCAGATGGGCGGAATGGGCCTCGGCCTGACCGTCGCTGTGATCGTGTTCCTCATGGTCGTCAAGCCGGGCGGCTGAGCGCACCCGGCGGTCGAGGGCCCCGGGCTACCATGGCCACGACCGATCCGACCGCTGGAGCCACCCGATGCCGTACGTCGCCGAGCGTGTCCCCGACCTGATCAACCGTCTCGGCGCCGCCGGGCACGTCGCCGGGGAGCGGCTGGTCGTCGATGACGAGGCCGCCTTCCGTGGCGACGTCATCCGCGATCTCGCCTGGACGGCGGCGTTCGCCACGGACGACGCCACGATCGCCGCTGCGCAATGGCTCGTCCGCGAGGGCGCCCGCGAGCTCGG
>DASXTH010000278.1:0-6690 GCA_036505555.1 Candidatus Limnocylindrales bacterium | reverse complement strand
CCCAGTGCGCGCCCCGGGCGACGTTTCTCGTGGGCGTGGCTTGGCGTCGTGCCCTTCCTCCTGTTCGCCCTGGCATTCCTCGTCGCACCGACGCTGTACCTGGCGAGCGGCAGCTTCCAGAACCTGAAGGCGCCGTTCAACGATCCCGCTCACGGGACGTTCACGCTCCAGAACTACGCGTCGCTCTCCCAGCCGAACCTCGCCGACTCGTACTTCGCGAGCATCGAGATCAGCCTCGTCACGGCGATCATCGGCGGGCTGTTCGGGTTCCTCCTCGCCTACGCCGTGATCATGGGCGGCCTGCCGCGCGTCTTGCGCCCTGCGCTCCTGACGTTCTCAGGCGTCGCGTCGAACTTCGCCGGCGTCCCGCTCGCCCTCGCGTTCACGTTCACGCTCGGCGCGTCGGGCATTCTGACGCCGCTGATCGTCGCACTCGGCGTGCACCTGAACATCTACTCGAAGACGGCGCTCGAGCTGGCCTACCTGTACTTCCAGTTCCCGTTGATGGTGCTGATCATCGCGCCCGCGATCGACGGGCTGCGCAAGGACTGGCGGGAGGCCTCCGAGAACATGGGCGCCAGCGCGTTCCAGTACTGGCGCTACGTCGCGCTGCCGATCCTGCTCCCGTCCCTGCTCGGGACGGTGATCCTCCTCTTCGGCAATGCCTTCGGCGCCCAGGCCACGGCCTACCAGCTGAGCGGCGGCGCGATCAACATCGTCACGATCCAGATCACCCGCCAGATCCGGGGTGATGCGGCCCAGGACCAGGGGATCGGCTACGCCCTGGCGATGGGCATGGTCGTGATCATGGCGATCACGATCGCGGCGTACGCCTTCCTGCAGCGGCGCGCCGAGCGGTGGCAGCGGTGACCGGCCCGGGCCCCTTCGGGCGCTTCCCCGACGCGGTCGAGCAGGTCGCCGCGGTCCGCGAGCCGAAGCCGCCACAGCGGGCCCGTCGTGGCGCCGGCAAGCTCGTGTGGTGGGCGGTCTTCCTGATCGGCTTCCTGTACTTTTTCGTGCCGCTCCTCGGCACGTTCTCGTTCTCGATGCGGGCCGATCCACCGTTCTCGGCCTACGCCGTCGTCATCGACGACCCGCAGTTCGCCGGGACGCTGTTCTACTCGTTCCTGATCGGGGTCATCACGATCATCGCCAGCACCATCCTGATCGTCCCCACCGCCTTCTGGGTCCGGCTCAAGCTGCCGCGCCTGCGACCGTACATCGAGTTCATCACGCTCCTGCCGTTCGTCATCCCGCCGATCATCTTGGTCTTCGGCCTGCTTCGCTCGTACAGCGAAGGCCCGATCCCGCTCGCGGGCAGCGACTTCGGCAGCAACGTCCTGCTCGTGGCCGCGTACGTCGTCCTGTCCTTCCCGTACATGTATCGCGCGGTCGACACCGGGCTCCGCGCAATCGACGTGCGCAGCCTGACCGAGGCATCGCAGAGCCTGGGCGCCGGCTGGTTCACGCTGATGGTCCGGGTGATCTTCCCGAACCTCCGGGTCTCGCTCCTGAGCGGCGCGTTCCTGACCCTGGCGATCGTGGTCGGCGAGTACACGATCGCGACCTTCCTGGCCCGTCCCGCGTTCGGGCCGTACATCTCGCTTCTCGGCGGCAACAGGGCCTACGAGCCCGCTGCCGTCTCGCTCATCAGCTTCGGCCTGACCTGGATCGCGATGGGCCTCCTCGCCCTGATCGGTCGCCAGTCCCGCCAGAAGATCCAGATTGCCGGCGCCCATTGATGGAGCGATGACCGCATGACGTTCCTCACCCTCACCGGTGTCCAGAAGCGATTCGGCACGTCGGTCGCGGTCCAGGACTTCAACCTGAGCGCCGAGAAGGGCGAGTTCGTCTCGTTCCTCGGGCCGTCGGGCTGTGGCAAGACCACGACCCTCCGCATGATCGCCGGGTTCGAGCAGCCGACGACCGGCACGATCACGGTCGACGGCATCGACATCACCCACCGGCCACCCAACCGGCGCAACATCGGGATGGTCTTCCAGTCGTACGCCCTGTTCCCGAACATGACCGTGGCCGACAACATCGGGTTCGGCCTGCGCGTCCGGAAACAGCCGAAGGACCAGATCCGCAAACGGGTCGACGAGCTGCTGGCGCTGATCAACCTGCCGGACAAGGGCGGTCGCTATCCGTACCAGCTGTCGGGCGGCCAGCAGCAGCGGATCGCGCTGGCCCGGGCGCTCGCGATCGAGCCGCAGGTCCTGCTCCTCGACGAACCGCTCTCGGCGCTCGACGCCAAGATCCGGGTCGCCCTGCGCAAGGAGATCCGGTCGATCCAGCGCCAGTTCGGCATCACGACCGTGTACGTCACCCACGACCAGGAGGAAGCGCTGTCGCTGTCCGACCGGGTCGTCGTCATGAGCGAAGGTCGGATCGAGCAGATCGGGCCGCCGCCCGAGATCTACAACTTCCCGGCGACGCCGTTCGTGGCCTCGTTCGTCGGCACGCTGAACCTCATCCAGGCGACTGTCGTCGACGGGCCGACCGCGCGGCTGAGCGTCGGCGACCAGGAGATCGTCGGCGCGCGGCCCGGCACGGGGTCGGGCCAGCGGGTCACGATCGCCATCCGACCCGAGGCTGTCGAGCTGGGCGAGACGGGCGGCACGAACCGGCTTCGCGCCACCGTGGAGGATGTCAGCTTCCTCGGCTCGATCGTTCGGACGCGGGTCCGGATCGGCGAGAAGGAGCAGCTGTCCTTCGACCAGTTCAACGACCCGAGCCTGTCGGCATCCGCGATCGGCGAGACCGTGACGGTCTCGTTCGCGCGCGAGGCGACGCTCGTCCTCGAGGGCCGGGCTAGCGCCGACGCCGCCATCGAGGAGGCGATCGCCGAAGGATGATCGGCGCGCCAGGATGGCCGGCGCCGGCCTGAGCCGCACGTCACCACGATGGACCGCCCCCTCCATCCGATTCTCGACGGGATCGACCTCGTCGTCTTCGACAAGGACGGCACGTTGATCTCGTTCGAAGCGATGTGGGTCGGATGGGCGCGCGAGCTTGGCGCACGGCTGGAGCTCGCGACCCGGCGGCCGATCGCCGGCGATGTGTTCGCGACGATCGGGTTCGATCCCGTCGCCGGACGCGTCCACCCGAACGGGCCGCTCGCCGTCGGGACGATGGGCGAGGCCGAGGAGCTCGTCGGGGCGGTCCTCCGGCGGTGGTGCCCGAGCGTATCCGCGGCACGGCGGATCCTCGCCGACGTCTGGTTCGAGCCTGATCCCGTGACCGCAGCCGTGCCACTCGGCGACATCGGCGCGCTGCTCGCCGGCCTCCGCGACGCGGGACGCCGCATTGCGATCGCAACGACCGACGACCGCCGCCCAACGGAGGCCGCCTTCCGCAGCCTCGGGCTCGAAGCGCTTGTCGACGGGCTCGTCTGCGGCGATGACGACGGTCCGATCAAGCCGGACCCGGACGCCCTCGTCGGGCTCGCGGACGGCCTCGCCATCGCTGTCGATCGGACGGCGATGGTCGGCGATACGCCGGCGGACCTGCGGATGGCTCGGGCCGCCGGCGCGCGGCCCATCGGGGTGGCGAGCGGCGTCAGCTCCGCGGACGAGCTCGCCCCGCTCGCCGACGCGGTGCTCGCGTCGGCGATGCTGCTCGTGACGGCCGGCGGGGAGCCCTGACCGACCGCCCGATCGATCATGGCGCGCGCGATCGCCGTACGATGACACCGGCCCGGAACGGCCACATCGCCTGGACACGTGCCTCGACCCCGGTGTCGGGTCGGCCGTCCCTCTCTGCGACCCTGGAGCTCGATTGACCACGACGACATCCAGCCGATCGCGGGGGCCGTTGGCCCGCGCCGCGCTCGCGGCGGTCCTCGTGATCGTGGCGTCGGCGTGCGGTGACGCCCAACCATCGCAGTCGAACCGCCGTTCCGCCTCGCCGGGTGCCTCGACCGGCGCCGCCGGCTCGTCCCGCCCGGCCGGCTCTCCCGATCCGATCACGGAGCTCGCGGCGGCCGCACGCGCCGAGGGGACGCTCACGACGATCGGACTGCCCCATGACTGGTGCGGCTACGGCGACGCGCTCGAGACGTTCTCGAGCCGTTATGGGATCACGGTTCACGAGCTGAACCAGGACGCGGGCTTCGCCGACCAGGTGAAGGCGATCCGCACGAGCAAGGACGCGCCCGGACCCGACGCGCCCGATGTCGTCGACATCGGCCGGTCGTTTGCCGCGAAGGCGAAGACGGACAAGCTCCTGGCCCCGTACAAGGTCGCGACATGGGCGTCGATTCCGCCCGCGACCAAGGACCCCAGCGGCTACTGGACGGGCGATTACTTCGGCGTCCTCGCGTTCGAGACGAACGCGAGCGCGATCGCGAACCCGCCGGCCGATTGGGCGGACCTGCTCGATCCCGACCAGAGCCTCCTGCTCGCCCTGTCGGGCGACCCACGTGTTTCGGACCAGGCGATCCAGACGGTCTACGCGGCGGCGCTCGCCAACGGCGGATCGCTCACCAACCCCCAGGCCGGGCTGACGTACTTCCAGAAGCTCCACAAGGCCGGCCGGCTGTCGCCGAGGATCGCTGACTCGGGCTCCATCGATGCGGGGATCACGCCGATTACCGTCCGCTGGACCTACAACGGGTTCGCCCATCGGGACCAGACCGCGGGCAACCCGGAGATCGACGTCACCATCCCCGCGTCCGGCCGCCTCGGCTCGTACTACGTTCAGGCGATCAGCGCGTTCGCGCCCCATCCGAACGCCGCGCGGCTGTGGCTCGAGTTCCTCTACAGCGACGACGGCCAGGGCGTCTGGCTGAAGGGCCATTGCCTGCCGGTCCGCCTCGATGACCTGCTCGCGAACGACGCCATCCCCGCCGACGTGCTGGCCGAGGTGCCGGACGTCGAGGGAACGGTGTTCCCCACGCTCGACCAGCTGAATGCCGCGTCGACGCTCATCACCTCGCGCTGGAATGCGGTGGTCGGGGCCGACATCAAGTAGGGCCGAAGGAGGCCATCGAAGGCTCCGCCTCGCAGCACCGCGGAGCGCGATCGCCCGCACCCCCCGGTTCGGGCGGTACCACTGGGCTATCGCGACCGATACGGCACCCCCGTACCGTTCGACCGTCACCCGTGGGCGATCCTGCCCTGTGCCCACTTCTCCGATGATCGAGGTCTGCCGCCGCAGATGGCCGTCGCGTTCGAGTCTGCAGATCACGATGCGCTCCTGACCCTGGGCCAGGTCGCCGCCGCCGCGGGGATCACCCGAGGCACGGCCCGAGCGTGGTGCGCGAGCGGTCGCCTGCCATCGGTCGTGGGACCCCGCAACGAACCGCTCGTCCGCCGCGCGGACCTCGAGATGTGGCTGGCCCGCCGTGGCCCCGACGGCAGCCGGATGCGCGTCGTTCATGACGCGAGGGCCGGCGCCGAGGCGCTCCGCCGTCTCGCCTCGGAGGTCAGCGGCCAGTTCAACCTCGAGACGCTGTTCGCCGATGCCGTCGCCGATGCGATGGATCTCTTCGGGCTGGCCCGGATCGGGCTCTGGCTGTACGAGGCGGATCGTCACCACCCGCTGAGCCTCGCCGCGCAGCATGGGCTGTCCGACGAGATCCTGGGCTGGGTGTCCACGCTCGACGCGGACGCGCCGGCGGCCGGCCTCTACGCGATCCGCGACCGCGACGTCGTGACCCTCACCGACACCCTCACCGACACGCCAACCGCCAACGTCCGGGATCTGTACGCCCGGAACGGGATCCGGAGCGTCTGTTTCGCGCCGCTGGTCTTCCGGGACGAGCCCGTCGGACTGCTCGTGCTCTATCACGACGCGGTCCATGCCTGGTCCGCCGACGAGACGGCCCTCGCGCGCGGCCTTGCCGACCAGATGGCAACCGCTGTTGGCAATGCCCGCCTGAACGACTCCGTCCGGTCGCTGGCCGCGCGGCTCGAGGCGATTCAGGACCTCGCAGTCCGCCTCAATCGGACGCGTGCGCTCGGCGAGATCGCGGACCTGATCATCGAAGGCACCGGGCGGCTCATTGACCATGACACGATCCGGGTCTATCGGGTCGACCACGAGACCGGCTGGTGCGAGCCGGTCGCCTTCCGGGGCACATTCGGCGGCTCGAGCGAGCCCGATCCGGCGGTCCTCCGGGTCGCGATCGGCGACGGGCTCACCGGCTGGGCGGCCGCCCACAACGAGACCGTGCTCGCCGGCGACGGCGCGATGGATCCGCGCTCGCTCCCGCGGTTCCTATCGATGGCGCCGGAGTCGTTCCTCGTCGTTCCGATCAGCTTCGAGGACCACGTCCTCGGCGTGATCGTGCTGTCGGCGATCGGGCGCGATCGGTTCGGCCCCGACGACGAGACGACGCTGACGATCTTCGCGGGCTATGCCTCGCAGGCGATCGTCAACGCAAGCCAGCTCGACCAGCTCGACCGCCAGCGGCACGAGCTCGAGCATCAGCTCGCGAGCCAGCGCCGGCTGCTCGAGGTGAACGAGCGGCTGATCTCGACGCGCGACCCGCAGGGCGTCCTCGAGATGATCGCGGACGCGCTGAAGACGATCGTCCCCTACGACTCGCTGACGATCTACCGCTGCGACTTCGAGGCCGGTGTCCGGCGTGCGGTCGTCGCCCGGGACAGGTTCGCCGACGTGATCCTCGACTATGCCGGCCCGATCGGCGCGGGGATCACCGGCTGGGTCATCGACCACAGCGAA
>DASXTH010000277.1:0-13752 GCA_036505555.1 Candidatus Limnocylindrales bacterium | reverse complement strand
CGAGGAACAGCAGGCCTTTGAAGAAGCCGTGGGTCATCAGGTGGAAGATCGCCGCGGTGAACGCGCCGACGCCGAGTGACGCGAACATGTAGCCGAGCTGGCTGAGGGTCGAGTACGCCAGCACCCGTTTGATGTCGTTCTGGGTCATCGCGATCGAAGCGGCGAGGATCGCCGTGAAGATGCCGATCGCGGCGACGAGGGTCATGACCTGGGGCGCGCTGGCGAAGATCGGGTTGGCGCGGGCGACGAGGTAGACCCCCGCGTTGACCATGGTCGCGGCGTGGATCAGGGCGGAGACCGGGGTCGGGCCCTCCATCGCGTCCGGCAGCCAGACATGCAGCGGGAACTGGGCGCTCTTGCCCATCGCGCCGGCGAAGACGAGCAGGGCGACGACCCAGATCGGGATCGGCAGGGTGGCCGCGTTGTGGACGAGCGTCTCGATCGATTCGCGGATGTTCAGCGTCCCGGTGTTCACGAAGATCGCCATGATCCCGAGCGCGAACCCGACGTCGCCGACGCGGTTGACGATGAACGCCTTCTTCGCCGCCAGCGCCGCTGACTGCTTGTGCTTCCAGAACCCGATCAGCAGGTAGCTCGACAGGCCGACCAGCTCCCAGGCGACGAACACGACGAGGAAGTTGTCCGCCGCGACGAGCAGGAGCATCGAGACCATGAACAGGTTCAGGTAGGCGAAGAACCGCCAGTAGCCCGGGTCATGGCTCATGTAGCCGATCGAGTAGACGTGGACGAGCAGGCCGATGGTCAGCACGACGATCAGCAGGCACGCCGTCAGGTTGTCGACAAGGAGCCCGGCCTTGACCGTGAAGTCGCCCGACGGGATCCAGGTATAGAGCGTCTGCTCGAACCCGCCCTCGCCGAACCCGCCGGTCAGGGCCTTCGCGACGACGACCATCCCGATCAGCCAGGCGATCCCCACCGCCCATACCGGGACGAGATGGGCCCGCTTCCCGAGCCGCCGCCCGACGAGCGCGGTGAACAGGAAGCCGAACAGCGGCAGCCCGATGATCGCCGGGACGAGGATCTCGAACATCAGCGGGTTACTGGCTCATCGCGTCGTACTCGTCGACGAGGGGGGTCTTCTTGTTCCGGTAGATCGCCAGGACGATCGACAGACCGACGGTCGCCTCGGCGGCGGCGACGGCCATGACGAGCAGGGCGATGACGGAGCCGTCGGCGCGGAAGGCCGGTGTCATCGCGAACGAGGCGAACCCGATGATCGAGAGGTTGACCGCGTTCAGCATCAGCTCGATCGCCATGAGCATGCTGATCGCGTTGCGTCGGGCGAGGAACCCGAACATCCCGATGGCGAACAGGATCCCCGACAGCGTCAGGTACGCGTTGAGCGACCGCGACCCGCCCGCGGCGAGCCCGATGAGTCCGAGCAGGACGATGAAGACGGCGGCGAGCCCGGTGCCGACGAAGACGCGGATCATTCCGACCGGTCCGTTGGCGTCGCGCGGTCCTTCTTGGCGAGGAAGACCCCACCGATGACGGCGGCCAGGAGGAGCACGCCGACGACCTCGAACGGCAGGACGAAGTCGCTGAAGAGACCCGTGGCCACGGCGGTCGTATCTGTGTCGCCGCGCTCCGGGCCGCCGCCCCAGGCCGTCGAGCCGACGGCCAGCAGGATCACGAGCAGCAGGACGACGGCCGCGATCGCGGCGGGCACCGCCTGGGTCTGGAACGCGAGCCGACCCGGCGCGGTCTTCGACTGCGTGAGCATGATCGCGAAGAGGATGAGGACGCTGATCGCGCCGATGTAGATCAGCACCTGGGCGGCGCCGACGAGCGGCGCGCCGGCCATGACGTAGATGCCGGCGAGGGCTCCGAAGCAGACCATCATCGCCAGCCCGCAGCGGATGATGTCGCGCATCAGGACGACGGCGAGCGCGGACGCGAGCATCGTGCCCGCGAGGAGGACGAACAGGGCGTCGTCCCAGGGGATCGCGGTGAAGGGGATCGTCGTGCCGATCGCCACCGTGCCGCTCGCTCAGCCGTGCCCGTGGCCGGCGTGGTCGCCCCCAGCGGTGAGGGCGGGCGCGTGGCCGTTCCCGGATCCGTGACCGTTGCCGGCGCCGAGCTCGCCCCGCGCGATCTGGGCGGAGATCGCGGCCGGCAGCATCGGGAGGAGCCGGGTCGGGGCGACGGCGCGGCCCTCGGCGGCGGCGCGCTCGGCCCAGTCCCGCTCGCGCCGGACGTAGGTCATCTCCGTCTCCATGTCGACCGCCGCGAGCGCGATGAGGTCGACCATCGGCTCGACCCGTGACGTGTGGGAGAGCTCGAAGTCGCCGCCGTCGCGGAGCGCGTCGTACGGGCAGGCATCGACGCAGATCCCGCACAGGATGCAGCGGCTCTCGTCGACGTCGTACTTCTGGAGCACCCGCGGCTTCGGCATCAGCGCGCCGGTCGGGCACGTCTCGGCACAGCGGCCGCAGGACACGCACGGCGTGTCGTTGAGGCTCATGTCGAGCGGCGTCGTCACGAGTGTGTCGAAGCCGATCCGCATGAAGTCGTAACAGGCGGCGCCGACGACCTCCGCGCAGACCTGGGCGCACCGCCCGCAGTCGATGCAGCGCGATGGCTCGCGGAGGATGAACGCGTGCGAGTCGTCGCGGATGTAGTCGTGGTTCACGCCGGTGAACCGGTTCTCCGTGACCGACCGGAAGCCCGCGCCCTGATGGTTCTGCGGCTCGAGCGTCTTGAGCGTGGTCCCGTACTCGATGCCGAGCCGGCGCAGGTCGCAGAACCCGATCGCCTCGCACGTGCACTGGAGGCAGCGGGTCGACTCGGCGACGACCTCCTCGCGGGTGTACGGGATCTCGTACTCGATGTAGCTGTCGTTGCGCTGCTCCGCCGGGAGCGCCTTCAACCGATAGCGCGGCTCCTTCTGCTCGCTCGTGAACGGCACGATCGAGAGGAACTCCGGCTGGGGCTCCGCCAGCTGCTGGCGGGTCTTGATCGCGGCGAGATCGAGGCCCTTCAGGTAGGCATCGACCGCGTAGGCCGCGCGGCGCCCCTCGGCGACCGCCTGGACGACGGTCGCGGCGCCGACCCGGACGTCGCCGGTGCCGAACACTCCGGCCCGATCGGTCAGGAACGTGACCGCGTCGGCCTTCAGGCGCCGGTTCTTCGTCGTCTGGACGCCCTCCGAGCCCGGCCCGATCCAGTCGAGCTCGGGACCCTGGCCGATCGCCAGGAGAACCCGGTCGCAGGGGATCGTGAACTCGGTGCCCGGCGCCGGCTCCGGACGGCGCCGGCCGGACGCATCCGGGGCACCCGGGCGGTTCCGGATGAACTCGACCCCGGTGACGTTGCCGGCGGCGTCGGTAATCACCCGGGTCGGGCCGGCCTGGAAGATCGTCTGGACGCCTTCCTCGATCGCCTCGTGGACCTCGTTCGCCGCGGGCATGTCCTTCATGTCGCGGCGGTAGACGAGCGTGACCTCGGCGGCGCCCTGGCGGACGGACGTCCGCGAGCAGTCCATCGAGGTGAAGCCGCCGCCGATGACGACGACGCGCTTGCCGGCGTGACCCGGGTAGGGCAGGCCGAGGGTCGCCGTCCGGAGGTATTCGAGGCCGTCGAGGACCTCGGCCGCGTCCTCGTTCGGGACGCCGAGCTTGTTCGTCTCGTAGCAGCCGATCGCGACGACGACCGCATCGAAGCCCTGGTTCTGGAGATCGTCGAGCCCGTAGTCCTTGCCGAGCTCGGCGTTGCAGACGACCTTGCCGCCGAGCCGCGTGACCGACTCGTACTCGGCCTCGAGGACCTCGACCTTCGGCAGGCGGTACTGCGGGATCCCGTAGCGGAGCATCCCGCCCGGAGCCGGGTCGCGCTCGAAGATCGTGACGTCGTGGCCCGAGATCAGGAGGTAGTACGCGGCGGCCATCCCGGCCGGCCCGGAGCCGATGACGGCGGCCTTGCGGCCCGACTTCGGCTGGAGCTCGAACGGGACCGGCGGATCCTGGCCGTCGTCGAGCATCGCCTTGATGACCTGGTCACCGGCATACCGATGCGAGTCGCGGATCGCGATCGCCTCGTCGACCTCGTCGCGCCGGCAATGCTCCTCGCACGGCGCCGGGCAGACCCGGCCGAGGACGCTCGGGAAGGGGATCGTCCGCTTGAAGATCCGGGTCGATTCGGTGAAGTTCGCCTCGGCGTTCGCCTTCAGGAAGCCCGGGATGTCGATGTGGCTGGGGCACTTGTTCTGGCAGGGCGGCAGGCAGTAGGCGTTGTGATCGCTGAAGATCAACTCGAGGTTCGTCCGGCGGAGCCGGCGGATCTCGTCGGTCTGGGTCTTGACGACCATCTCCGGCTCGCACGTCCGCGAGCACGAGATCGGCGGATGCTCCTCGCCCTCGACCTCCACGACACACATCCGGCACGCTCCGAAGCCGGGCAGCTTCGGCTCGTAGCAGAGCGTCGGGATCTCGATCCCGTTGTCGCGGCAGACCTCGAGGATCGTCTGCCCCTCGAAGCCCTCGACGACCCGCCCGTCGACCTCGATCCGGATCCGCGGCGTCGACTGCGGACGCTGTGGCGACTGGGTCGTGATCAGGCGCTCGGCGAGCGAATCGTCGAGCGGCTGGAGCGTGTCGGTCAGGGCGTAGGGGCGAGGGAGGAGGTCGGTCATCGTCTCGTCACTGGGCTGCGCCAACGGCGACTGCGATCGGCCGGCAGACGCCCGCCGGGCACGAGCTCCGCAGGATGTGCTCGTCGAGCTCGGAACGGAAGTATCGCATTCCGTCCGCGAACGGGAGGGTCGCCAGGCGCTCGTGGTCGCACAGGGCGGAGCCGACGATGTCGTCCGAGAGCTCGGCCAGGAGCTGGACGTCGGTCGGCTTCGGCACGCCGGTCGCGATCCGGTCGCCGATCTCGCTGACCCGGCGGAGCCCGATCCGGCAGGGGATCGTCTTGCCGCACGCCTCGTCGGCGCAGAAGCGGGTCAGGAGCCGGGCCAGGTCGACGACGCAGGCCTTCTGGTTCGCGGCGACGATGGCGCCGGAGCCGACGTGCGCGCCGACGGCGCGCAACGCCTCGAACTCGTAGGCGGTGTCGGCCAGCTCCGCCGGCAGGATCCCGCCGGCCGGTCCGCCGACGAGGAGCATCTTCAGGTCCTTCGTCGCGTCCTTGCCGGCGAGCGCGAGGATCTCCCGGATCGTCGTCCCGACCGGGACCTCCGCCACGCCGGCGCCGCCGGGCGCCCGGACGGAGACGAGGATGGTGCCCGGGCTGGCCTTCGAGCCGATCGCGGCGAACGCCTCCGCGCCGTTCGCGATGATCCACGGCACGGCGGCCAGGGTCTGGACGTTCTGGACCACGGTGGGTTGGCCGAACAGGCCGCGCTCCGCCGGCTGCGGCGGGCGCTGCTCGGGCTGGCCGCGCTTCCCCTCGAGCGCCTTCAGGAGGACCGTCTCCTCGCCCAGCATGTACGCGCCCTGGACGGGCCGGATCGACACCTCGACGGACATGCCGCTGGCGAGGATGTCGTCGCCCGCGAGGTTGGCGTCGAGCATGCGCGCGAGCGCAGTCTCGAGGGCGCGGATCGCGTCGGTGGCGTCCGCGCGAACGGCGATGAGCGCCTCCGCGGCACCGATCGCGGCGGCGGCGATGATCGCTCCTTCGAGGACCGCATACGGGTTGCGCTCGAGGAGCGTCCGGTCGGTCGCCGACGATGGATCGGCGCCGTAGCCGTTCGCGACGACGTAGCGACGCGCGCCTGGAGCGGCAGCGGCCGCGCGCCATTTCTCGCCGGTCGGGAAGCCCGCGCCACCACGGCCGCGCAGCCCCGACGCCGCGACGGTCGCGATCGTCCCCGTCGCCCCCAGGTCTTGAAGGGC
This sequence comes from Candidatus Limnocylindrales bacterium, assembly GCA_036505555.1. GTDB lineage: Bacteria > Chloroflexota > Limnocylindria > Limnocylindrales > CSP1-4 > CF-46. The sequence goes on along the minus strand of DASXTH010000277.1, from coordinate 7,894 downwards.
GCGACGAAGGCCGGTGAACGCACCCCGCGCCCGCGCCGCATCGAGGTCCAGCGCGTCGGCAACGGGTTCGCGTGACAGCAGGATCCCCGGCCACGACGGGGGCGTTCGCAGGATCGTCGTCATCGGCGGTTCAGGCCCGCTCCACGCGCGCGGAGCCGGCCAGAGACGCGTCGAGGCCGGCAAGGAACGCGGTCTCGCGCCCGGACCGGGCGACCGCCGCGGCCTCGGCGAGCGGCTCGGCGGCCGGCGGCTCGAAGCGGAGATGGCGGTAGTAGGTCGCGGTGCCATAGATCATCGCGTACCACGCGCCGGTCTTCTGGCTGATCAGCTTCAGGGCGGCGACGGGCAGATGGCCGTACTCGGCTTGGACCGCCTCGAGGATCGCGAGCATCTCCTTGGGGTCGAAGTCGTGCCGCTCGAGGATCGTATCGACGGCCTCCGGATGGATCGGATCGAAGTGGGCGTAGGCCTGGTCCGGCACGGGCCGACCTGAGCGGCGGAGCGCGGATTCGTCGCGCCGCTCGCCGTAGGTCTCGGGGGCGCCCCAGTGGATGTGGTAGCGGCCCTTCGTGTCGATACCGCCCATGTCGATGCACTCGATCGGGCACGCCTGGGCGCACTGGAAGCACGTCTCGCACTTCAGCGTGCCGTACTCGTCGTAGAGCAGCTGGAGGCGGCCCCGGAACTTGTGCGGGACGTCGAGACGAACCTCCGGGTAGCGGATCGTCGCCTTCGGCTCGAAGAACCTCCGCAACGTCAGGGCCATGCCCTTCACGATCCCGAGGCCCGGCAGGCGCATCATCGGACCGACCTCACTTGTTCAGCACCGCGAGCGCGGCGGCGGTCACGAACAGGTTGAGGAGCGCCGCGGGCAGCAGCCATTTCCAGGCGAAGCCCATGAGCTGATCGATCCGGACGCGGGGCAGCGTGCCGCGCATCCAGACGAAGGTGAAGACGAAGGCGTAGCTCTTCCCCAGGAACCACAGGAGGCCCGCCACCCATTCCCAGCTGATGAAGGCCCACGCGCCGATTGCGCCCACGACGAGGACGTTGAACAGGACGAACCCGAGGATCAGCGCCTGCCACCACGGCATGGAGCTGCGGGCGATGTAGAAGGGCGCCGAGAGGGCGAGGATCACCAGCGGGGGCACGATCAGCAGACCGAAGAGGAGCCCGAGGCCGAGGGACCCCGGGTCGATGCTCAGGTGGATCGCCCAGGCCTCGGGCCACGGGAATGGGGCGTTCCAGCCGCCGAAGAAGAGGGCGACGATCAGGCCCGAGACGACGAAGACGTTCACGTACTCGGCGAAGAAGAAGAACCCGAACCGCATCCCCGAGTACTCGGTCGCGAAGCCCGCGACGATCTCGCTGTCGGCCTCGGTCAGGTCGAACGGCGTCCGGTTTGCCTCTGCGGTCGCGGCGATGAAGAAGATCAGCGCCCCGAGAGGCTGCTTGAAGACGAACCAGTCGGTGAACCACCCGCCGACGTTGACATAGCCGATGACGCCGTCATTGACCACGCTCACGACGCGAGGGCCCTGAAGCTGGACGATCTGGTTGATGCTCATCGTCCCGGCGAGCAGGAGCAGCCCGACGACCGACAGGGTCAGCGGGATCTCGTAGCTCACGACCTGGGCGGCCGAGCGGAGGCCGCCGAGGAGCGAGTACTTGTTGAAGCTCGACCAGCCGGCCATCAGGAGGCCGACGACCGTCAGCCCGCCGATCGCGAACACGTACAGGAGGGCGATGTTCATGTCGGCCCCGAACACGGTTGGGGCGACCGGCAGGACGAGGAGCGTCATCACCGCCGACATGTAAACGACCACCGGAGCGAGCGTGAAGACGAGCCGGTCGGAGCCGGTCGGGCTGAAGTCCTCCTTCATCAGGACCTTGAGCCCGTGGACCACCGAGAGGAGGCTCCCGAACGGCCCCACGCGATCCGGGCCAACCCGGAGGTTCATCAGGGCGATGACCTTCATCTCCATGTAGATGATCAGGAAGGCCGTCGGGACGCTCGTCAGGAGGACCAGGGTCACCGCGACGACGAACCGGACGAGCCACATGTTCGTGGCGAGGAAATCGACGAGAGGTTTGCCGGCCACGGCGACCGTGACGACGAGCCCGGCGGTCAGGACGAACAGGAGCGGGCCGACGGTGAAGAGGATCTTCCCGGGCAGCGTCAGCCGCGACCATGTGCGAGCAACAGCGGTCACTTATCCACTCCGCCCATGATCGGATCGAGCGAAGCCATGACCGCCATCGCGTCGGCGATCAGATGGCCCGGCATCAGGACGCCGACCGACTGGAGGTGGACGAACGACGGGTCGTGGATCCGCATCCGGAACGGCTGGTCCGTGCCGTCACTGATGACGTAGGCGGAGTACTGGCCGCGCGGTCCCTCGACCGCGGCGTAGGCCCGGCCGGGTCGCGGGCGGAGCAGCCGCGGGAGCTTCGCGATGATCGGCCCGTCCGGCATGTTGTTCAAGCACTGGTCGATGATCCGGAGGCTCTGCTTGATCTCGTCGACCCGGACGAGATAGCGGGCCAGGCAGTCGCCCTCCTCGCGGGTCGGGATGTCGAACTCGAGCTCGGGAAAGACGCTGTATGGGTGGGCGCGCCGGAAGTCGAGCGGGACGCCGCTCGCCCGAATGTTCGGGCCGGTCACGGCCATCCGGAAGGCCGTCTCCTTGTCGAGCACACCGAGGCCGCGCATCCGGCGGACGAAGATCTCGTTCTCGTTGAGGAGCCCCAGGTTCGCCTCGATCTGGGTCGTCGCCCGGCTCATCCAGTCGCCGAGCCGGCTGAGGAACTCGTGGTTCAGGTCGCCGTTGACGCCGCCGATCCGGAGGTAGTTGAAGAGCAGCCGCTGGCCGGTCAGGGCCGCGAGCATCTCGGCGATCTCGTCGCGCTCGATGAGGCCGTAGAGGATCGGCGTGAGCCCGCCGAGGTCCAGCGCCATCCAGCCGATGAACATCGAGTGGGACAGGATCCGGTTCAGCTCCGTCGCGAGGACGCGGATGTACTCGGCGCGGCGGGGGACCTCGACGTCGAGGAGCTTCTCGAACGCGAGCACGCCCGGCCACTCGCAGAAGAGCGAGCTGATGTACTCGAGCGGGTCGAGGTACGCGATCGAGTGGTGGTAGTCGGCGTTCTCGCAGAGCTTCTCCACGCCGCGATGGAGATAGCCGAGCACCGGGTCGAGATCGACGACCTGCTCGCCGTCGAGCTTGAGGACGATCCGGAGCACGCCGTGCGTCGAGGGATGCTGCGGGCCCATGTTGATGAACATCTCGCCGTCGCCGAGCGTGTAGAACTCGGACTCGCGCTCCGTCCGGGGCGGGTACGGCGGGACCGGCTCGAAGACGCCGGCGGCCTCGTCGAGCTGGACGCGCGGGTCGTCCGACGGCACCTCCTGGTGCGGATGGACGTGCGGGCTCGCGGTCGTCACGCCCCGGTCTTCCGGATCATCGTGGCCGCTCGTGCATTGACCGGCGCGTGCGACTGCTCCATGTGGCGGACACCGGCGCCCGGCGACCGTGCCGCGTCGTCGGGCAGGAAGAAGTCCTTGCGGAGCGGGAAGCTCTGGTAGTCCGGTGGCATGTAGATCCGGCGCAGATCGCGGTTGCCCTCGAACGTGATGCCGAACATGTCGTAGGCCTCACGTTCCATCCACTCGGCGCCCTTCCAGAGGAACGTGACCGACGGGACGCGCGGGTCGTCGCGCGACAGGCCGTGAGCGACGATCCGCAGCCAGTCGCCGCTCGTCTCGCCCCACAGGTGGTACACGACCTGCATGACGACGCCGGTGTCGACGCCGGCGAGGTCGGCGAGGAGGATGAACCCGAACTCGGGCTCGTCATGGAGCGCCCGGACGACGTCCGGGACGTCGCCCGGCCCGATCCGGATCTCGGTCTCGTCGTGGCGCTGCTGGATCGGCCCGAGCAGGCGGTCGCCGAAGCGTGCCTGGAGCCGACGCTTCAGCGCCGCATCCACTAGACGTCCTCCGGCACGGTTGGCCCGACGGCCCGGTCCGGCCAGTGGCCGCGCCGGTCCTTGACGAGCTGCTGGAGCTTCATCATCCCGTAGATCAGGCCCTCGGGACGGGGCGGGCAACCGGGAACGTAGACGTCGACCGGCATGACCCGGTCGATTCCCTCGACCGTCGAGTAGCTCCGCTTGTAACGCCCGCCCGAGCAGGTGCAGTCGCCCATGGCGACGCACCACTTCGGCTCCGGCATCTGCTCCCAGAGCCGGACGAGCGGCCCGGCCATCTTCGTCGTGAGCGTGCCGGCGACGATCAGGACGTCGGCCTGGCGCGGCGATGCCCGGAACGGGAACATCCCCCAGCGGTCCATGTCGTTGCGCGAGGTCGCGCTGGACATCATCTCCATCGCGCAGCAGGCGAGACCCGAGAGCAGCGGCCAGAGGCTGTTCGCCCGGATGAGATCGAGGACGTAGTCGGCCTTGGTCGGGATCACCTCGAGGGCGCCGGACCAGCGGGCGTCGTCGCGCCGGGCGATCCCCGACGCCTCGACCTCGCGGAGGTGGGTGACGTCGGGCTCGAGGCTGCCCTGGTAGGCGTTCGGATCGGTCGATCGCCAGAGCTGGTTGGGGATGACGACGGGCTCCGCGACCGCCGTCCGGCTCGTCGTCAGCGCCGAGTCCGACCCGGCCTCACTTGCGTCCGTTGCGTCTCCGCCGCGCCCGGCCGCCGGCTTCTTGGTCAGCGCCATGTCAGGACTCCCTTCCGCCACGCGTAGGCGAGCCCGAGGAGGAGGATGCCCACGAAGGCGAACATGCTGATGAAAAGCGTGCCGATGTCGGGTCCGCCGGGGTCGCGGAAGATGATCGCCCAGAGGTAGATGAACACCACCTCGATGTCGAACGCGACGAACAGCAGCGCGTAGATGTAGAACGACAGGCCGAACCGGCCATGGGTGTCGCCGTAGGTGTCGATCCCGGACTCGTAGGGGAGGCCCTTGTGGGCGTCGCCGCGGTTCCGGTGGGAGATCAGCCACGCGGCCCCGATCGTCAGGAACACGAACGAGATCCCTGCGAACAGGAACCCCACGATGTACCAGATGTTGGTCACGTCGACGGTCTCTCCCGGTTGGGCGATCTCGGGTCGACCGATCACCGGCTGGAGCATCCGGGAACGGCCCCCTGTGCGTTTCGGGTGCTCAGGAAGCGTCCGTCACGCGGGCCAATCCTAGCAGAGGGACCTGCTCGTCCACCGTTCGCGCGAGCCTGTCGACAGGGCCACAGCGGCGGTCTGTCGGGGGCAGGTCGGGGGGCGATCGGGGGGGCCGGTCGCGGCGCGCCGGAGCGGCTCGGAGCCGTCCGGGTAGCGGTTCTGCGACGGGCCGTTGGCCCGGCGAGCCGCCGTGTCCGCGACAGAGTGATCGGGGAGCAGATCGCGCCGAGCGCGCGTGCCAGTTCACGATCCGCTCCCCGGCGGTGTGCCCGTCGCCGGACAAGGGGAGCGTCTTCCTCGGCCGGGTTTCGCGGCAATAGGGCGTTCGCCCTAGTGGGTGCCGACGGCGGCCGACCTCAGCGCAGACCCGGCAGCGCCGCGCCCGGGTCGAGTCCGCGACCAAAGGCCATCACCCGGAACCGGCCCATCGCGCCGGGATCGATCATCCGGACGAGCGCCGAGCGGGTCTCGAGGTACGACTGGAGATCGGCGCCCGGACTGGTCTGCTCCGCGACGAGCAGCTCGCCGGCGCCGAGGCGGCTGAGGAACTCGGCCTGGGTCGTCGTCCCAAGGTGGTCGAGATGGGCACGGGCCGCGGCGCGCTCGACCGCGGTCACGTCGACGTGGGCCGTGATGTCCTGGCGACCGATCGCCCGGTACGGGTCCTCGCCGACCTGGTGGCCCTGGTAGGTCGCGAGCGTCCCGGCCGCGCGGCGACGGGGATCATAGAGCTCGGCGGCCGGGTGGCCGTAGTCGACGAGCAGGAGCACGCCACGGGTCAATTCGGCGGCGGCGCGCTCGATCCAGCCCTCGAGCGCCAGGCAGATCTCGGCGTGCTGGCCGTCGGCGAGCTCGACGGCCTCGGCGGCCAGCCGGTCGGCCAGGGCCGGGGTCGACGGGTCGGCCTCGACGTCGATCAGGGCGCCGTCGCGTGCGGTTCCGACGTGGACCTCCCGGAGCACGTTGCCTCGCCTCACGACGCGGTGGATCGGCAGCGCGTCGAGGACCTCGTTCGCGATCACGAGGCCGTCGATCGGCCGACCGTCGTCCGGTTCGACGTCGGCATTGGGCAGGTCGGCGAGCGCGCTCCGGATCGCGTCGACCCGGGCCGGCTCGACCTCGGCAACGAGGTAGCGGATCGCGCTCGGCCCGCCGTCGGTCACCAGGAGGGCAGCGGCCAACGGTGCGGCCAGCGCGCCGGTCCCCGCTCCGTGCTCGCGGATGTCGAACGTGGGCGGCGCGCCGATCGCGGCGTGGACGGCCGCGGCGAACCGGGCGACCGTTCGGCCGAAGATCGGGCTCGCCTCGGGAGCGGTGAGGAAGTCGCCCGCGCGGCCTGGTCTCGCGACGGCTCCCCGGTAGTACCCGCGCGCCGGGTCGTACAACGCGATCTCCATGAACCGGGCGAACGTCATCGGGCCCGACGCCGCGATCGCCGCCCGGATCGCCTCGAGGAGCACCGGATCCGAGGCCGCGTCGACGCCCCGTGCCGGCTCGCGTCTCAGGTCCACGATCGTCGTCCGTCGAGGGCGAGCCGGAGACCTGGTCCGACGAGGCTGTGCCCGCCGAGCGCGACCGGGATCGGCGCCTCGGCCGCGCTCCGGGTCAGGCGTCGCAGCCACTCGTCGGCGATGCGCTCGTGGAGCAGCAGATCGGACGCGAAGCGGTCGCCCGGTGGCGGCCACCCTCGTTCGTCCGCGCCGAACCGATGCGCGAGCAGGACCCGGCTGTCGATGATCGCCGCGTCGCCGAGCTCCTCGAGGCGCGCGCCGAGCGCATCGGGGCCGTCGCGGTCGAGGACGAGGCCCAGACTCGATCGCGCCGGCCGCTGGCCGGCGGCCCGCGTCCGGAACCCGCGCTCCTCGATGAGCGCGCGGGTTCGCGACATGGTCGATCGCTCGAGCCAGGCCAGGTTCGCCGCGGACAGCCGCCCGGCAACGACGATCTCGCAGCGCGGATCGCGGACGACCGCCCGAATCGCGCCCAGGCGATCGACGGCCCGCTGCGCGACTCCGTCCGGCGGCCGCGGCAGCCCAGGACGCCGGCCGAGGAGCACGAGCTCGAGCGGCCCGTCGATGTCGAAGCCGAGGCGCCACCGCCCGCGCAGGTCGGACACAGCGTAGCCGGCAACCTCCGCCAGCCAGCGTGGCAAGGCATTGTCGGTGGCCAGGTCCGGGAGGTCGGCCAGGGCGGCCGCCGAGGCGACCGCGATCACGTCCGCCGAGAAGCGGTTGTTGGCGAGGGCGACGCGCGCCGGAGCCGCGGCGGCGTCGACGAACCGGTGCAGGTCCGCCGCCGTCGCAAGGGGGACGGCCCCCGAGCCAAGGACGACGAGTCCGGCGGGCCGGTGGGCGGCGACGAACTCCCGCAACCGCGCCCCGAACGACCGGCCGTCCGGTGGGCCGCCGACCACGGTCACCTCGTGCGCGCCGGCGGCTCGGAACCCTGCCCGGTGCCGCTCCGCCAGCACCCCGCGCGCTGCGGCGACCCACGTCTCGACGTCGTCGGCACGCCCCACCGGCGTCGGGTGCAGGATGAGCACGCTGACCTCGGTCATCGGCCGAGTGTAGAGAACGAAGGAGGGACGTTTCCTGGGCCGCGTCCGGGCGTACATCGGCCTTGGTGCCAACCTCGGCGACCCGTCGGCGACGCTCGCCGGCGGCGTCCGCGCTCTCGCCACCCTCCCGGGTGCGCGTCTTC
>DASXTH010000276.1:0-8328 GCA_036505555.1 Candidatus Limnocylindrales bacterium | reverse complement strand
ATCGTCTTCCTGTGGTTCGGCGCGCTGAAGCTCTTTCCGGGCGCAAGCCCCGCGGAGCAGCTCGCCGGACGGACGATCGAGACGCTGACCGGGGGGTTCGTTCCGGCGTCCGTGGCCCTCCCGGTGCTCGCGATCTGGGAGGTCGTGATCGGCGTCGGGCTGCTCGTGGGCCGATGGATGCGACTCACCCTGCTCCTGCTCGTCGTCCAGATGGCGGGCACGGTCACGCCACTCTTCCTGTTCCCGGCCGAGACGTGGGTCCAGGCTCCGCTCATGCCGACCCTCGAGGGGCAGTACATCATCAAGAACATCGTGCTCGTGGCCGCCGCCCTGGTCCTCGGCGCGACGGTCCGCGGCGGCGAGCTGACGCCAGAACGGGTCGACCGACCGGACGACGCGTCGATCGAGTAAGACCTCGCCGCCCGGGCAGAGGAAGCCTCAGCCGACGCGTTGGCGATCGACCGCCAGCAACGCCACCGCGCAGACCAGCCCCAGCACGACGGTCCCGAGCATCGCCACCGTCAGCCCGACGGTGACCGACAGCACGCCCATCAGCGGCGGGTAGCCCGTCCCACCAACCACGCTGAACCCGGTCAGCAGCCCGCTGACCGCCGCCGAGCGATCGGCATGGCGCTCGCCGGCGATCGCCATGATCATCGGGAAGACCGGACCCGAGGCGATCCCGCAGACACCGAACAGCGCGATCGAGATCGGCAGCGACGGAATGACGATCGCCCCGAGGAGCGCGACGGACAGGCCGAAGGCGCAGGCCACCGAGAACCGGACGTGGTCGAACCGGTCCGCGATCTGCGACGACACGAAGCGGCCGACCGCCAGGCCGCCCCAGTAGAGCGAGAGCGCGAGCGTCGCGGTGCTCAGGGGCGCCGGCTCCAGGAACCGAACGAGCCAGTTCGACACCCCGACTTCGGACGCAGCGTAGGTGCACATCGCGAGACCAAGGAGGACGAGTGGCAGCGCAACCCGGCCGCGGATCGAAGGCGCGGCCGGCGCGGTCCCATCGCCGGCGCCGGCGGTCCTCGCGGTGCGGTGACGGCCGCTCGGCATCGGCGCGAGCCCGAACCCGAGCGCGAGCAGGAACACCGCCGCACCGGACCCGATCAGCACGACCTGCCAGCGCACGCTGCCGCCCACGAGGCTACCGACGACCAGGGGCGCCGACAGCGCGCCGATGCTGAAGAACAGATGGAGCAGGTTCATCGCCCGCCCCCGCCCCGACCGGAAGAGTTCGAGGAAGAGCCCGTTCGAGCCGCCGTCGAGGGCGCCGGCACCGAGCCCGGCGAGCAGCGTCAGCGCCACGAACAGCGTCCAGTTCGGCGCGAGACCCAGGCTGATGATCCCCGCACCGTGCACGACCGCAGCCCCGGTCAGCACCCGCCGTCGCCCGATCCGCTCGGTCGCGGGACCTCCGCCGAACGAGCCGACCCCGTACGCGAGCGAGTAGAGCAGGTAGACGAGCCCGATTCCGGCGTCGGTCTGGTCGAACGTCAGCTTGATCGAGCGGATCACGGACGGGATGAGCAGCCCGGTCCAACCGATCGTCAGCAGCCCGAGGCAGCCGAGGACGGCGGCCGCCGCGGGGCGGCCACGAGGGATTCGGATCACCCGGCCGATGCTACCGCCCACAACGAGGTCCGGGCTGACCGGTCGCGCCGCTGATGAACGCTCGGACCTGCCGGGTCCGCCCGGGCGACCTACGAGTGAAGCGCGGCGCCGACGAGTCGGGCGATCGCGTCGATCGTCGCCGCGCCGAGGCCCTGGGCGAGGTTGACCCCGGTGACCCCGACCCCGAGGACCGGCGCAGGCCCGGCCGCAAGGATCTCGACGGCGCGGATCGCGATGTCCAGCGAGAGCCCGTCGGGCTCGGGCGTCTGGAGCGCCCAGCCGCCGGCGACATCGAGGACGTCGAGGTCGATCGCGATGTACAGGCCGTCGACTGCGCCGCCGATCGTGGCCGTCCAGGCGGACAGCGCCGCCATCCCTGCCGGCGTCGCCAACATCCCGGGGCCGAACTGGGCCACGCCGGACCGCGCGAGCATCCGCGACTCCTGCTCGTCGAGGACCTGGCCACCGATGAGGGCCGCGTCATGCGGATCGGCCGTCGGGCCGTCACAGGCGCCGACGAGGTCGGTGTCGCCGACCCCGCAGAGCATCGCGAACGGCATGCCCCAGACGTTGCCCGACGGAGTCGTATCGGGCGTGTTGAAGTCGCCGTGGGCGTCGAACCAGGCGATCGCGAGACGCGCGTCGCGGTTCCGGCGCCGAAGGCCGCTCATCGCTCCGGCATGGGCCGTGCAGTCGCCACCGACGACGAGGAGCCGCGCGTCCGAGCCCCCGTCCCCGAGCGCCGCAACGACCCGGTCCCGTTCGCGTGGCAGGAACGCGGCGATGGCGTCCCGGTTCTTCGCCCGCGGATCCTGGTCTGGGCGAAACCCCGGATCGATCGGGACGTCACCAGCGTCCAGGATCGTGACGTCGGCGAGGTCGGGCCTCGCCTGCAGCGCGGCGATCAACCCGAGCGCTCGCAAGCCCGCGGGCGTTCGCTCCATGCCCGAGAGGTGACCTCCCAGCGCCGTCGGGACGCCGAGGAGGGCGATCTGGCTCACCCGGCGGCGCGGGTCAGCACGAACACGGGAATGACGCGGGTCGTCTTGCTCGGATACGCCGCGAACTCCGGGTAGAGCCGCGCGTGGTCGTCATACAGGCGCTGGCGCTCCCCATCGGTGGTCTCGCGAGCGACGACCGGGAACGACTCGCCGGCCGCTTCGAACGAGGCGTCCGGGTGGGCGACGAGGTTGTGGTACCACGCCGGGTGCTCGTCGGCGCCGCCCTTCGTCGCCGCGATGACGAAGGCGTCGCCGTCGCGGTGGTAGGTCACGATCGCGGTCCGCTCCTGACCGGTCTTCGCGCCTTTGGAGGTCATGATCGCGAGCGGGCGGCCCGCGAGCGGCCCGGATGACGGCGTGCCGCCGTTCGCGCGAAGGTCGGCGATCATGTCGCGGGTCCAGGCATCGGGATCCCAGTCAGGCATGTGCAGGCTCCTGTCGGCGTTCGGTCCGTTGCAGACGCAACGATCTCACGAAACGATGGGTGGTGCAGGCGGCCTCAGATACGGAGCTCGGAAGGCGTGATCTCGAGCTCGGCGACGTGGCCGTCGCGCTCGAGCGTGACTTCCACGGATCGGCCGACGAGGTCGCCCACCAGCGACCGCTGGAGGTCGCCGACGCCCGCGATCGGCTGCCCATCGAGCGAGACGATCAAGTCACCCGCCCGCACGCCGGCGGCGGCCGCGGGGCTGCCGTCGAGAAGCTGGACGACCTCGAGTCCGGCGGGCCGGCCCAGGCGCGCCGCGAGCGCCGTCGGCAGTCGGCGGGTTCCGCCCACGATCCCGAGCCAGGCACGGCGGACGCGCCCGTCGCGCATCAGCGCGGCGAGGATCAGCCGGGTCGCCGCGTCGATCGGCACGGCGAGCCCCAGCCCGACACCGGCCACGGCCGTGTTGATCCCGACGACCCGGCCGCGGACGTCCGCGAGGGCGCCGCCGGAGTTGCCCGGGTTCAGCGCGGCGTCGGTCTGGATGACGTTATCGACGAGGCGGCTCGCCTGGCCGTCGCGCGCCGCGAGCGAGCGGCCGAGGGCGCTGACGACACCCGCCGTCACCGATCCGGCGAACCCCATCGGGTTGCCGATCGCCACGACGAGCTGTCCGACGCGGAGCCGCGCTGCGTCGCCGAACGGCGCCGCGGCGAGGTCCGAGCCGGACGCGCGGACGACCGCGAGGTCCGACAGCGGATCGCGGCCCACGACCTCGAACCGGAGCTCGTCGCCGTCGACGAACGTGGCGGTTCCCCGTTCCGCACCGGCGACGACATGGGCATTCGTGACGAGGAACCCGTCCGGGGTGAACGCAACCCCAGACCCGCTGCCCCCGCCCCAGCCGCCGGTCCGGCGCTCCACGCGCAGGCTCGCGACGGACGGGATCAGACGAGCCGCAGCGGTGCTGACGGCCGAAGAGTAGGCGTCGAGTGCCTCCTCCTCGATCGCCTCAGTCAGGGCGTCATCGGCGGCGGCATCGGCCCCGGACGGGACCTCACGCAGGGCAACCACGTCGCTCAGGCCTCCCCGGACGCGCCAGTCGAGCCGGATCCGCCGACACTGACGGTCCGCTCCTCGTCGCCGCGGACGATCTTCAGCTCGATCGGCAGGCCCGCCTCCGCGAGGATCGCGGGTAGGCTGTCGGTGTCGGTGATCGGCTTGCCGGCGGCCTCGACGAGCAGGTCGCCCTCGCGGATCCCGGCCTTGTCCGCCGGGCTGCCGTCCTCGACCCCGCGGACGAGGAGGCCGTCTCGCTCCGACAGGCCGACCGACCGGCGCAGCCGGCGGGCGACGATCGACGGCGCGACGGCAATCCCGAGCCGCGGCCGGCTCACGGATTCGCCGCGCCCGAGCGCCTCGATGCGCCCGCGAAGGGCGGCATCGGCGGGCCGGGCGAGATAGAAGCCCTCGCCGATCCGGTTCGTGTTGATCGCGAGGAGCTTGCCGTCGGCGTCGACGAGCGGCCCGCCCGAGGAGCCGGGCGCGAGCGGCGCCGTGTGCTCGAGGCTCCCGCCGATCCGGCTGCCGCCGGGGCCGCGGAAACTCTGCTCGACCGCTGAAACGGTGCCTGCGGTGACCCGCGCCGAGCCCGAGCCCGTCGCGGCGAGGCCGAAGACGATGTCGCCGACGGCGGCCTCGGCGTCCGACCAGGCGAGGGCCGTGGCGCCGGCCGTGTCGACGTCGACGACCGCGAGGTCGCCGTCCGGATCGACGCCGCGGACCGTGCCGCGGGTGCTCCGACCGTCGCGGAAGGTCACGGTGACCTCGTCGCCGCGGAGGTTGTGGGCGTTCGTGAGGACGCGGCCGTCGGCGATGACGACGCCGCTGCCGCGGATGCCGCGGCCGATCCCGACGACGGCCGAACCGGCCGACTCGTGGACGCTGCGGATGGCGCTGGAAAGATCGTCGAGGATGGACATGCGAGGCTGGTCTCCGCTGATCGAGTTCTGGGCGACCGGTCCGCGTGGTGCGGCGGCGGTCAGTTGTCAGTTGCAAATCGCAACATACAACCCACTCGCCGAGTCCGCAAGTCCCGCGGTAGGATGGCCCGCGTGTCCGAGCCCGTTGTCCTCCGAGCGTTGCCGACCGGCCTCGAATCCGCCCTCGACCGGGTGGGCGATCGCTGGTCGCTGCTCGTCGTCGACGCCCTCCTCGAAGGTCCGCGCCGGTTCGGGGAGCTCCGCGAGGCCCTGCCGGGGATCGCGCCGAACATCCTGACCGACCGGCTCCGCCGGCTCGAGCGCGAGCGGATCCTCGTCTCGACGCCGTACAGCCAGCGCCCGCTCCGGATGGAATATGCGCTGACGGGCGACGGCCGCGATCTCGCGTCGGCGCTCCGGCTGCTCGCGGACTGGGGCAGCCGGCGGACTGGTGGCGAGCCGCTCCGCCACAACCGGTGCGGCACCGCGGTCGAGGCGCGCTGGTTCTGCCCGACCTGCGCGGTCGCGGTGAGCGACGCTGAGATCAGCGGCGGCGAGGAGACTCGGCTCGTCTGACGGAGCGCCGGCCGGGCGCGGCCAAAATGCCTGCTCCTCGCCAGAGCACGGCGGACGTCAGGTCTTGGTCCCCACGATCAGGACGCCGTCGACTGCTGGGTAGTTCGAGAAGTACCGCTTCGTCCAGTGAAGCTTGCCGTGGTCGTAGATCGTCACGGTGACCCACACCTTGGCGCCATCGACCGGGGAGTTGTTGCGGTACGAGTACCCCACAGGCTTGGTCGGATCCCTTTGGACCGTGTCGATCGCGTGCTCGCCCGGCTGGATGACCAGGTTGCTGATCTTGTACGTCCGGCCGTTCGGCACGCTCCAGATCTTGAACGTGATCCATCGCTTGTTGCCGTCCTGCGTGATCACGCGCTGGATCAGGATCGGATACTTGGTGTCGTTCCTGAAGCTCATGGTCTGGGTGGTCTTGCCGACGATCCACACGGTGGCATCGAGGCCCGGCGGATACCGGTTGATGAACTCGTTGTGGTTCTGCCGGGCAATCGGCACCATGCCTGCCCGGAATGCCGCGTTGAACAGCGTCGTGGACGTGGTGCAGATGCCGCCGCCGAACGCGCCGGTGACGGTGATCTTCCCGCCCTCGATCGCGTTGCCCGGGCCCGTGCCCGGGAGCTTGCGGAGGTCGCCGACGACCTTCCAGAAGTCGAAGACTCCGCCCGCCGGCACGACTGTGCCGTTGATCTTCGTGGCTGGCGCTTCGATGTTGCCGCCCCAGTGGTTGTTGATGATGACCCAGTAGTAGACGCTGAACGAGCTGATGACCCGCATCTTGGGGGCGAACGCCTCGGCGTCGGCCGTGGACAGCTTCGGGTCGACGGCCTTGACGACGGCCGCGACCGGCCATGCTGCCGCACCCGCCTGGCGGGCCCCGATCTCGCTGATGATCGCCGCCTTCATGGCGGCGGGGTTGAGCCTTCGGCCCTCGCGGCTGGAGCCGGTCACGATGACGTGTCCGTCGACCAGCTTCAGGCCCGCGTCCCGCGCGCTCTGGTTGACCTTCGTGGCCAGCGTCGTGAGGATCGGGTCGAGACCTGCCCGATCAAGGACCGGGATGATGGTCCCGTCGGCCGCGGTCGAGAACGTGATCAGCGGCGCGAGGCTCGTCCTCGCGATCGTCCAGCTGTCCTCGCCCCGGGTGACGACCACGGCGGCAGCCATTCGGTCCGCGGCCGCCTTTGCCGCCTCGGCGGACGCAGTGGCGACGGCGGGCGCCAACGACGCGACCGGTACGGCCATCGTGATCGACGCCGGCGTGTCGAGAGCCGCGAGCTGCTGGTCGAGCCCGGCCAGCAGGGCCGCCTTGTCCACGGCGCGACCGACCTTCGCCGAGGACACGCTGAACGTCCCACCTTGGCCGCTCGACACGGCTGCGTCCACGGGGGTCTGGTCGATCGTCGTGGCGAGCGTCTCGATGGCGGCTGCCAGCTTGTCGCGGTCGTAGGTAACGGCGGAGTCGAGGGTCACGCCCTGGATCGCGGCCCGGGGTGCGCCTACGAGGTTCGCGAGGGGCTCGCCCTGGCGGCCGACCGCGAGTGCAGCCTCGAGGAGCGCCGAGGTGTCGGGACCGCGGCCGACGTCGGCGTAGCTCATCGTCGTCATCTGGCCGTCCGGGCCGGTGAGCGTGATCTGCCCGGTAGCGAGCGACCGATAGGCGTTCGTGATCTCCGCCGCCGCCTGCTCGCGGGTGAGCCCGCCGAGTTCCGTGCTGCCGACGCGGACGCCGGGCAGGACCCGGCCGTCGTACTGCAGGCCCCATGCGTACAGGGCGCCGAAACCGGCACCGAGGACGGCGATCAGCCCGAGGATGAAGGCCGCGATGAACCGCGGCAGCAGCCTCCGAGTCCGTTGCGCGGGTAGCGCGGATTCGAGGGCGGCCGTTGGCTCGAGCACGGTGGTCATGAGTCGCGGGTCATCCTAGCAGCGGTACCGGGTGGATCCGGCGGGTGAGCGGGATCGTGACGCGCGACGGTTGCTGAGCGTTACGCGGCGAGATGCCCGCGCAGATCAACCGCCTCGCAGAAGGACCACGATCCTTCGATTCGGCTCCTCACCGATCGACTGGGTGGCGACCTGCGGATGATCGCGCAGGGCGAGATGGATCCAGCGTCGCTCGAGGGCGGGCATCGGTTCGAGCTGGATCATCTTGCCGGTCTCTTCGACGCGTGTGGCCGCGCGGTTTGCGAGGTCGCGCAGCTGGCGCTCGCGGCGGCCGCGGTAGTCCTCGACGTCGACGAGGACGCGGGTCCACTCGCCCATGCGGCGCGAGAGCATCAGGTTGACGAGATGCTGGAGGGCAGACAGACGCTCGCCCTTCCGGCCGATCAACGACCCGAGGGCCTCGCGGCCATCCGGGTCGGCGACCACATTCAGCCGGCTGGTATCCCCGGTCTCGACCTCGACCCGGACGGCGAAGCCGATGTGGCGCATGAGCTCCTCGAGGATCTCCTTGCCGGCGGCCAGCGCTTCGGGTGAGGCCTCCGCGGCCTCGAGATCGGCGCGCTCCGCCGCGAGCGATCCACGGGCTGCCTGCACCTCGGCGGTCTCGGTGGCATTCAGGGCCGACGTGCCGGGTCCACCCTCGCGCGGGGCACGCGGGGCACGATCGTCGCGGCGTGGGCCGCGATCGTCGCGGCGGGGTCCGCGATCCCGGCCTCCGGCCGGACCGCGATCCGGGCGCGCGAACCGGTCCTCGGATGAGGCGCTCGTCGCC
>DASXTH010000275.1:0-3267 GCA_036505555.1 Candidatus Limnocylindrales bacterium | reverse complement strand
GGATCCTCGACGGATACCTGGCCGGCCAGCCCGCGCTCGTGGAAGCGTTCGGCGCGGCCTGATGGATCCGGCGGTCGTGCCGCTGCTCGACGTGAGCGGGCAGTGGACACACCGAGAGCGCCACCAGCATCACCCGTTCGCGATGGACGTCCCTGATGGGGCGGTCGAGCTGCGGATCCGCTTCCGCTGGGGGCCACAGGACATGGGCTCCGAGCACGAGGCGAACGGACTCAACCTCTCCCTGTTCAGCCCGGATGGCTATCGCGGCGGCGCCATGCGGGGTCGCGAGGACCAGGAGATCACGATCGGCGAGACATGGGCCACGCCCGGCTGCGTCGCCGGGCCGATTCCCAGCGGCGTCTGGACGATCAACGTCGACGCGGGCGAGATCCTCAACGACGGCGTGGACACCGGCTTCCTGGCGTATCGCGTCGAGGCGTTTGCGCGGATCGGCGAGCCCGGGCGAACACGGCCCGCGGACGCCCGGTCGACGGCCCCGGTCGCGCGCGGAGGTTCTTCCGGCAGCGCGCCCGGCTGGTACCGCGGCGACCTCCACTCGCACACGATCCACAGCGACGGCGACATCACGGTCGCGGATCGTGTCCGTGGCGCGGTCGCGCGTGGCCAGGACTTCCTCGCGATCACCGACCACAACACGGTCAGCCACCATCGCGAGGTCGATGCCTGGCCGGATGTCATCACGCCGATCCGCGGCAGCGAGGTGACGACCTTCCACGGGCACATGAACTGCTTCGGGCTCGCGGAGGCGATCGACTGGCGCGACACCCCGCGCGGCGGCGGCGCGGCGCGGATCGTCGAAGACGCCCACCGCCAGGGCGCCCTCATCTCGATCAATCATCCGAGCGGGTTCGGCGACCCTTGGTGCGGCGGCTGCCACTGGGACTTCGCCCTGGTCGACTACGCGACGATCGACGCGATCGAGGTCTGGAACGGCCGCTGGCGGATCCCGGAATCGAACAACAACGGCGGGCTGGCGTTCTGGACGGATCTGCTCGATGCCGGCTTCCGGCCGACCGCCGTGTCCGGCTCGGACAGTCATTCGGCCGAGGAGGACGACTACATCGCCCTCCCGTTGAACCATGTCCACGCCGACGACCGGAGCGAGGCGTCGATCCTCGACGGGATCCGGCGCGGACGAGTGGTCCTCTCCTCCGGGCCGACGATGACGTTCCGCGCCCGAGGAGCGGATGGCCGGGAGATCGTCCTGCCTGGCGAGCGGATGGCCGCCGGCGAACGGGTCGACCTCGAGGTGGACGTCGACCGGCTCGAGGAGCCCGCGACGCTTTGGTTCGTCACGTCGGGCTCGATGGTGGCGCTCGACGCCCTCGCGCCGGGGAGCTCCCGATCGACCCGAGGCGGCTTGGCCGCGTCCAAATGGTGGCGCCTCGAACTGCGCGGTGGTTCCGCCGCCAACGACGACGTGATCGCGTTAACGAACCCGGTGTACCTGACGGCCTGACCCGGACATGGCGCGCGTTGTCGCGGGGCCTCAGAACTCGACCGGCAGCGACTCCAGCGCTCGATCCGTCGGCGTCTTGATCCGGACGATCGGCCCCGTGACCGCGTATTCCGGGATCCGCCGGAAGAGCTCCTCGAAGACGATGCTCGCCTCGAGCCGGGCGAGTGGAGCTCCCAGGCAGTGGTGGATCCCATCGCCGAATGACACGTGGCGCTGGACGGGGCGGGCGATGTCGAGCCGGTCCGGATCGGGCCAGCGCCGCTCGTCGCGATTGGCCGACGCCCACACGAGGGCGACTCGGGCGCCGGCCGGGATCACCGCGTCGTGCAGAAGGACGTCCCGCGTCGCGGTCCGGGCGAGGGCCTGGATCGGGGCGTCGAAGCGGAGCAGCTCCTCGATCGCGCCCGGGATCACCACCGGCTCGTCGCGGATCCGGTCCCGCTGGTCCGGGAATCGATCGAGGTGGAGCAACGAGTTCGAGATCAACCCCGACGTCGTCGTGATGCCGGCCACGAACAGGAGCATCGACGCGCCGAGCAGCTCGTCCGCGCTGATCTCGCCGGCGTCGTTGGCGGCGACGAGGAAGGACATCAGGTCCTCGCGCGGCGCCCGCCGGCGCTCGGCGGCCGCATCCTGCATGTACGCCCTCATGCGATCCCGGCCGGCCAGCGCGCGCGCCGGCAGCTCCGAAACGCCTGCGTCGCGTTCGAGCATCTCGCCGAACCACGAGAGAAGCTCCGGATGATCCGCCTCGGGGAAACCGAACCACGAGAACATCGTCGTGCCGGGAAGGGGCCGGGCAAGATCCCGGGCGAAGTCGGCGTGCCCGGCGTCGGCGAACGCGTCGATCAGCTCCAGAACCTTGCGCCGGACGATCGGCTCGAAGCGGGCGCGCAGGCTCGATGGGCTGAAGGCGAGACGCAGGGCGCCGCGGAGACGCGTGTGCAGCGGCGGGTCGACCCCCGCCAGATC
The DNA here is from genome assembly GCA_036505555.1 of Candidatus Limnocylindrales bacterium. Classification (GTDB taxonomy): domain Bacteria; phylum Chloroflexota; class Limnocylindria; order Limnocylindrales; family CSP1-4; genus CF-46. The sequence continues at coordinate 815 of DASXTH010000275.1, read as the reverse complement.
GCCGGCCGGGAGGAACAGCTGGTACGTGTCGTCGATGTCGTTGCCCCGACCACCGCTGCTCGTCGAGAAGGTCTCCCAGTCCTTGGCAGCGGTCTGGACGTCATCGAAGCGCGACAGGGCCCACAGGCCGGCCCGCTCGTGATGGAAGACCGGCGCCTCGTCGCGGAGGCGGCGATAGACGGGGTACGGGTCGTCGAGGGCGACGAGCGGATTCCACGCCTCGCTCAGATCGGTGGTCATCACGGACACGACGCAATTGAACCAAAACTGAACCACAGCGGTCAAGATCGATTACACTCGCGCCGATGAACGAGCGGACCAGGCTGCGTGTCGGGCTCTTCGGGGCCGGGCTCGTCGGACAGGCCGGCCACGCGCCATCGATCTGGGACGACCGCGACCGGTTCGAGTTCGCCGTCGTCGCCGACCCGTCGGCGACGGTCCGGGAGGCGATCGCCGCGCGCTACGGTGTCCCCCACGCGGTGGGCAGCCTCGAGGAAGCCCTCGCCGTCGGCCTCGACGCGGTCGTCATCGCCGTGCCGGACCCCGCGCATCGTGGCGCGGTCCTCACGGCCCTCGCGGCCGGCGTCCACGTGTTCTGCGAGAAGCCGCTCGCGATGAGCCTTGCCGACGTCGACGACATCCTCGTGGCGCGTGGCGATCGCGTCGTCCAGGTCGGATACATGAAGCTCCACGACCCCGCGACCGAGCGGATGGTCGAGCGACTCCTGGATGGTCCCGCGGAGCTCATCCACCTCACGATCGAGGTCAACGACCCCGACCAGGCGCCGTTCGTCGACCATCTCGCGCTCGTCGCC
>DASXTH010000274.1:0-5561 GCA_036505555.1 Candidatus Limnocylindrales bacterium | reverse complement strand
GCGACGTAGAAGGTCATCGAGCCGTCGTAGGCGTCCATGACGATCTTCACGCTGTTCCGGATGTAGTTGAACGACCCCGACCCCAGCCCGGTCCGCTCGAGGGTTCGCGGATCGAACGCCTCGCCGTGGGGGAACTCGTCGCTCGTCGTGAACGCGTCCTGGATGTACACGAGCCGGCCCTTCCCGTCGATCACGAGGTACGGGTCCTTGTCGTAGCGCAGGAACGGCGCGATCAGCGGCAGGCGGTCGCCGATCGCGCGATGGAAGAGCAGCTTGCTGTCCGCGGTGACCTGGTCGCTGATGAGCATGTCGAAATCGCGGAAGCGGAGTGCGAAGAGAAGCCGGTCGAGGGTCGTGTCGAGCTTGATCCCGGTCGAACCGGTCCAGGACGTCGTGATGTCGCCGGCCGAGGGGCCGGCCGCGCCACTCGGCGCCGCCGTCGGGGCCGGAGTCGGCGAGGTGCCGGTCGGATTCGTGTCGCGGGTGTAGTCGAACTCCGGCTGACGAGCGTTGACGATGACGTAGGGGTTGTCCCGTTCTCCGAAGTAGATCCGCGGCTGGGTGATCGGCGGCGCGCCGCCCGTCGACACCGGCGGGATGTTCGAGATGATCAGCTGGGGCTGGCCCTGCGATGCGACCGCGTTCACGGGCACCATCGCCGCCCCGATCCCGTGGGTGTAGACGACCCGCTGGTTCACCCAGCCCGTTGCCTGGACGTTCTTCTCGGGGGCGAGCTCGCGGGCCGAGACCATGACCTGGCGCATGTCGTCACCGATCTGGTAGCGGTCGGTGTCGACGTCGACGAAGTCGTAGTACTGCTTGATCGTCTGGAGCTGGTCGAGGGTGTCGCCGAGCGGGCGGTAGTCCCAGAGCCGTGCGTTGGCGAACGTATCCGCGTCGTCGTCGATCACCTGTTGGTCGATCGGGGCATCACCCGGATAGAGGGAGTCCTGCCAGCCGGTCAGGCCGAAAGCGAGCCGGGTCATCGCGATGTTGTTGGCGATGAACGGCGACTCCTGGGCCTGGGTGTTCGGGTCGACGGTGAACCGCTGGACGATCTCGGGGTAGACCCGCCCGATCGCGATCGAGGCGATGAACCACACCGCCAGCGTCAGCCCGACCGGCCACAGGACACGCGCGAACGCGCCGCCGACGAGGAGCGCGGCCGCGATCGCCGACAGGCCGGTGAGGACGTCGTAGGCGAGGAACTGGGCGTTCCGGTCGGTGAAGCTCACGCCAGTCGCGAAGCCGCGATCGCTGTGGACCAGCTCGAGCTTGTCGAGCTGGTAGCCGAGCGCGATCGCCATCAGGAAGAGTCCGGCAAGGACCCCGAGGTGGACCCGCACCCGGGTGTCGAAGACCGAGCCGCCGGCCATCGCGGCCAGCAGGTAGCGAGCCCCGGCGAACACGAGCGACGCGATGAGGAGCCCGACCGCGACCGTCTGGAGGATGCGGAGGAGCGGCAGGTCGAAGAGGAAGAACGAGATGTCGAGGTTGAAGACCGGATCGGTGACCGGCGGGCCGGACGGGCTGAACGGGACCCGGTGCTGCCACAGCGCGATCGTCTGCCAGTTGCCGGCGAGGCCCCCGGCCACCCCGAGCGCGACGAAGATCGCGACGATGACGATGACCGCCCGCCCCAGCGGCACCGGATCGGGCAGATCGACCGGCGTCACATCGACCGTTTCGCCGCGGGTCGATCGGTTCCAACGCTCCCACTGGCTGCGTTCCGCGCGGCCCGGGTCGGCGTTCGCGGCGGCCTCGTTCAGGCGGTCGATCCAGCTCCGGAGCGTGCCGCCGCCCACCGCGCCGCTGCCGTCGGTCGGCGCGAGCCGACCGGCCAGCCAGACGTTCCCGAGGAGGACCACGAGCGCGCCGATCCCGCCGAGAGCGAACAACCCACCCTGGATCCCGAGCCGGGTCCAGAAGACCTGGTCGTAGCCGACGCTGTGGTACCAGATCGCGTCCGTCCAGAGCTCGACGCCAACGACGAGCATGAGGACGAGGAAGATCGCGACGAGAACGACGACGATCGTTGTGAGCCGGGAGCGGAGCGAGATGCTCCCATCACGCGGTCCGCCGGCGCGGGTCCTGGGCGGGCGGGGCGGCGGCGGGCGGCGGCCGCCGTCATCGGGTCCATTGGCGGGTCGCCCGGACGGCCGCCCCGGCCGACGGCGCGGCGGTCGGAGGGGGATCGGGTGGGGTTCTTCGGCGTCATCGGCGGGGCCGTCGTCCGCGGCCTTGGGGCGCGGTTCGCCCGAGTCGCTGGGCTCGTCTTCCGCGGCGGAGTCGTCCGACTCGGGCGGCTCGTCGGCGTTATCGGCCTCGTCGGGCTCGTCGTCGGCGGGCATGGGGCGGCCCGACGCTTCGGCCTGACGGCGCCGCAGCTCCTTCATGAATTCGTCGAACAAGTCGCCCACTCGGCCCGAGTCTAGCCCCTCGGGTCGTTCTGGGCCGGTCGCCCCGCCTGACGCCGTCGCCGCGTCGACCGCATCACGGGCGCGACAGGCCCTCAAGCGACCGTCGGAACGCGCTGAGGACGGTCTCGGAGAGCTCGTTCGGGCGCATCGCGGCGGCGCGCATCGGCTCCCAGCGGAACGCCGCCCGGATCGCCGCGGGCACGCGCCATGGCCGCGTCGGATCGTCGGCCGGGACCACGGTCGCGAGCCGGATGCAGAGACGGCCGCCGTCCTCGAGGATCAGGCCGCTCAGCGCGCCGGCCAGCGCCGGGCCGAGGCGGGCAAGTGGTGGCTCGGGCCGCGGCCCACCGGCCGGGGCGAGGTCGACGAACGACACGACCCCATCGGCGTCCGTCACCCAGATGAGCGCCAGCCACCAGCCGTCATCGGTCGTCGTCGGTGCCCCCATGCCGATCCGGAGCGTGGCGCGGTTCGCCTCGAGCTCCTGCTCGCGGAGGAAGGACGGGCCGGGCGGAGGGAGTCGGTCGGGCACCGCGGAACGATAGCCCGGCCGGCGGTGAGGTCGCTCTGCGCATCTGGCCAGATATCAGCCCGCTGACTGTCGGGCGTGTCCCTCACGCTCGAGAGTCGGGGATCGAGACCAACGTCGCGCGTGCTGCCGCGCCGAATCGTCCAGTAGCGAATATCCGGCGAGATACGAGGCCCGTCAGGCGGGCGGCGCCTCGTCGGAGTCGGCGCCGGCATCGTCACCCGCTGTCTCGGATGCCGCCTCGGGAGCTGCATGGCCGTCCGCGGGCTCGCTCTCGGACGCGGGCTCGTCCTCAGCTGTGTCCGCGGCATCGGAAGCCGGGCGCGGCTCGAGGGATCGCCCCTGTTCGATCGCCTCGTCGGCCGCCATCGATTCGACTTCGGCCTGGGCGTTCGCGACCTGCGCCTCGAGCTCGAGGCGGAGCATCTCGCGTCGGACGTCTGCTGGCGGCGGCGCGAGCGAGCCGGGGGCAGCGCGGGCGGCCCCGGCCTCGGCATCGGCGTCGTAGTCGCCGCTGATCCAGCCAAGCAGCCGGCTGCGTGGCTTCGCTTTCGCGGCGCGCGCGTTGCGCAGAATCGCCTCGGCGTCGATCGCGGTCAGGCCCGGAACGGACGTGTCACCCTCGCCGAGGAGCGTGGCGCCGCACGACGGGCAGACGGCCTCGTGGTCGGAGGGCAGCTCGGCTGAGCACCAGTTGCAGCGTGGAGCGGGCGTGGAATCCCCGGGTGCGGCTTCGTCCAGCATGGCGCCACTTTACCGGCTGGCGGTCCCGTGCGAACCACCCGAATCGGCTAGGACGGGACCAGACCAGCCGCGACCTGGAGCCGTCCTCATTCAGAGGATGCGTATTCGGCAGCTCCTTCGAGAGCCCGCTCCCGTTTCACGCATCCGCTGAATGGGACACGTCAGATTCCCGGTCGAACGTCGGGACTCAGCCATGCGGTGACTGATGTGGGATCCGCGTCCGCAAGACCGCCGCGAATACGCATCACATGAATGGGCCGGTCGGGAGCCCTCACTCCCACTCGATCGTGGCGGGCGGCTTCGAGGAGATGTCGTAGACCACGCGGTTCACGCCGGGGACCTCATTCACGATCCGTGACGAGATCTTGCCGAGCACGTCGTACGGGAGCTTCGCCCAGTCGGCGGTCATTCCGTCTTCCGACGTCACCGCCCGGATCGCCACGACGTTGGCATAGGTCCGGCCGTCGCCCATCACGCCGACCGACCGCACCGGCGTGAGGATCGCGAACGACTGCCAGAGCGACCGATAGAGCCCGGCACCCTTGATCTCGTCGATCACGATCCAGTCGGCCTCGCGCAGCGTGTCGAGCCGCTCCGCGGTGACCTCGCCGATGATCCGGATCGCAAGACCGGGCCCCGGGAATGGCTGGCGGAGGACCATCGCCTCGGGCAGGCCCATCTCCAGGCCGACCGCCCTTACCTCGTCCTTGAAGAGATAGCGCAGCGGCTCGATGAGCTGGAACGACAGATCGGCGGGCAGCCCGCCGACGTTGTGGTGGGTCTTGATCTTCTGGGCGGCCTTCGTCTCCGAGGTCGCGCTCTCGATCACGTCGGGATAGAGCGTGCCCTGGGTCAGGAAGTCGATCCGGCCGGCGTCGCCGCGGATCCGGTCGGCCTCCTCCTCGAAGACCCGGATGAACTCGTCGCCGATGATCTTCCGCTTCTGCTCGGGATCCTCGACGCCGGCGAGCCGGGCGAGGAAGCGCTGCCGCGCGTCGACCATGACCAGATTCATCCCGAGATCGCGCTCGAACGTGACCCGCAGGAGCTCTGACTCCTTCTTCCGCATCAGGCCGTGGTCGACGTAGATGCAGGTCAGGCGATCCCCAACGGCGCGATGGACGAGCGCGGCGGCGACCGCCGAATCGACCCCGCCGGACAACGCGCAGATCACGAGGCCGACGGAGCCCGTCGCGCGCGCCTGGGCATCGACCCGATCGCGGATCCCGGCGACGGTCTGATCGATGAAGTTCGCCGGCGTCCAGGTCGGCGAGGCGCCGGCGATCCCGAGGACAAAGTTGCGGATGACGTCGCGGCCCTTCGGCGTGTGGACGACCTCGGGGTGGAACTGGATGCCGTAGAGGTTCCGTTCCGGGGCCTGGAGGCCGGCGAAGGGCGACGAACCGGTCTGGGCGGTGGAGGTGAACCCCTCGGGCAGCCGCGTGATCGAGTCGCCGTGGCTCATCCAGACCGGCTGATCGCGATCGAGCCCTGCGAACAGGCCGTCGGGCGCGGTGATCGTCACCGTCGCGGGACCGTACTCGCGCTTCGTCGTCGGCACGACGTCGCCACCAAGCTCGTGGGCCATCAGCTGCGCGCCATAGCAGATGCCGAGGACGGGGATGCGGCCCGACCACACGCCGGCGTCCGGTTTCGGGGCGCCTTCGTCGTAGACCGACATCGGGCCGCCCGAGAGGATGATGGCCTTCGGGTTCCGCCGCTCGATTTCCTCCCACGGCGTGTCGTGGGGGATGAGCTCGGAGTAGACGTTCAGCTCGCGGACGCGGCGGGCGATCAGCTGGGCGAACTGGCTGCCAAAGTCGAGCACGACGACGGAGTCGGGCTCGATCGTGTCGGGGCGGTCCAAC
>DASXTH010000273.1:0-4655 GCA_036505555.1 Candidatus Limnocylindrales bacterium | reverse complement strand
TCGTCTGGCTCGACGCCCTGATCACGAACCCCGATCGCTCGCCGCGCAACCCGAACCTCCTGGTTTGGCACGGCCGGCCGTGGCTCATCGACCATGGCGCGTCGCTCTACATCCACCACACGTGGCGGGATCCGGCCGCCCACGCGCGACGGCCCCTTGTCGAGCGGATCGCCGACCACGTCCTGCTCCCATTCGCGTCGTCGATCGCAGCGGCCGACGAGCGGCTCGCGCCCCTCGTCACGCCGGCGTTGATCGCGGCTCTCGTCGCGGCGATCCCGGACGACTGGCTCGTGCTCGACGGGCCGGTCGGCGACGCGGCCGCCCAGCGCCACTCCTACGTCGACTATCTCGGCCGGCGGCTCGAGCGGCCGCGCCCCTTCGTCGAGCCGATCGAGCAGCTCCGCGCGGCGGCAGCCTGACATGGCCGACCATCCGTTCCAGTACGCGATCATCCGGGTCGTCCCGCGCGTCGAGCGCGGCGAGTGCCTGAACGCGGGCGTCGTGCTCCTCTGCCGGCCGCGTCGGTTCCTCGCGGCGCGCGTGGGCCTCGACCGGGCGCGGCTCGCCGTCCTCGCGTCGGGAGCCGATCCTGCGACGATCGAGACCCACCTCGCGGCCATCGAGCGGATCGCCGCCGGCGATCCTGCGGCCGGGCCGATCGCCCGACTCGGCCAGGGCGAGCGGTTCCACTGGATCGTCGCGCCATCGTCGACCGTCATCCAGCCGTCGGAGGTCCACACCGGGCTCTGCGACGACCCGGTGGCCGAGCTCGAGCACCTGTTCGATCGCCTGGTCCGGTAGGGCGTCCGTCCCTCCGCCAGGGTGTGTTCCGAAATCGTCAGTCGCCAGACCCCACGTCCGTCCCGTTGGCCCGTTCGAAATCGGACGCCGAAATCGTCATCGCCGGCCAGGTGTGGGCCTCGTGCAGGTCCGAAACCGGACTCCGAAATCGGCGCTCCGGCCGCGGAAACGGGACAGACTGCCGACCACGAACGATTTCGGAACGCCGCCCGGGCGTCCCCGACGGGGGCGCGCCGGCCGGCTACTCCCCGGTGAACCGCGGCGGTCGACGCTCGAGGAACGCAGCCAGACCCTCGGCGTGATCCGCGGTCGCGCCGGCCTCTCCCTGGAAGTCCGCCTCGGTCTCGAGCTGCTCCTCGAAGTGCGCTTCCCAGCCCAATTCGAGCGCCCGCTTCGTGAGGGCGATCGCCCGCGGCGCCCCGGCTGCGAGCGCCACCGCCATGGCGTGGGCCTCGGCCGCGAGCGCGTCCGCGGCCACGACGCGCGCGACCAGCCCGATCCGCAGCGCCTCGACCGCCGAGAGCGGCTCGTTGAGGAGCGCCAGCTCGGCCGCCTTTGCGCCGCCGACGAGGCGCGGAAGCAGCCACGTGGCGCCGCTGTCCGGGATCAGCCCGACCTTCCCGAAGGCAAGCACGAAGCTCGCGCCTTCGGCAGCGATCCGGAGATCGCAGGCGAACGCCAGCGCGGCGCCGGCACCCGCGGCGACCCCGTTGATCGCCCCGACGATCGGCTGGTCGAGCGCCCGCATCGCCCGGACGAGCGGGTTGTAGCGAAGCCGGATCTCGTCGGCGAGCGGCGCGGCATCGGGCTCGAGGCGCTCGCGAAGGTCCTGGCCTGCGCAGAACGCCCGCCCCGCCCCGGTCAGCACGACCGCCCGGACGGCAGCGTCGTCGGCGACGGCGCGAAAGCCCTCCAGGAGCTCTTCCTTGAGCCGGACGGTCAGCGCATTGAGGGCGTCGGGCCGATCCAGCGTGAGCGTCGCGACGCCGTCGGCGACCTCAACGCGCAGGTTCTCCACGAACCCGCTCAGGCCGGCGTCGGCAGGCCGCTGAACTCCCGGAGCTGACCGCGGACGAGCTCGAACACCCGCCGATCGACCGGCTCGTCGGCGCCGCCGGAATGCTCGAGGACGAATTCCGCGAACAACGACGCGAACTCGTCGTCGCCGGGCCGGAGGGCGCCGGCGATCATCAGATGGCGCTCGGGAAGCCCGATCAGGACCCGCCCGACCCCGCCCAGCTCCGCCGCGAGCCGCTCGCGGACCTCGGTGAGCAGGACTCGCGAGGCATCCCAGCCATCGCCAGTATCGGATGAGATCAGGCGCCGCTCGCCAGAGACCTCGTCGGTCCACGGCGCCGTCGCCGACCAGGCCGTCAGGTTCCGCAATGCGGCGTCCTGGATCTCCGCAACGCTCACGCCCCAGGAGAGGAGGTGGTCGGCGTTGACGATGACGTCGAAGCCGGATCCCGGGATCGCGTAGACCACCGAAAGCTCGCATGGCCCCTCGTCGACGAGTGGCTGAGAGTGACTGCGGACCGAGTCGGCCGCCAGCGCGACGGCATCGACCGTCGTGATCGCCATCCCCTGGGTGCCGGTCGGGCGGAGGAGGGGGAAGATGATCGGTTCGGCCGCTGCCCAGTCGTGCTCCGGCGACTCGGCCATCGACGCGTGGGCCTCATGGGGTGGCGTGTGCCCGGAGACGGGCGCCGAGGCGTCGATCGGGGCGAGGACGTCGGGCGCGTGGTCGCGGAAGCTCGCCGGCGGCTCGTCGCCCAGGTCCCGAACGTTGTCGCGCCCGAAGTCGCTGCCGCCCGGCCGGTCACCTTCCATCGGTCAGCGTCCCTTCCATTCGGGCCGGCGCTTCTCGACGAAGGCCGACATCCCTTCCGTCTGATCGTCGCTCGCGAAGAGGGCGAAGAACGCCCGGCGCTCGTGGCGCAGCCCCGCCGACAACGGAAGCTCCTCCGCGAGCCGGACCGCCTCCTTCGCCGCGAGGACAGCGACCGGTGCCTTGCCCGCGATCGTCCGGGCCAGCGCGAACGCCGCCTCGAGCGTCTCCTCGGCCGGAACGACCCGGCTCACGAGACCCATCGACTCGGCCTCGCGGGCGGTGATCGTCCGGCCGGTGAGGACCAGGTCCATGGCCCGCGCCCGGCCGATCGCCCGGGTCAGCCGTTGCGTCCCGCCGGCCCCGGGCATGACCCCGAGGTTGATCTCCGGCTGGCCGAACTGCGCGTCCTCGCCGGCCACGATCAGGTCGCAGCTCATCGCGAGCTCGCAGCCGCCGCCCAGGGCGAATCCCCGCACCGCTGCGATCACGGGTTTCCGTGTCGCCGCGATCCGCTCCCAGACCGCGAACCGGTCGTCGACGAGGAGGCTGACCGGCGTCTGGATCGCAAGCTCGCGGATGTCGGCGCCCGCGGCGAAGGCGCGGGTCCCGGAGCCCGTGAGGACGATCGCGCGGCATGCCGGATCGTCATCGAGCGCCGCGAACGCCGCCGCAAGCTCGTCGAGGAGGTCGAAGTTCAGCGCGTTCAGGACGTCGGGGCGCTCGATCGTGACGAGCGCCACGCCATCGACCGGGCCGTCGCTCGCCGCCGCCGGAATCTCGACCCGAACCAGGCTCCGGCTGGCGGCGGGGCGGAGCTCGGTCGGCGCGGTCTGGGTCACTCGGTCCTCCATCCGCGCTCACAGTAGCAGCGGGCGGCAAGCGCGCGGGGTGGACGCGCCCACGGGCGCGTGAGCGCTATTCGGCGGCCGCCGGCGGCGACGAATCGTCCTCCGTCACGAGCAGCGTCACGAGGCCGGGCGCGATCTCGCGCAGGTTCCGCCCGGCCTGACGCATCGCGTCCGAGGCGAGCCCTGCGTCGAGTGCCGCCCGGTCGTCGAAGTCCATCGCGGTGACGACCACGAGGTCCGTCTCGGCGCCCAGTGCCTCCTGCACGTGCCGGACACGGGTCGATCGGAGCCCCGGCGTCTGGGCGATGAGCGGCAGGTGCTCGGCGTGGTAGCGCCGGAGGAACGTGGCGAGCGCCTCGTCCCCGCCGTCGGGCCGGCGGAACAGCGCGAGCAACGTGGTCATCCTGGAGCCTCCTTCGCGGATCCGGTGGGTTCGTTCGTTCGGTCATCCGACAGCCACGCACTCGCGGTTCCCGCCTCGGTCGGGGGCGGACCGGCCAGGGGATTGGCGTCGGACGCGGGCGTCGGAACGGCCGTGCTCGACGCCGGCGCCCGTTCCGCTCGCGCGGCGGCGACCGTAGCGGTCGATCGATAGAACCCCGCCAGCGCCTCGTTGAACAGGCTCGGCTTGCGCGACATCACCTCGTGGCCGCACTCCGGGACGACGAAGAGCCGGCCATCCGGGAGCTGCCGCTGGATGCCCCACGCATGATCGACGGGGACGAATGGGTCGCGGTCGCCGCACACGACCATCGCGGGCGCATCGATCCGGCGGAGATCGCGCGGAGCGAGGAGCGGCTGCGTGGCGATGTCGGCCGCGATCGCGGGGAGGAGCCGGCGCCACGCCCCGACGCCCTGGCCGGCGTCGTGCCGGCGACCCAGCTCGACAACCCACGCCGGCTCATCGCGGTCGGCGCGGGCCGGATCCATGAGCCGGCGCCCGACCGACGCCCGCGGCTCCCGCTGGGTCGTGATCCCGACAACGGTCAGCGTCCGGAGCCGCTCCGGGTGGCGGGTCGCGTATTGGAGCGCGGTCATCGCACCCATCGAGAACCCGACGACGTGGAACGTCTCGAGGCGGATCCCGTCGACGAATGCGGCGAGGTCGTCGACGAGCCAGTCGTAGCTGAAGCCGCCCGACGCGTCCCAGCGTGTCCGCCCGTGGCCGCGCGCGT
>DASXTH010000272.1:0-7684 GCA_036505555.1 Candidatus Limnocylindrales bacterium | reverse complement strand
CGGCTCCTCGCCGACTACCGCGAGCGACGCGACCTGCTCGTCCCGGCCCTGGCGGCGGCCGGCTTTCGGATCCACCCTCCCGCCGGCGCGTATTACGCGATGACCGACATCCGCGACCTGACCGACGACGACGACGTCGCCTTCGCCCGCCGGCTGATCGCCGACCCGGGTGTCGCCGCGGTGCCGGGGTCGTCGTTCTTCTCGCGACCGGAGCTCGGCCGGACGAAGCTGCGTTTCGCGTTCCCGAAGCGGCTCGAGACGCTCCGGGCGGCCGCCGATCGGCTCGCGCGCCTTGCCGCTATTCCAACAGGGTGCTGAGCGCCGCTCGTCCGGCGAGCGCGGTGATGATCGCGACCGACACGCTCGCGAGTGTGCCCAGCAGGTAGTACTCCGCGAACGCTCGATCGTCGAGCTGGCGGAAGCGTGCGAGCGTCTTCGCCGCAACGACGAACCCGATCGCGACGTCCGAGCCGGTCAGGACGAAGACGACGACGAGGAGGCGCTCGAGGACGCCGATCGTCGAGCCGACGCGGGCGCCGATCTCGGCCGGATCCGTCAGAGGGGACGATCCGACGACAGACTGGGGGACCTCGGTCTCGGCACGAAGGCGGCCCTCGAGCGGCCCGATCCGGATCGACCAGGCCCGAGGCGGAGCGGAGGCCGCTTCGCCGCGTCCGGCCGGAGCGACCGCCGATCCCGCGCGACCGCCCCAGCGATGCTCGCCGCCCTCGCCCGCCTCGACCGGCCGAACGAGGATCGACACGAAGAGAGACGCCGCGCGGACGTTGACGATCAGGAGGGACAGCCCGACGACCAGCCCGGAGACGATCTGGTGGACCGCGACCCGGTCGTTCGACCCAAGCACCCAGTTCACCGTGTCGACCCACGCGGGCTCCAGGCTTGCGAAGGGCGGGATCGTCGCCCAGAGGACGCCGACGAGCGCGAGATGCGCGGCCTGATCGGCGAGGAACAGGGCGGCCGGGACGGGTGTCCAGGCGCGGCCGAGATGCTCGATCGGCTGGGGGCCTTCGTGCCGGTCATGGGCCTCCCGCAGAGCCGCAGAGGCGGCCCGACGCGTGAGGATGACCTTCGCGCGGTCGACGACAACGTGGCTCACCGCGGAAGCGCCGGCATACCACCAGCCGACGGGACCGAACGCCAGCCCGACCGGGATCACGCACACGCCCACGATCAAGCCGTGCGCGAGGAGCCCGCCAGCGGCGGTGCGCCCGTGGCCCGCCTTGTCCCGCGCGATCGCCCCGCTCTGCAGGACGAAGTCGGCGACGAGGTGGGCAAGGACGAGCCAGGCGACGACGAGGATCGGGTCAGCGGTCATCAGGTCCCCATGGTCGCCCGGGCGAGCAAGGTGCGCACGACGCGGGCCAGCTCGGCGATCCCGCGCAGGTGCGCCCGATCGGCGGCGACCGAGATCGTCGCGCGGCTCACGTGCAGGCGGGCCGCCGCCTCGGATCGGCGCAGGCCTTCGACGAGGATCGGCCAGGCGATCTCGCGCTGGCGGTCCGTCAGGTCGGCGAGCAGCTCGCCCAGCAGGGGCGCGGTGCCGCCGAGGAGCTCGTCGGTCGACGGGTCGCCGCTGGTCACGCTGAGGAGATCGCGGCGCGCGGTGGCCACGGCCAGCCGTTCCCGGGCCGCGATGAACGCAGGCCCGCTCCGCTGCGTCGCCGGGCCGCGACCGGCGTCCACGTCGCCCGCGACCACGACCCAGCGCATCGGCTTGGCTTCCGGATGGAGCGCGGCGCGCAGGACGGCCGGGATCGGATCGGCGGCGGACGCGAGCAGTCCCTGGAGCTCGTCGCCCTGCGTGAACTCGAAGGGGGCGAGGACATCCTCGCGCGGGTACGTGGCCGCCAGGTCCGCAGTGAGGGTCCGCAACCACTCCGTCGCCGCGGGGGCGTCGAGACGCGATCGGATGACATCCCCGAACAGGACGAGGGCGGCGGGCACGCGCGGAGGCTAACGGAGCCTGAGTTAGCCGTCAACGACTAATTCTCACCGGATTAGCCCGTAAGGGCTACCGGATCCCGGCCTCCTCGAGGATGGCGGCGATCCGCGTCCGAGCCGACGGCGTGTCGAACCGGAGGAGCGCATCTGGGTCGAGTGCCCGCTCGTCGATCCGGCCCGCCTGCCGCAGATAGAGCACTGGATAGATCGCTCCGCTGCCGTCCGCCTCGAGCGTGATCGCCAGGGCGTCGCCGGTACCATCGTCTCCGGCCGAGTCGACGAACGCAGCGAGCGGCACGATCCCCGCATCGCGCGCCCCGGTCGACGGGTCGAGGGTGATCACCTTGGCGAGATACGCCCGCTGATGCCAGAGCTCGGGCGTCGTCGCCAACTCGTTCATGACGACATCGACGAGGCCGCCGACCGGGATGATCGTCTGCCCCGCGCCTGACCCGCCACCGCCCACGACCCCTGCCCCGATGCCGAGCGACCGGGCGACGTGGGCAGCGAGAACCCGCGCGTTGTAGCGCGCGCCATGGACCGCTCCTGAGTTCGCCGGCATCCCGTGTTTCTTCAGCCCGGCGGACCCCTGCCCGATCGTCCCCGCAAAGAAGATGCCGGGCACCGTCGCGCTCTCCCAGTACGCGGTCTGGGCCGGGAGCTTCGACTGACCGAACGTCGCGACGCCGAGCTCGGGCAGGTCCTGCAGCGGGGTCACGAAGCCGGTCGCGGAGATGACCTCGTCGACCTCGAGCGACATCTCCTCGCCGCCGTCGGACGGCCGGAGGGACACGTTGAACGGCCCCTCGGCGCCGTCGCCGGTCCGGGCGATCCCGCCGATCGACGCGTCGAGCACCGACACGCCCCCGCCCAGGACGTGGTCCTCGAACGGCTGGACGTAGCGGGCCCGGACCCCGACGAGGGAGCGGGTGTTCACCGAGAGCTTGGCCGGCGACGGCGAGCAGAGGATGATCCGGCGGGCCCACGGGAGGAGGCCCGAGGCGAGCTCGAACCCCGAGTTCTGCTTGCCCATGATGAAGACCCGACGGCCTGCATAGGTCTCGGCCGGTCGGGTGTCGGCGTAGTGGGCGGCGAGCTCGATCCCGGGCGTGGCCGGTGAATACGGCTCGGCGACGCCGACCGCGAAGATCAGGGCACGCGCCCGGTACTCGCCATCGTCCGTCTCGAGGACGAACCACACGCCATCGCCGCCCTCCTCCCGGCGTGTCCCGGTCCAGCGACAGTCGTAGCGGACCTGCGTCCCCGTCCGCTCGGTGAACATCGCGATGTTCTGTTCCATCTCGGGGCGGGACGGGAAGTAGGACGAGCCGTCCATGAGATCGGGCATGATCGCCCGCTCGCCCGGCCCCTCCCCGAGGAGCGAGTTCCAGTCGTAGCGCTCGTAGGCCGGCGAGTCGCGGTCGACCGGGGCGAACGGCTTCGTCCAGGACAGAAGACGCTGGAAGAACGGCCATCGCCGGAACATCCCGCCTGGCGACGGATCGGCCGAGACGACGGCGTGCTCGACCCCGACCCGGCCGAGCGAGTAGCTGACCTGGATCGCGCCCGGACCGCTTCCGACGACGACGACCGGGTAGTCGCCCGGCGGGAAGGGTCGCGGATCGCCGACGCTCAGCTCCGCCACCGGTTCGCGTTCCGCAGACGGCGCGCTTGCGCCTGGAGCATCCGGTACATGAGCGGCGGGTTGTCGACGAGCACGCCGTGGACCGACGGCCCCGCGAGGACCAGCGTCCGGAGCGGACGCGAGGCGACGATGTCGGCGCCCGGCGGCTCACCGAGCAGGATCGAGACTTCGCCGAAGAAGTCGCCCCGGGCGAGCGTTGCTCGCTGGATCCCGTCGATCACCACTTCGGCCTCGCCGTCGAGGATGATGTAGAACGCCGACCCGGAGAGGCCCTGACGGAGGACCCGGGCGCCCTCGGGGAAGACCTCCTCCTCGAACATGTGGGCGATCCGCTCGAGCTGCGGCGTCGTCAGGTCGGCGAACAGCGCGAAGCCGGCGATCTGGTCGACGATCTCGTCGCGTGTGGCCATGGTGGCGTGTGTCCTTTCCTACCCGCCCGATTGCGCGCCATTCTGACATCGCGAGCGGTCGGCCGCGATGATGTCATCGCGCCACCGGTTGACGCCGCCCGGATCGAGCGCGCAGCATCAAGTCCCCGCTCCGAGGAGGTTTCGTGACGCTCACCCAGGACCGCCGGACCGAGCTGCTCGGTGGCTGCCCGTTGTTCGGCGGCGTCGGCCCCGGGGACCTCCTCGCGATCGCCGAGCGCTCGCTCGAAGTCGAGTTCCCGGCCGACCACGTGATCGCCCGCCAGGGTGAGATCGGCACCGGCCTCTTCGTGATCGTCGAAGGCGCCGTCCGCGTCGTGCGGGACGGCGAGGAGATCGCTCGGATCGGGGCGGGCGACTTCTTCGGCGAGATGTCGGTGATCGACGGCCTGCCGCGCGTCGCCCAGGTCATCACGGTCGAGCCGACGACCTGCCTTGCGTTGGCGAGCTGGGAGTTCGAGCGGCTGATCCTCGACCACCCGACGATCGGGCTCGCGATCCTCCGCGGTCTGTCCGCCCGGCTCCGGGCGAAGACCGAACAGACCCAGCACTGACCCGGACGGTGGCAGACCCATCGACCCGATGACCCACCCGATGACCGCGCTGCCGACCGGAACGGTCGCCTTCGTGTTCACGGATATCGAAGGCTCGACCCATCTCGCCCAGACGCTCCCGAACGACCGCTGGTCGGGCCTCCTCGCCCGGCATCGCGAGATCATCCGCGCGGCCGTCGCGGCACACGACGGGGTCGAGGTCACGACCGAGGGCGACGGCTTCTTCCTCGCCTTCGCCCGGACGTCGAACGCGGTCGCGGCGACCGTGGACGCCCAACGCGCGCTCGCCGCCGAGCCGTGGCCGGACGACGGACCGGTCCGGGTCCGGATGGGGATCCATACCGGCGACGGCCGCCTCGATGCCGACGGCTCGTACATCGGCGCCGACGTTCATCGTGCTGCCCGAGTCGCCGCGGCCGGGAACGGCGGCCAGGTCCTCCTCTCGCAGACGACCTCGACCCTGGTCGCCGATGAGCTGCCCGACGGCGTGACGTTGCGCGGGCTCGGCGAGCACCGCCTGAAGGACCTCCGGCCCGAACGGATCTGCCAGCTCGACGTCGCGGGCCTCCGGACGGAGTTCCCGCCGATCCGCTCGCTCGATCGCCGCCCCAACAACCTGCCGACGCAGTTGACCAGCTTCGTCGGGCGCGAGACAGAGCTGAAGGAGGCCGCGGAGCTCCTCCGTTCGACGCGCCTTCTGACCCTGACCGGCCCGGGTGGCACGGGCAAGACTCGGCTGTCGCTCCAGCTCGCCGCGGACGTGAGCGATCGGTTCCCCGATGGGGTGTGGTTCGTCGCGCTGGAGCCGGTCCGCAACCCCGGCATGATCGACGGAACGATCCTGACGACGCTCGGGCTCATCGAGGCCGCCGGTCGGTCGGCCCGCGACATCCTCGTCGAGTGGCTGGCCGGCCGCGAGGCCCTGCTGGTCCTCGACAACTTCGAGCAGGTGATCGACGGGGCACCGGTGGTCGCGGACCTCCTCCGGGCGGCACCGCGAATCTCCGTGATCGTCACGAGCCGGGCGCCGCTCCGGGTCAGCGGAGAGCAGGAGTACCCGGTCCCAGGGCTGCCGGCGCCCCGCGACGTCCTCGCCCTGTCGGACCTGGAGAAGATGAACCTCCGGCCAGAGGACCGTCAGCTCGACGCGATCGCGATCACCCAGTTCGAGGCCGTCCGGTTGTTCATTGCCCGCGCCGTCGGTGTCCGGCCGGACTTCCAGGTGACGAATCTGAACGCTCCTGCGGTCGCCGGGATCGCGGCGCGGCTCCACGGGATGCCGCTCGCGATCGAGCTCGCCGCGGCCAGGGTGAAGCTGCTCTCGCCGGACGCGATCCTCGAGCGGCTCGAGCACCAGCTCGGGGTGCTGGCCGCCGGCGCGCGCGATCTGCCGGAGCGGCAGCAGACGCTGCGCGGTGCGATCGCCTGGAGCCACGACCTGCTCGACGCCGGCCAGCGCCGGCTGCTCGCGCGGCTGTCGGTCTTCGTCGCCGGCTGCGAGCTGGACTCGGCGGAAGCGATCTGCGGGCCCGCCGCGGAGCTCGCTGGGCTCGAGGTCATCGACGGGCTGATGGCCCTCGCCGACCAGAGTCTCGTCCGGGCGGAGGAGGTCGACGGCGAGACGCGCTTCCGGATGCTCGACACGATCCGCGAGTTCGCCTCCGAGCAGCTGACCGCAAGCGGCGAGCGCGAGGAGATCGAGCGGAGGCACAGTGCGGCCTTCGTGGCGATGGCCGAGGCGGTGACGAAGAAGCTGACCGGAGACGACCAGCGCCGCTGGCTCGGCCGGCTCGAGCGCGACCACGACAACATCCGGGCCGTCATCGACCGCGCGGTCGCTGGGGGCGACGGCCCGACGGCGATCCGGCTCGGGTTCGCGATGTGGCGCTACTGGCAGAAGCGCGGTCACCTCTCGGAGGCTCGCCGCCGCCTCGATTCGATGGCCAACGCAGCCTGGTCACACGATGACCCGGTCCTCCGGGCCCGGCTCCTCGAGGCGCTCGGCGGCGTCGCCTGGTGGCAGGCGGACCTCGAGGTCATGGCACCCGCCTACGCCGAGGCGCTCGCGATCTGGGAGCAGATCGGCGACCAGCACGAGATCGCGAACGCGCTCTACAACGACTCCTTCAAATACGCGGTGGCAGACGACCCGAAGTACACCGACCCGGATCGGATCGGCTTTAACCAGATGAGCCGGGCTCGCGACCTGGCCGCCGAGATCGGCGACGACCACGCCCGGGCGAACGCGTTGTGGGGCCTCGGCAACTACATCTACTTCCACGACGAGGACGACCGTGGCGCCACCCAGTTCTCGGAGGCGCTCGCGATCTTCGAACGGATCGGCGACCGGACGATGCAGGCATGGTCGAACCACATGCTCGGGGGGGCGCGCATCCGGGCGGGCGATCTCGCGGACGCCCGCGCGAACATCGAAACGGCGCTGCGCGTGTTTCACGGGTTCGGCGACGTCGCGGGGATCACCCTCTGCCTCGACGACATGGCGTCGATCGCGATTGCAGAAGGCGACCTGCCGCGGGCGGCGCGGCTGTGGGGCGCGGCACGAGCCCTGTCCCAGGCCGGCGGCGTGAAGCTGGCCGACTTCGTCGACTCGCAGTACGAGGTCCGCTCCCGACCAAACGCGCGGACCCTCATCGGTCCGGAGATCCTCGAGCGCTACGCGGACGAGGGCCGCTCGATGACGCTCGACGAGAGCGTGGCGTATGCGCTCCAGGTCCCGATGGATGCGCTCGCGCCGCACGACCACACGGGCGTCCGATGACGACGACGGAGCTGCCGCAGATCGCCTTCATCGAGGACGACAAGCGCGCGGTCGGCGACGCCGGTCCCGAGGACGACCCCGCGGTCGTGATCCTGACCTGCGCGAACTGTGGCGCGGAGATGGACGAGCTTAAGTGCAAGCTGATCTGCCCGAGTGCTGCACATATCGCAAGAGCGGTGCCATAAAGAACCGGGTCCGGCGGTGACTCCCAGTTGGGCCAACCGAAGATTGACGCTCCCCAAACACCCGGCCATGCTGGACTCATGCGAGTCTCGCTTCAGGTGGTAGTTGCGACGGTCATCGCGTTCTTGATCGC
>DASXTH010000271.1:0-11322 GCA_036505555.1 Candidatus Limnocylindrales bacterium | reverse complement strand
GGCGACGAGCGGCAGGCCCCTGGACCGGTCCGCCACCAGCACGAGCGCAGAGGCTGTCGGTCGCTCGCCCTCGATCGACTGGACGAGCTCCGCGAGCTCGGCGCGCTCGAGCGGCAGGATCGCGATCCGGGCGGGGCCGCGATCGGATTCCGGGGCCATTTCCGCCAGCGTCCGCGCCCACGGATGGTCCCGGCCGACCTCGTCGGGCTGCCAGGTCGCGACGAGACAGACGCGGTGGGCGCGCCGGATCCGGCTCATGAACGAGACGAACGCGCGGCTCGCCGCGTCCGCGTCGTGGAGATCCTCGAGCACGAACAGGACGGGACGGGCCTCGGCCAGCCGGCCAACGACGCCGAGCAGGCTCTCGAGCACGCGGCCCTGGCGCCGTTCCAGCGCGGTCGATGTCGGTCGCTCCGGGAGCGCGCCCGTCGCCGACAGCCGGCCGAGGACCTCGGGAAACAGCCGCACGACGTCTTCCGCGGCCGGCCCGACGACCCGGGTGAGCTCGCTCTCATCCATGCCCTGGAACACCGGGCGCAGAGAACGGATGATCGGACCGTACGGCTCCTCGGAGCCCGGCCGGTACGAGCGGCCGCGGACGATCTCGAACGATTCGGGCAGCCCGATGACGCGCCGGGCCAGCTCGTCGACGAAGCGCGTGACGCCGACGCCGCCAGGCCCCTCGAGCAGGACCGTCACGGCCTCACCGTCCGACGCCGCCTCGAGCGCAGGCGCGAGCCGGATGAAGGCCGCGTCGCGTCCCACGAACCGCGCGCTGTTCATCGTCGCGGGCATGGTCGGCATTCTAGGGTCCCCGAGACCCGTTCCGACGACCCGGCCTGTTCTCGCGCGCCCACGGCCAACGTCGCGCATGCTCACGCGGCGCCAACGACACGGCCGAGTCGGCGCGTGATCGGGGGCCGTCGGGATCGAGCTCGTGGCCGGATCAGCGCTCGCCCTTCCTCTCGCAGCCCCCGCATGCGATCGATCACGTTCGGTTGGTTCGGCGGGCGTCCGCCTCGTCCGATCTGATCCTCCCGCCGCCGTAGCGGACCGAGTTCAGGCCTGCGCGCGAGCCGTCAGGAACGCGGCGAGGCTGTCTTCTTCCTCGCGGTTGAACGACGGTGCGCTGCCGGGCGCAGCATCGGTGACGACGTCACCGAGGGTCATCTTGTGGAGCCAGCCCTGGCGCCCATCGGGGCAGAGGACGAGCCAGTACGTGCCCGACCGCTCCAGCAGGACGACCTCGTCACCGCGGTCGAGCTGGCCGATCTCCGCCGAGCGGAGCTCGTCCGGGGCGTCGAGCAGGCGAACGACGCTGTAGCGGATGATCCGGCGCTCGTGGCCCTCGGTGGCGGGCACCAGCCCGCCGTCGAAGCTCATGTGATGGCTGCTGGCCGTGGACCGGGTGGGATCGGCCTTGCGCGCCTCGAGGAGCGACGGGCGTCGCCAGCGGGGCATGCCGGCCTCGAGATCGAGGGGGGCGGGCACAGCCGCTGCCGAGACGACGCCATTGATCGCGTTGCTGCCCGGCAGGCCGGCGTGGCCCCGCGCGGCGTTCGCCTGGAGGACGTCGTCGGGGGCGGGCGGCTGCTCGTCGCGGCGCTTCTTGCCGAAGATCGCGAACGCGAACGCCATCGTCATCGCGCTGCTGGTGCCGACGAGCATCGGCAGCGTCGTCAAGGTCGTCGGCCGCTCGATCCCGAGCGTCTGGAGCGCGCTGGCGAGCGTGCCCCAGCCGCTGCCGCCGGTGCCAGCGCCACCATCCGAGCCGGAGGCGCTCGTCGTGGAATCGCTCGTGGTTTCCGTGCCGCCGGTGGCCCCGGTGGCCGGCGCATCCGGCAGATCGCCGAGACCCGGGTCGGAGCCGTGGCTCCAGCCGCCGGTGCCGCCGCCCGGCAAGTCGCTGCCGCCGGCGCTGTTGTCGCCCCCGTCGATGGTGCCGGGCCCGACAAGGCCGCCGAACGGTCCATCGGGGCTGTCGGGATCCGTCGTGTCACCGCCGCCCGAACTGGTGCTGTCGGACCCGCTCGGGGCACCGGGTGCGGGGGAGCCGGTGTCTGAGCCGGAAGCGCCGGTTGGGTACGTGGGGTCGCTGCCGGCTGTGCCGCCGGTCCCGTCCGTGCCATCGGACGGCGGAGTCACCGTGCCGCCGGGCGCCGGGTTGGTGTCGGGCGACGGAGTCGGGGTCGGCTCCGGACGTGGCGTCGCGTCGGGGCGGGGCGTGGAGGTGGGCTGCGTCGTTGGGTTCGTGATCGTGACGGTGCCGGCGTCGAGGGTGTCGCTGAACCTGCGGGTGTCGGCTGCCTCGAACGAGACGGAGTGGCGGCCGGCGGGCAGCGTCGATGACCACGTGTGGACGACACCGCTCTTCCAGTTGCTTCCGCCCGCGCTTCGCATCCGATGGGCGGTGCCGTCGATGACCACCGAAACGTGGTCGGGCGCGGAGCCCTCTCGGTTGCGGTACTTGACCGCGAAGGCGATCGTCGTCGAGGGCGTGCCGGTTCGCGGCGAGACGCTCGCGTCGATCAGCTTCGTGGGACCTTCGACGGCGAGGACCGGCGCGACGAGCGCGAAGGCGACGAACAGGGCGGCACCGAGCGCGAGCAGCGGGCGGACCGCCGATCGTCCCAGTCCGGTTCGAGTTCGCATCCCGTTCGACACGCTGATCTTCGACCTCCGCGCAGGCAAGGACGCCCGCGATGAGGCAACGATGCTGGCGAGGGGAGGCGCCCGCAATGGTACGGGCGTCCCACCCTGAGCTTGATCGGGGAGGACCGTCCACGAGCGACGGTGTCGCGCGGCACCGCGGGCGGGTGGGCGGTTCGGGGTCGTGCGGATCTGTCCATGGGTCGGACGGCGCGACAGCCATGACCCGTTGTGGCCATACCGCTTTCTGCCCGCGCCCGCGAGGATGGCGACGTGCAGGTCATCGTCTCGTCCCGGACCGCGCGGCCACCGCTCGGAGCCGTCCTCGTCGGTGTCGTCGTGGGCGGCATCCTGCTGCTCGGCGGCCTGTTCCTGGCCTGGGTCGCGTTCGCGACGCCGGTTCTCACCGGCCTGACGCCCAACGCCACACGCCCCAGCCCGACCCAGCTCGCCCTGGGCGGAGCGATCTGGGCGCTGACCCTCGTCGCGCCGCCCGCGTTTGCGATCGTCGGCGTGCTCCGGATCGGGCGGGTCGTGCGTGCGCTCACCGTGAAGGTCCGACCGCGGGCCGTGACCCGGGCCGCATCGGCCGTCGGCGACGACTACGTGGCAGCGCCGGACGTGCTCCTGCCCGACGGCCGGATCGTCCGCGACGTCATCCTCGGGCCGTTCGGCCTGGCCGTCATCAACGAGCTGCCGCATCCGCGGGCAACCCGACACGCCGGCTACACGTGGGAGATCCGCGGTCCGAACGGGCGCTGGCTACCGATGGAGAACCCGATGGAGCGAGCCTCGCGCGACGCGGAGCGCGTCCGGCGCTGGTTCGGCGCCGTGGAGCGCGACTACGTGATCAGGACGTACGCGGCCGTCGTGTCGCTCGAAACGGACGTGGCCAGGACCCCGTCGTGCGCCGTCGTGACGCCCGAGCAGATCCCGGCCTGGCTGGCCTCGCTGCCACCGTCGCGGGCGCTGACGCCCGATCGGCGGGCCGAGCTGGTCGAGGAGATCCGGGCGCTCGTCTAGGCCGGGCCGGCTGGGCGGTTGTCGCTTGCCGCCCACCTGCGCCGGGTCCGAAACGCGGTGACAACCCGCCGGGGAACGATGGCATCGATGCGCGACGGATCAGTCGCGGATCCCGACGGATCAATCGGGGAGCGCCCGCGTGCTGGTGGTAGGGGAGCCAGGACTCGAACCTGGAACCAGCGGGATATAAGCCCGCCGCTCTGACCATTGAGCTACTCCCCCGCGGCGATGCTACTCCGAACGCGGCGCGGGACGCGGCAACGAGCTAGTTGTCAGCCTGTCCCAGGATCCGGCCGGCCAGCGCGCGCAGGCTCAACGGACGTGGCCGGAGCTGCGGTTCGCCATCGCCCCTGCCCTTGACGCCGAGGTGGCCGCCGGGGGCATACGCATGGGCGGGGAGACTCGCGGCGATCTCCCGCTCCTCGTCCGTCTGGATCGCCTCGATCGGCAGATCGTCGGGATCGAAGGGACGTGGCGTCACCGCGACGACCGCAGCTGGGCGCCCGTACGGGGGGGCGCCGTACAGCTTCGGCAGCGCGATGTGTTGCTGCTCGTCCATCGCCACGAATGAGTCCTCGCGTGCTCGCCGGATACCCGACGAACTCAGATGATAACCAGCGGAGGGTACCGCGGAATGGTACGAATGGGCCATCCCATAACGGGCGCCGAACACGCTTCGTGGTGCATCCGCGCACAGGGCGAGGAGCCGCGAAACGACCTCCTCGAGGCTCAGCTCAGCAGCGGTTCGACGATCTGGACGACGACGACGAGCACGAGGTAGCAGACGGGCACCGCGGCGAAGAAGCCCAGCGCCGCGCTCCAGCCCGACCGGCGCGTCGTCCCGCTGGAGCCGCGTGGCTGGGGCACGACGAGCCAGGTCACGACGCTGCCGGCGAGGAGGACGACGAGGACGTCCAGGGCGAGGTAGAGGACACGCAGGTCGCCGCCGGGCAGCGCTGCGCCGCGGCGGATCGCGACGTCGTACGCGAGGTACCCCAGCCCCAGCACGATCGCGACGAGCAGGCTTGAGAGGACCGCCCGGACGACCGGCCGTGGCGCGTTTCGGAACTGGCGCCAGCGGACCTCGGCCCAGGATCGGCGACGGACATCGGGGCGGCCGGGAGAACCAGCGGGGTCCGTCACCGGTCCTGCCCGAGGATCGTCAGTCGCGTGCGCGCCGGGAGAGTCTCGGGCGTGTGCGACGCGAGGAGCTCGATGCACGCGGCGACCTGCTCGATCTCCTCGGCGGTCGTGAAGAACCCGACGCTGATCCGGAGCGCGTCGAGCGCCGGGATCGTGCGGGCGATCGTGAAGGTACGACGGCTCAGCTCCTCGAGCGCGGGCTCGGCGGCCCAGCCCGCGATCCGGAACGTCACGATCGTCGCCATCGCGTGACGCGGCGTGAGAACCTCGACGCCGGGGATGCCGGCCAGGCGATCCGCGGCCGAGCGGGCCATCGCCTGGCCACGCTCGTGGATCCACGACAGCCCGATGTACATCGACAGCCAGCCGCAGCTCCGGGCGAGGCCGGTGATGCCCGGCCGATAGTGGCCCGAGTCGTCGAAGCGGCGGGCGTCCCGCCAGGGGACGGCCTCGGTTGGTGACAAGCGCTCGAATGTGAACCAGCTCCCGTTCGCGGGCTGGCTCGCCTCGACGATCGATAGATCGACCCAGAGGGCGCCGGTGCCCTCGGGGCCGAGGAGCCATTTCTGGCCGGGGATCGCGTAGAAGTCGACGCCGAGATCGGGCATCGCGACCGGGATCGCACCCACTGCCTGGGCCCCGTCGACGACGACCCGTGCGCCGCGGGCGTGGGCGAGGATCGCGATCTCCCGAACCGGCAGCACCGCACCGGTGGTCCACAGGACCTGCGAGAACGCCACGATCCGGGTCGCCGGGGTGATCGCAGCGTCGAACGCGGCGAGGATCGCGTCGGTGTCGCCGCCAAGCCCGACATCGACGACCGCGAGATCGGCCCCGGAGCGGCGTGCGGCGACATGGACGGGCCCGAGCCCACCCGGGTGCTCGGCCTGGGTCGTCACGATCCGCTCACCGGACTGGAGATCAATCGACCCGACCGCGGCGTTCATCGCCTGCGACGTGGAGTGGACGAGGGCGATCTCCCCGACGTCCCCGCCGACGATCGCCGCGACGGACGCTCGTGCCTCGGCCATCCGCTCGATGAACGCATCCCAGTCGGCCTGCAGCGCGCGCCCGATCCGCAGCTCGTAGTCGACAATCTCGGCCATGGCGGCCGCGGTCTCGGCCGGCATCGGCCCGACGGACCCGGTGTTCAGGTAGATCCCGGCGCCGAGGGCCGGGAGCGCTCCGCGGACCGCCGCGAGCTTCTCGTCGTCCGGCAAGAAGGGGGCGACCACGCGCCTATGATATCGGCGATGTCCTCCGTCCCCGGTCGCCGTCTTCCGCGGACACGCGCGCCTGGCGGCCTCGCGCGACCCGAGCTCCTGGCGTCGACCGACTGGCTGGCCGAGCAGCTCGGCCGGCCCGACGTGCGGATCCTCGACGTGCGCTGGCGCCCCGACGGCAGTGGCCGTGACGTCTGGGCGGCCGGCCACGTCCTTGGCGCCGTCTCGATCGATTGGCGGGCCGACCTCACCGACCCCTCCGAGAGCGGCGACACGCTGCTGCTCGCCGGACCGGAGCAGGTGGCGCGGACGCTGGGCCTGGCGGGCGTCGGTGACGGCGCGACGGTCGTCGTGTATGACGACACCGTGAGCCTCTTCGCGGCGCGGACCTGGTGGAGCCTGCGCGTGTACGGCCTGGAGTCGGTGCGGATCCTCGACGGCGGCTATCCCGCCTGGGCCGAGGAGGGCCGGCCCACGTCCAGCGCAACCTCGCCACCGCCGCCGGCCCATTTCACGCCGCGGGCGCAGCCGCGGATGCGCCTCACGACGTCCGACGTGCGCGCGCTCCTCTCATCCCCGGACGTGACGCTCCTCGACGCGCGCGCGCCGGCCGAGTACCGCGGACACGAAGGCAACACGAAGCGGCTCGGGCACATCCCGGGAGCGGTCAACGTGCCGGTCGGAGCGATGACGCGGCCCGGGAGCCAGCACTTCCGCCAGGGCGATGAGCTGCGCGAGCTGCTCTTCAAGGCGAACGTCGCCCGCGGCCGCAGGATGGTCTGCTACGACGGGGCGGGGATCGCGGCCGCGAAACTTGCGTTCGCGCTGACGCTGCTCGGCCATGATGACGTGGCCGTGTATGACGGTGGCTGGGCTGAGTGGGGGAATCGACTGGATCTGCCGGTCGATCGATAGGCGTTGCGACGGGACGACGCTGGCATCGTTGCTTCTCCAGCCAGCGCCGCGCCAGCGCGACGAATGCAATCGCGTGTGCCCTAGCCGCTCGTGTTCGTTGCGGTCAGGCACCTGATGCCTGGTCGATCCCAGCGTTGGCGGAAGGTCGTTGCCACCAGGCGAGCTTTGCCTGGTGGGCGCGTCTTGCGAACGGCCGCGAGCGTAACCTGATGCCTGGTCGGCACGAATCGTCGACACTTGAGGCAGAGGGAACGGCCCGCCCGCGCCGTCAGTCGCCGGAGCCGTCCCTGCTCAGCCGCCGGCTCCGCCATCCCCGCCGCGATCCAGGCCGGCCCACGGGTCGACCTCGCGATGCGGCGCCATGATCTGCGCCCTCGTGTGGTTGATCGCGACCATCGGCGCGGTCTGACGGGCCTCACCCATCGATTCGGACCAGAACGCCGCGTCAGTAACCGGCACGAACCGTCCGGTGAGCTCGCCCAGCGCTTCGCGCAGGTCGCGCTCGGGCAGCAGGTGGATTCGGCCGATGATCCGGAAGGGCGGGATCGAGATCAGCGCCTGCTCCGGCACCTTCGGCGTCCGGAGGTCGGGCCGCGCCTCGATCGATGAATCGGCGACGGCGAACAGGACCGCACCCAGATTGACCTGGGCGTACTCCGAGCGGACCGGCGTCGCGCGCGATCCGTACTCGTCGATGACGGCGTCGGAGATGACGAGGAAATCCTCGTCGGCCTGGTTGAGGACGTCCGAGATCCGGCTCTGCCTGGTGCGGATCGTCCCCCGGATCACGAGTGCATCCGTGTAGAGGGTGAGCGGAACGATCGTCGGCTCACCGCCGAGGAGAATCGACTCGAACATGCGGCGAAGAATAACCGGCGCGACCCCGCCGATCCGGCCTGATCCGCTCGATCGTGGGCGCCGCGCCTACTTCCTGGCGCCCGCCGTCACCAGTTGCTCGGCGCCCTGCTGGAGCCCTTCATATAGCGCCTCGACGGTCTCGAGCGTGTCGATCTCGTCGACGGGCTTGTCCGGCCGGAGGTTGGCGATCCGCGGGAAGCGCAGCGAGAAGCCCGATTGGTGCCGCTTCGAGCGGACGATCACGTCGAACGCGACCTCGACGACCACGGTCGGGTCGACCTGGCGGTAGCGCCCGAACTGCTGGATGGTGTGCTCCTTGAACCATGCGGTCATCTCGGCGATCTCGGCGTCGGTCAAGCCGCTGTACGCCTTGCCGATCGTTACCAGCCGGTCGTTCTCGGTGTCGCGGACGGCGAACGTGTAATCCGAGAGGACGCCATGGCGCTTGCCGTGGCCGACCTCGACGCCGACCACCACGCAGTCGATCGTCGCCAGCGCCTTCTTCATCTTCAGCCAGCCGAGCCCGCGCCGGCCCGGCGAGTAGATCGACCGCGGGTCCTTGACCATCAGGCCTTCGTTACGCCGCTCGCGGGCCCCGAGGAAGGCATCCTCGAGGGCGCCTTCGGAGGTCACGCTGACGAGGTGGCTCAGCGCGAAGGTGCCGCCCTCGCCCGCGAGCGGGAGGTCCAGCCCCTCGAGCAGCCGGCGCCGATCCTCCAGCGGCTCGCGGAGCAGCGCGGTGACGGGCGCGTTGCCATCGCCGCCCCCACCCAGCCCGAGCACGTCGAACGCGACGTAGATCACGGGCACCTCCGCCCGGATCGCCGCCGATGGCGACTTCCGGCCGAGCCGCCCCTGGAGCGAGATGAACGGCAGCACGACGCCGTCCTTCCAGGCCAGGATCTCGCCGTCGAGGATCCCGTCCCAGGCCAGCCCGCGGGCGCCTTCGACGACCTCGGGGAACTGGCCGCTGATGTCGTGGAGGTCGCGCGAATAGAGCCGGATGTCGTCGCCCTGGCGATGGAGCTGGGCGCGGATCCCGTCGTACTTGTCCTCGACCCAGACCGGGACGCCGAGCCGCTTGACAATCTCCGCGGCGTCCTCGGCCGGCGAGGCGAGCATGAACTTGATCGGGTGGAAGAGGGCGAGGCTCGCGTCGTCGAGCCGGTCGTCGCGAGCGAGCTCGGCCATCGCGCCGATGTCGCCGGTGAGCATCCCCGCCCACTTCACCGCGTCGAGCGGGCGGTCGAACGCCTTCGCGATCGCGGCCTCGACAAGGCCCTCCCGGAGACCGATCCGGAGCTCGCCCGAGAGAACCTTGACGATCGACTTCGCCGTCGGCGGGTCCGAGCGCTCGAGGAGCTCGCGGAGGATCGCACTCTTGGCGGCCGGGCCCGACGCCTGCTCGATCGCGGCGTAGGCTGCCGCGACCTCGGGGAGCGTTGGCGCCCGGACGGGGTCCGGGGTGTGGCCGACATCGGCCAGCACGTCCTCGACCGCCCGGCCCAGATCGGACGATCGGTCGTAGGCCTCGCCCAGGGCGCTGCGGGGCACGCCGGCGATGTCGGTCACGGTCGTCGCGATCGCCGACCAGCCGAGCCCGGCGGCCCGTTGGTCGGACTCGGCAAACGGTCGTCCGGTCAGGAAGACGGCGGCGATCGGGAGCTCGGCGGCGCTCAAGCCCGCGAAGTAGTCGGCGAGGAGCGCGGTCTTCTCGGAGGTCCGGGTCGTGGCGGCGACGCGCTCGGCGACCTCGCTCCAGCGACGCATGGCGGGGATGGTATACCGTCCCCTCCGATGAGCCGCCGGAGCTGGTTTCCCGATGTCCTGACGGGCGACGAGGTCGTCCTCCGGAGGCACACGCCCGAGAACCTCGCGGCCTTCCAGCGCTGGTATGCCGACCCCGACGTCGTCCGCCTGACCCGCTACCAGGACGGCCCGATGCGCTCGGAGGAGATCGAGCGGTTCTTCGCGGCGCGCGCCCTCGGCGCCGACTCGCTCGCGATGGCGATCCACGTCCGCGGCAACGATCGGCTGATCGGCACGTGCGCTCTGTCTCAGCTCGATGCGGACAACGGCTCGGCGCTGTTCCACATCACGATCGGCGAGAAGGACACCTGGGGCCGCGGGTACGGGACCGAGGCGACCCGGCTGATGATCGACCACGCGTTCTCGGGGCTTGGGCTGCACCGCGTGGCGCTGAGCGTGTTTGCGTTCAACGAGCGGGCGATCCGGTCGTACCGCTCGGTCGGGTTCGTCGTCGAGGGTCGCGCCCGCGAGGCGATCTGGCGGGACGGACGATGGTGGGACGAGATCTCGATGAGCCTGCTCGACGCCGACTGGAAGGCGCTGCCGAAGCCCGAGCGGCGGCCGACGCCGGTCGCGGCGGGCGCCGACCCCGAGCCCGAGCGCGGCGAGCGGTCGGGCGTCCTGGCCGGGCTGTTCGGAAAGCGTCGGTGAGCAGCACCGGGCCGGCGGCCGACGCCGCCCGTTCTGACATCCGCGAGTTGATCGCGGCGAAGGGCCACGCCGTCGACAACGCCCGGGCGGCGGTGGCGCGCCTGGAGCAGGCGATCGCCGCCGGCGACCTGGTGATGACGCCGCAGCTTCAGACGTATCTGAACGACCTGATGCTGGCGCTCGAGCAGGACGATGGCCAGAAGCTTGGCGGCAAGAGCACCGAGGCGGCGCGGTTCATCCTCCGCGCGGTCGATCGCGAGTTGGATCGAGCCTGAATTTCCGCTGACTCGCGTGACGGCGCAATCCCGACACGACCACGCGGGGCTGGTGAGCCATGGCGACCCAGCTCCTCGCGGCCGATGACGAATTGAGTCGCGTCGCGCCTCAGACCGCGAGCACGCGATCGTCGCGGACGAGGACGCCGGCCTTCGCGACGACCACGGGTCGCTCGAGCTCAGTGATGTCCGTCAGCGGATCGCCGGCGACGGCGACCAGATCGGCGAACCGGCCGGGCAACAGCGACCCAACGCCATCCGACCAGCCCATCAGCTCGGCGGCGTTCCGCGTGGCCGTTTGGATCGCGGCGAGGTGCGTCATCCCGGCCCGGACGTAGGACGCGAACTGCCGGCCGTTGAGGCCGTGCGGGTAGACGCCGCTGTCGGTGCCGAACGTGATCCGGACGCCCGCCGCGACAGCCTTGGCGAACACGTTCTCGGCCGCGGTCTGCGACTCGACGAGCTTGCGCATCGTCTCGGCCGGCCAGTCGGTCGGACCGTCCGGGCCGAGCGCCCACTCGCCGTCGTACAGGTCGACGCTGAAGAAGGTGCCCGTGTCGGCGAGCATCGCGATCGCCTCGTCGTCGAGATAGCTCCCGTGCTCGACCGACCGGGCGCCCGCGCGGATCGCCCGC
This sequence comes from Candidatus Limnocylindrales bacterium, assembly GCA_036505555.1. GTDB lineage: Bacteria > Chloroflexota > Limnocylindria > Limnocylindrales > CSP1-4 > CF-46. The sequence goes on along the minus strand of DASXTH010000271.1, from coordinate 141 downwards.
TTCGCACCCTCGGCGCCATGGGCGTGGACCGCGACATGCGTCCCGTACCAGGCCGCCTCCTCGACCGCGGCGTGGATCTCGGCCTCGGTCAGCTCCGGCGCGCCAGGCACGCCGCCACGGGTCAGCACGGCGCCTGTCCCG
>DASXTH010000270.1:0-4552 GCA_036505555.1 Candidatus Limnocylindrales bacterium | reverse complement strand
GTCACGTCGGAACCGGCGGCCAGCAGCGTGTCCACGGCGAGCGCGCCGCCCTCGCGATCGAAGGTCGTCCGGACGACGAGCTGCTCGTCGAACGGGATCCCGGCGGCGTCGAGCCCGCGCCGGTAGCCCTCGAGCCGCTTGCGCGCCACGAACAGCGAGCGTGGCCCCGCGAGGAACGCGATCCGTCGGTGGCCGAGCCCGACGAGCGCCTCGACCATCGCCGCGATCCCGGCGGCGTTGTCGACGCCGACTTCGGGCTCGCCGAGCGCGTGCGGCGAGAGATGGACGATCGCCGCGCCGTCGGCGCGCATCGCGGCCACGTGTCGCTCGATGTCCTCGGTCAGCGCCGCGTCGTCGAGCCCGCTACCGGCGAACACAACTGCGGCTGCCCGGATCGAGCGGAGCAGGCGGACGTACGACCCCTCGCGTTCCGCGTCTCGCTCGGAGCTGCAGGTGATGACGAGGAAGCCGGCCGCCGACGCGCCGTCCTCGACGCCGCGGACGACCTCGGCGAAGTACGGGTCGGTGATGTCGTGGACGATCACCGCGACAACCGGGACTCGGCTCTTCAGCAGCCCGCGGGCCAGCGCGTTCGGGACGTAGTCGAGGGTTCGCGCGGCCTCGAGGACCCGCTCGCGGGTGGCCGCGCTGACCGGGTAGTCGGCGGACGAGACGACCCGCGACGCGGTCGCTGTGGACACGCCGGCGAGGCGCGCGACCTCGGTGATGGATGACATCGGGTGGTTGGTCGTCCGTTCAGTAGGGGTAGGGGTACGAGCGCGGGTCGTCGCGGACGGTCACCCACTGCCACTCGGTGAACTCGTCCCAGTTCGCCGCCCCGCCGAAGCGCGCGCCGTTTCCGGACGCGCCCATCCCGCCGAACGGGATCGTCGCCTCGTCGTTCACGGTCTGGTCATTCACATGAACCATGCCGGACTTCATTCGCTGGGCGATCGCGAGACCGCGCGAGATCGACCGCGAGTAGACGGCGCCGGTCAGCCCGTACTCGCTGTCGTTCGCGAGGGCGAGGGCCTCGTCGTCGGTGTCGAAGACGACGACCGGAGCAACCGGGCCGAAAATCTCCTCGCGCCACGCGGCCAGGTCGGTCGTCACGTCGGTCAGCACCGTCGGGCGGTAGAAGAGCCCCTCGTGCGTCCCCCCAGTCACGACGTGGGCCCCGCCATCGATCGATCGGCGAACGATGCCGTCGACGCGCTCGAGCTGGCGCTGGTTGACGATCGGCCCGAGGTCGACCTCTTCCCGGTATGGATCGCCGAGGCGGAGGCGGTCGGCCTTTTCCTTGAGCAGGCCGACGTAGTCGCCGGCGATGCTCCGATGGACGATGTGCCGCCCGGTCGCGAAGCAGACCTGGCCCTGGAACTGGAACGACGCGAAGGCGCCGGCGGACGCCGCGGCCTCGAGATCGGCGTCGTCGAGGACGACGAAGGCGTTGTTCCCGCCGAGCTCGAGGGAGACGCGCTTGAGGAGGCCGCCGGCGAGCTGGCCGACGCGCCGCCCGGCGCCGGTCGAGCCGGTGAACGAGACGCGGTTCACGTTCGGGTCGGTGACGATCGCCTCGCCGGTCTCCGCGCCGCCGACGACGATCTGGAGCAGGCCGTCGGGCAGGCCCGCCTCGCGAAAGATCGCGGCGAAGACCGCTCCGCCGCAGACCGGCGTCTGCGGGTCGGGCTTGAGGATCACGGCGTTCCCGACCGCGAGGGCGGGTGCGACGACCCGCATCCCGAGGACCGATGGCGAGTTCCACGGCGTGATCGCGCCGATGACACCTGCCGGGACGCGGCGGAGCATCGACAGCCGCCCAGGAACGACGCTCGGGACGAGCTGACCGTACGGCTGGAACGGCATCGTCGCCGCGGCGTTCAACTCGCCAAGCGCGAAGTTCTGCTCGTGATGCATCTTCCCGTGGACCGCGCCGGTCTCGCGCTGGGTCCACGTCCCGAACTCCGGTCGGTGGGCCTCGTAGATCTCCGCGGCGCGGCGGAGGATCCGGGCGCGCTCGTCGTAGCTCGTGTCGGCCCAGGCGGGCTGGGCGGCAGCCGCGGTGGCGGCGACTCGGGCGACGTCGTCGGGCGTGGATTGGGGAAGCGTGAGGAGTGGGCGGCCGGTGGCGGGTTCGTGGGTCTCGCGCGGCTCCCCGGTGCCGGGTCGCCACTCGGCGAGGAACGGATCGAGCCAGCCGGCGCCCCCGGCCGAGCCGCCGCCGGTCAACGCGTCAGGCGTCGTCGTAGCCATCGTCAGCTCCTTCCCGGGCGCGAGCTGCCGCTGTTGCGAACCGCTCCGCGTAGGTCCTTGGGGCGTCGGCCACGACCGCACGCGTGCCCGTCGCGGGGTCGCGCCAGACCGGACCGCGTTCGAGGACCGCGTCGATCAGGCCCTCCTCGAGATAGGGCGGCAGCTCCCAGGTGCGGATCGTGAGCGCCTCCTGGCCGGGGTAGCCGATCAGCTCCCGGACGTGCTTGTCGGTGTAGTAGCCGGCGACGATCGCCAGCTGGAGTGCGCCGAGTGGGCCCGGGTCGTCACGGCCGAGACGGTCGAGCCGCGCCTGCGGATCGTCGCCGAGGTCCGCACGAAGCGCCGAGCGGATCGGTTCGACGAGGTCCGGCCGCGCTGCCAGGACGAACCGCAGCCGTTCGTCGGTGAGGACGTCGGCGGCCGAGGGCATCCCGTGGGCCGCCGGGATCAACGTGTCGGCGACCGCGGCGAGGGTCGCCCGCTCGGCCTCGGTCAGGCCGACCCGCTCCTCGAGCGTCATGCCGGCACCTGCTGCTCGAACCGGGTCTCGATCATGTGGTCCGCAGCGCGCAGCGCGATCGACACGATCGTCGAGGTCGGGTTCACCCCGGAAGAGGTCACGAAGCACGACCCGTCGACCACGTACAGGTTGGGCACGTCATGCGTCCGGTTCCAGCGGTCCAGCACCGAGGTCTTCGGGTCGTCGCCCATCCGCGCCGTCCCGAGCAGATGCCACCCGGAATAGCGCATCAGCCGGTCGACCTCGATCTTGTAGGCGCCGGCCGCGTCCATCGACTCCTTCGCCCGCTCGATGTGGAAGTCGAGCATCCGCCGGGCGTTGTCCGCCATCGTGTAGTGGATCTCGGGCGCCGGGATCCCGCTCGAGTCCGTCACGGAGCCCGAGAGCGTGACGCGGTTCGCCTCGTCCGGCAGGTCCTCGGCGAAGAGGCCCCAGTTCGCACCGTGGCCAAGGTGCGTCCTGACATGGGTGTGGTGCTCGGGGCCCCAGGCTTGCTCGCCGGCGCGGCTCGGCAGTGCCGTGTTGATCGGGCCGCCGGTCGGGGCGAGGCCCCAGCGGGCGCCGCGGACGAAGCCGCGCTTCTCGTCGGTCTCGTAGAACTCGAGCGACTCGATCAGATCGCCGAACTGGCCCGCCCAGCTCCGGAGCGGATCCTCGAACAGGCCGGCGACATTCGCGAACGGATGCATCATCAGCCGCTTGCCGACGAGCCCGGACGAGTTCGCAAGCCCGTCGGGCTGACGGGCGCTGGCGGAGAGGAGGAGCAGCCGGGGCGTCCCGATCGCGTTCGCCGCAATGACGACGACCTTCGCCTCCTGCAGGTGCTCGGCGCCGTCGCGATCGATCCAGGTGGCGCCGGTCGCGAGGCCCTGGCCGTCCGTCTCGATCCGGCTGACCCGCGCGCCCGTGATCAGCTTCGCGCCGAGCCCGATCACCTTCGGCCAATGGGTCAAGTCGGTCGATGCCTTGGCGCCCTCGTTGCAGCCCGACTGGCAGGTGCTCCGCTGGACGCACGGCCGGCGCCCGTCATAGGGCGTCGAGTTGATCGAGTTGAACTCGGGCCACCAGTGCCAGCCCAGCTTCGTCATCCCGCGGGCGACCTTCATCCCGGCGGCGCCGATCGGGAGCGGCGGCATCGGCGCATCCTCGGTGTCGGGCGGGTAGGCCGGGTCGCCGGGGAGGCCCGAGATGCCGAACTGGCGATCGGTCCGGTAGAAGTACGGCAGGAGCTCGAAGTAGTCGATCGGCCAGTCGTCGGCCACGCCGTCGAGGCTGCGGACGCGGAAGTCCGACGGGAGGGCGCGCGGCCAGGCGCCGGCGAAGATGATCGTCGAGCCGCCGACCGCGTTGTACATCAGCGGCGAGACCGGGGTGTCGTCCTCGACGATCGGATAGTCGGCGGCGAGGCCGCGGATGTTCGGGCTCGTCGCCCAGTCCTTGCGGGCCCTCAGCTCCCAGTCGAGCTTGTTGCCGGGGTAGTCCGCCCGGTCGAGCCAGTCGCCCTGCTCGAGGCAGACCACCTTGAAGCCGGCCTCGGCGAGTCTCAGCCCGACGACGCCGCCGGACGCGCCGGCACCGATGATCAGGACGTCTGCGGGATCGCTGGCCACGGACGACTCCTTCCGATTGCCGGTGGCGCGGAGGGGACTCTCAGGTGACTCGGGGAGCATAACAGCAAACGTTTGCTGCGCGCGTCGCGCCCAGGCGGCCGCGTGCGTGCGAGGAGAGTCGATCTTCACCAGTTGCAACAAGATGCCGACACCGGTCGTTATCGAGATC
>DASXTH010000269.1:0-4123 GCA_036505555.1 Candidatus Limnocylindrales bacterium | reverse complement strand
TCGCGGACGTGGAGCACCCGCCCGACGAGCCAGCCCGCGCGCGCCACGAGGAACCGCCCGGGCTCGACGGCGAACCTCGTCGGCCGGCGGTCGGCGGGGATCGCGTCGATGAGCGCCGGCAGCTCCCGCGCGAAGCGCTCCGGCCGGGGCGCCGCCTCGCCGAGCGGCTGAACGGCAAACCCGCCGCCGACGTCGAGCGTGTCGAATGCCGGGAGCCCGCCCCGGATCAACCCGAGCACGGCCAGTCCGCGACGCACCGCGTCCCGCCACGCATCGACGGCTCCGAGCTGCGACCCAACATGCAGATGGATCCCGCGCGGCAGGACCGCACCGCCGCCCGCGGCGAGCCGCTCGGCGGTGGCCGACAGCTCGGTCTCGGTCATCCCGAATTTCGAGCCGCCGGCCCCGACCGCGAGCGCCGCGTGCGTCTCGGGCGCCACGTCCGGGTTCAGGCGCAGGAGGACCTCGATCGGCGGCCGGCCGGCCCGCCCGAGCCCCGCCCGGAGCGCGCGAACGAGGAGCGCCTCGGCCTCGTCGGCCGACTCGATCGCGATCCACAGGAGTGGGTCGCCGCTCGCCGCCGCCCGGACGGCCGCCGCGAGGTCCGCGTCGGTCTTGCCGACGCCCTCGAGACTGATCCGCCCGTTCGCAACGCCGGCGCGCCGCGCCCCGGCCCACTCGCCGAGCGAGACGACGTTGGCGCCCAGGCCCCGGCCATCGCCGGTGACGACCGCGATGACCGCAGCGACGTCGTTTGCCTTGACCGAGTACTGGCGGATCCAGGGGCCCGGGAACGCCTCGCGCAGCTCCGTCGCCGCCGCAGCGACCGTCGCTTCATCCGTCAGGTAGAGGGGCGTCCTGAACCGCTCGGCGGCGGTCCGCAGTGCGGGGGCGATCGCCGGCAGCCGATCCGGTTCGGGCGCCGGCAACGACACCGCCTAGATCAGCTTCCGCGGCGAGAGCGCAAGGCTCGCGAGCGCCGAGACGACGCTGATGATCACGGCGCCGGCGAATGCTCCGACGATCGCGTCCGAGTTGAGGGTCGGGGGGAAGGCGCCGACCTTGAACCCGAGCTTCAGGGTGTCCGACGCGAGCGCCGTCAGGAGCAGCATCGCCGCGTTGATCACGAACCCGACGAGCCCAAGCGTCAGGAGCCCGACCGGCATCGAGAGCGCTTTCACGATCGGCCTGATGTAGCTGTTCACGAGGGCGAACACAAACGCGACGGCGAGGAGCTTCCACCAATCGTCGCCGTAGTTGAACGTCAGGAGCTTTGCGGGCTCGAGGACCTTGATGGCCACGAACAGCGCGGCCGCGTTGATCAGGATCTTGACGACGAGCTCGACCACGGCATCCTCCGATCGCTGGCTTGGGGCCGGCTGTCCGGCCCGCCGATGATGGCAGATGGGCTCAACGGGCGAGTGACCGCTCCAGGCCGGCCCGGACTTCCGGCCACTCCTCATCGATGACGCTGTAGTACGCGGAGTGGCGCATCCGGCCCTCCGGCATGACCATGTGGTTGCGGAAGATGCCCTCGAACTGCGCGCCGATCCCGAGGAGGGCGGTGCGGGACGGCTCGTTGAGCGAGTCCGTCTTGAATTCGACCCGGCGGCAGCCCAGGACATCGAAGGCGTGGCCGAGCATCAGGAGCTTCGCCTCGCGATTGGCGCCGCTCCGCTGCCAGGGCGGCGCGACCCACGTCCAGCCGATCTCGAGCCGGCGATGCTCGAGGACGATATTCAAGTACCGGCTGCTCCCGATTGCGCGACCCGTCGCGAGATCGATCGTCGCGAACGGCAGCTCCGTCCCGCCGGTCCGGGCCGCGATTGCCGCTTCCACCCATGCCCGGATCCCGGCTTCGTCCGTCGGCCGGGCGATCGTCCATCGCCAGATCCGCGGGTCGACCGCGACCTCCGCGAGATGCGGCACGTGATCGAGCTCGAGTGGTTCGAGCCGGACGCGCCGACCTTCGAGGGTCACGGGCTGGATCTGCGTCGCGACGTCCATCGGACCGATGGTAGCGGCTCGGCGTCGGCGGCTACGGCCCGACGCCGGGGTTCGACCAACGCCGCCATCTCGAGGCCGTGATCAGCCGCGGGTCGCCGCCGATGGCCCTCCTCCGGCGGTTGCTGAATCGACGGAACGTCGGCTACCGGCGGCGGCGGGGACGCGGTTTCGCGGCGGTCCGGCGTGCCGGCGCGGCCGCGAGGGCCGGGGCGATCGCGTCGACGCGATCTTGGGCGCGGTCGGCGGCCGAGCGGAGCCGGGCGATCGCCGGCGAGGTTCGTACGGCGCCGACGGCCTGGTCGAGCGCGTCGGCGAGGGCGACGAGGGCGTGCCATCGCTCGCGGACGAGCCACTCGACGCCGTCCCACTCGTGGACCTGGACGGACGCTCGGACGTCCGGATCGGCCAGCCACGCCGCGGCGAGCGCCGCCGCGTCCGGCGTCGTCCGCGGATGCGGCAACCCCAACGCCACCCGTGTCCGTTCGATGGCGCCGGTGTCGAAACCGGCGGCCCGGAGCGCGGTCGACAGCCGCAGACGATCGAAGGCGACGCGATCCAGCGGTCGGAGCCGGACCGCCGCCCGCGCGGCCGGATCGAGGGCCGCGTGGACTGCTGGGACTGCGGCGATCCGTCCGGTCGGTGAAGCGTCCGTGGCTCGCCGTCGGTGGCGGGTGGGCGCCGTCGTCGATCTGCGCTCGAGTCCTGCCGCCCCGAGAAGGTCCGACCGTCGAGTGGCGATTTCCTCGTCCGTCATCGCCACCAGCAACCGCCGGATCGCCGCGTGGACCGGGCGCAGCCGGTAGTCGGCGAGCGCATCGTCGAGCGACGCGACGCCGCGACCACCAAGCTCGGCGGCTAGCCCTGCCCACGGCATCTCGGCGGTCGAGACGACCTCGCCCAGCTCGTCGAACACGAGGCACTCATACGCGCCGAGCTCGACGAAGAGCCCCCGATCGCGGATCTCGGCGACGGATCGGAGGAACTCGAGCCCGGACCGCCGATCGCGGAGGCGGAGCCACGCGTCGCCGGACCCGGCCAGCCCCAGCGCCGCAGCGATGGTGTCCCGGCGCATCGTCTTCGTCCCATCCGCCTGCTTCTCGGCGAACGCGACCGAGTCGCGGATCCACCCGGCCGTGTCGGCGAACCGGTTGTGGTAGACGATCAGCGAGCGCTCGTCGCCCTGCCCGTTCGAGTACGCGAACACGTCCTCCACGACGGCGCCGCCGTCCGCGACGACGTCGTACAACCGGAAGTCGGCCGAGCCCGCGAACCGCCGCCGCTCGCGGAGGAGCGGCACGATCTGCGCCTCGAACTGGGCGATCAGACCGCCGTTCGGCACCTCGTCGAGGCGGGCCCGCTGGAACTCCATCCCGTACTTCTCGGTGAAGCCCTCGACCTGGCCGTGGCCGACCATCGGCAGCCCCGGCAGCGTCGCGAGCAACGTCGCTGCGCCGAAGTACTTGTCGCCGGTCCCGAACTGCTCGATCGCGGTCTCCTCGTCCGGGTTCGTCAGGAAGTTCACGTACCGCCCGAGGATCGCCGGGTCGAACTCGACGGTGTCGCGGATGACCTTCCGGTAGCCCGCGTTGTTCTCGTCCCGGATCATGTGCATGAACGCGCTGTTGTAGACGCGGTGCATCCCGAGCGTCCGGACGAAGTAGCCCTCGAGCAGCCAGAACGCCTCCGCCAGCAGGAGCGTGTCCGGCGCCTCCGCGGCCACCCGGTCGACGACCTCGCGCCAGAACTCGTTCGGCATGAGGCGCTCGAACTCCGCCCGGGTCATCGCGTGCTCGCTCCGGGACGGGATCGCGCCGCCGTGACCGGGCTCCGGCCACCACAGCCGCTCGATGTGCTTCTTCGCGAGGACCATCGCGGCGTCGAAGCGGATGACGGGGAATCGACGCGCGACCTCGAGGATCGTCCCGATCACGGCCTCGCGGACGTCGGCCCGGAGGTAGTCGAGCTGGGCCGTGTCGTTCCACGGGAAGCTCGTCCCGTCATTGCCGTGATAGACGTAGCGAACGTCGCCCGTCGCCCGATCACGACGCTGGAAGACGACGGCGGCGTCGGAGTCGTCCCAGTAGTGGTCCTCGAGGCGGATCTCCACCCGCTCGTC
>DASXTH010000268.1:0-2123 GCA_036505555.1 Candidatus Limnocylindrales bacterium | reverse complement strand
GTGACAGAGGACGTAGCGGATGCCCGCCTCTCGTCGGCGCAATCGGAATCGCTCGATGGCTTCCGGGTCGTGCTCGGTCGGCGCCCACCGGCGCGGGCTCTGGGTAAAGACCTGAACGGCTTCGCCGCCGAGCGCCTCGATTCGATCGATCGCCCGGTCGAGCCCACCGCCCGCGGATACGTGGGCGCCGAGAAGCATGGCCACTACCGTACCTGCTGACCGCGACGGCGTCGCCGACGGCCCACTATGGACGCGTCGTCAGGTCGGCGACCGCTGCCGGCTCATCACGCTCGGTAAGCCAGCACGTCGATCGGATCTGGACGGTGGCAGTGCCTTACATGGACGGCTTGTGGCCCGGGTCTAGGTACTTCTCGGAATCGTCGATGAAGTCGAGCTTGCAGCCCTTGCCGCAGAAGTAGTACGTGACGCCATCGTGCTCGGCGGTCAGACCGGCGCGGACGGCGTCCTCAATGTCGACGGTCATCCCGCAGACCGGGTCGATGGCAGCGCGTTCTCGCTGGTTCATGGTGGCCTCCCTTCAGGCGGATTCGATCAGGCCGGCCGCGCATCGAGGGCGACGGCCGCGGGGGACCGCGAGACGATCGTGGGCGGGCGGAATCGCCTCAGTCGGAGCGCGTTCGAAACGACCGTCACCGACGACAGCGCCATCGCCGCCGCGGCCAGGATCGGATCGAGCAGGACACCGCTGAATGGATACAGGGCGCCCATCGCGACGGGGATGAGGACGACGTTGTAGGCAAACGCCCAGAACAGGTTCTCCTTGATATTGCGCATCGTCGAGCGCGACAGAGCGATCGCGGTTACGAGCCCGCGGAGGTCGCCGCTCATCAGGGTCACCGCTGCCGACTCGATGGCGATGTCGGTCCCGGTCCCGATCGCGATGCCGACATCCGCGGAGGCGAGCGCAGGCGCGTCGTTGACGCCGTCGCCGACCATGGCGACGAGACCGCCGTCGGCCTGGAGCGCGCGCACCTGCGCGGCCTTGTCGTCGGGACGGACGTCGGCGAGCACACGATCGATCCCGGCCTGGGCGGCGATCGCCCGGGCGGTCGTCGGGTTGTCGCCGGTCAGCATGATCACCTCGAGGCCCAGCCGGCGCAGGTCGGCAACGGCGGCCGTCGAGCCGCCCTTGAGCGTGTCGGCAATGCCGATGACCGCAACCGGCCGGCCGTCGACGGCCACGTGGACGGGCGTCCTGCCCTCCGATGCGAGGCGTTCTGCCGCAGTCGCCAGGGAGCCTCCATCGTGTCCCGCGAATGCCGGACGGCCGATCGCGACCGCACGGCCGTCGACGATGGCGCGCACGCCCTGGCCCGGGACAGCCTCGAAGCCGGAGACATCCGGAATCGCGAGCCGGCGCTCCTCCCGGGCATGGCGGACGATGGCTTCTCCGAGGGGATGCTCCGATCCGCGCTCGGCCGCCGCAATGAGAGCGAGCAGCTCAGCCTCGGCCGGAGCATCCGGCCGCCGCACGATGTCGGTGACCCGCGGCTGGCCCACGGTGAGGGTGCCGGTCTTGTCGATCACAACGGAGCGAACCCTGTGGAGAAGCTCGAGTGCCTCGGCGTCCCGGAACAGGATGCCGTGCACGGCGCCCTTGCCCGTCCCCACGATGATCGAGGTCGGCGTGGCGAGCCCTAGGGCGCACGGACAGGCGATGATGAGGACGGCGATCGCGTTGACCAGCGCGAGATTGAATGCCGGCGCCGGGCCGAACAGCAGCCATGCGACGAAGGTCAGCGCGGCGAGGCCGAGCACGATCGGCACGAACACGCCCGTCACGGCATCGGCCAGGCGCTGGATCGGGGCCCGGGATCCCTGCGCCTCCTGAACGAGCCGGACGATCTGGGCAAGGACCGTATCGGCGCCCACCCGGGTCGCCTCGTAGGTGAAGGAGCCGGATCCGTTGAGGCTCCCACCGATGACCTCGTCTCCCGGGCTCTTGCCGACCGGCATGCTCTCGCCCGTGATCATGCTCTCGTCGACGGAGGAGCGACCCTGCCGCGCCTCGCCATCGACCGGGATTCGTTCTCCGGCCCGGACGACGACGAGGTCGCTTCGAACGACCTGCTCGATCGGGATGTCCGATTCCGTTTCCCCAC
>DASXTH010000267.1:0-2815 GCA_036505555.1 Candidatus Limnocylindrales bacterium | reverse complement strand
GGCTCGTCGCAGCCGTCAGGCGCCACCTCGGCCTTCGCCAGTCCGATCTCTCGCGCTTGGCCGACGTCGACCAGAAGACGATCTCCCTGATCGAGACCGGGCATCTTGCCCGCGTGTCCGTCGAGCGGTTCCGGCGCGTCTGCGCGGCGCTCGGGATCGAGCACGAGGTCATGCTGCGCTGGCGCGGCGGGCTCGGCGACCGGCTGATCGACCGCGGACACGCCGCGATCGTCGAGATCGTGATCGCCGAGCTCGAGCGTCGGGGCTGGCAGGTCGTGCCCGAGTTCTCGTTCAACGTCTATGGGGAGCGCGGCTCCGTCGACGTGCTGGCCTGGCATCCGATCCACCAGGCGCTGCTGATCGTCGAGGTGAAGACGATCGTGACGGACATTCAGTCGCTCCTGATGTCGATGTCGCGGAAGGTCCGGCTCGTCCCGCCGCTGGTCGCCGAGGAGCGCGGCTGGCGCCGGCGCGCGTTCGGTCGCGTGCTGGTCGTGGCAGGGACTCGCGTCAACCGCTCGACGGTCGCGTCGCATGCCGCGACATTCGATGCCGCGTTCCCGCGCCGCAGTCGCGAGACGCGCGGCTGGTTACGCGACCCCGTCGGAGATCTTGCCGGGCTGTGGTTCGTTGCGATCAGGACTGACTCGCCTGCAAATCGCGTCGCCCGCACGCGCGTGCAGGCCCCTCACGCACGACCCGAGCTCGATCGACCTGCCCATCAGGACTTAGCGACCTGATCGCAACGAAACCGCTCGATCTGCGCGGATAACAGGCGCCTGGCGCCTGAACGCAACGAACGAGGGATACGGAGGCCGCTTGGGCCGGCCTGGGCCGGCCAGGGGCGGTTGGCCGGCTCGGGTGCGGCTCGCGGCGGGTGTCGCGGCGCCGGACGACCCCTCAGCGGTCCTCCAGCACGATCCGGTCGCCCACGACGGTCCCACTCGCGGTGATCGTCCCGACCGGGAGTTCCAGCACCCCGTGCGCGCCCCGCACGAGCGGCACGAGGCCGCGCCACGCGGGCAGCGCCGGATGCACGGACACGACCGCGCGCTCGCCCGCGGCGTCGGGCTTGGAGAGGAATACCGCGTCGATCGCGAAGCGCATGAACATCATGTGGATTCCGTTGCTGTCGGGCAGCCACAGACCGGCGCCGGACGCCAACTCGCGCCGCCCCATCAGCCCCATGAACTTGGCCCACAGGCCGTCGGCGGACTCGAGCTCGCTCGCAAGCACCGAGCCGCGCGTCCGATTCGCCGCGATCACGGGATTCGGGATGCCGAACGAGCGATCAGCCGGCGACGAGGCGGGCGATCAGGCCTTCAGGTTCTGCATGATCAGGATGATCGCCGGCCCGAGGATGACGATGAACAGCGACGGGAAGATGCACCCGACGAGCGGGAACAGCATCTTGATCGGCGCCTTGGCCGCCATCTCCTCCGCCCGCTGGCGCCGCTCGATGCGGAGCTGCTCGGACTGGACCTGGAGGACCTTCGAGATCGACACGCCCAGCTGCTCGGCCTGGATGATCGCGCCGATGAAGTTCGTCAGCGGAGCGACCTCGGTCCGCGGGACGATGTCCCGGAGCGCCTCGCGTCGCGGCTTGCCAACGCGAACCTCGGCCAGCGCCCGGCGGAACTCGTCGGTCAGCGGGCCCTTGAGCTTCTCGACGACCTTGCCGAGCGCGCCGTCGAAGCCGAGCCCGGCCCGGACGGAGATCGTCAGCAGGTCGAGCGCGTCCGGGATCTGGAGCAGGATCGCATGCTGGCGCTTGCGGACCCGCCCGCCGAGCCAGAACTCCGGCATCGTGTAGCCGAACAGGAGGCCCACGCCGCCCATCAGCAGCCGCAGGGTCGGCGGCAGGTCCATCAAGCCCACGACGCCGAACAGGAAGACGAACAGGATTCCGCCGACGACGGCGCCCACGGCCTTGATCCCGAGCCAGTCGGCGACGCGCAGGTTGCCGGGGTTGCCCGCGAGTGCGAGCCGTTTCTCGGTCCGTTCCTGGAACGAGCTGCTCGCGATCCGGGCCATCCGCCCGGAGAGTGCCGCGGAGAACGGCCGCAGCGTCCGCTCGAGGAACGGCGCCTGAAGCTCGAGCTCCTCGAGGTTCTTCGCCTGCATCGTGCCCAGCTGCGTGAGCCGGGCCTGGACCGGGTCGACCGGCGAGTTGCCGGCGAGCCCGAGGGCGATGAGCAGGATCGCGCCGGCCGCGGCTCCCGCGATGATCATCGGGACGTATTGCTCCATCGCTCTAGACCTCGATGTCGACGATGCGGCGGATGAGCATGAAGCCGATGAACATCATGAACCCGCCGAAGAACAGGATGACGACACCGAGCGGGAGCCCGAACGCGTCCGGCGGCTTGTCGAACATCGGCGCCATGAAGTTCGGAGCGGCGACGAAGAGGAAGCCGGCGAGACCGATCGGCAGGAAGCCGACGACGTAGCCCGACAGCCGCTGCTGGGCGGTCAGGGTCCGGATCTCGCCCTGGATCCGGATCCGCTCCCGGATCGTGAACGCGATCGAGTCGAGGATCTCGGCGAGGTTGCCGCCGACCGTGTGCTGGATGTTGATGGCGGTCGCCATCAGCTCGAGGTCGTCGGACCGGACGCGGCGGACCATGTTCTCCATCGCCTGCTCGAACGGCAGGCCGAGGTTGACCTCGCGGATGACCCGGCTGAACTCGGTCGAGATCGGCGGGCGCGACTCGCGGACGACGAGCTCCACGGCCTGGAGGAACGACGACCCCGCCCGCAGGCCGTTGGCCAGCAGGGTGATCGTGTCAGGGAGCTGCTTGTTGAAGGAGCTCAG
>DASXTH010000266.1:0-4021 GCA_036505555.1 Candidatus Limnocylindrales bacterium | reverse complement strand
CAGCCCGTCCCATCGATCGTCCGGGCGGCGTGGAAGACGTCGACGATCGCGGCATAGTCCGCGTCGTCGCGCCAGGGTCGGATCCGGATGCCGGGTGGGGCGATCGCCCGGGCCTCGGCAAGAGCGGTGGTGAGGGGCGGGCGATCGGTCACGAGCACCTGCGAGGCTTCTCCGTTGCAGCGGTCTTCTGGCTCGGCGGCGCTCGATCGCGCCGGCGTTGCCCGAGGCAACGGTGCCATCCGACCCGGTGGACGACTGTCGCGAAGATGACGAGCCGCCTGCCTCTCCCGGGACAGACCCCGGCCGTGCGTTGACTCCGCGCACCGCAACCGGATGCTAGATTGCACGAATTCCGCACGACTAATTCGGTTTACGCTGCGAATCTCGTGACACGAGTGAGATCATGAGCGGCATCCGTCAGACGCCGGTGCTCAGCCCCGAACCGGTGAGACGCGGCCGCGCCCGGGTCAGCCCGTGAGCGGCGCTGTCGCGAAGAGGTGGCTGAACTGCTTGCACCAGATGACGACGCTGGCGGCGCGGGTGGGCTCGTCGAGCGCGCCCGCCGGCACGGTGTAGTTCTGGTTGCCGGTGTCGGCCTTGAGCTTGCCGAGCTCGATCGCATCATCGGCATAGCCGTCGGCGTTCGGTGAGAGGTAGACGTAGAGGTCAGGCCCGTTGCGGACGGCGAAGCCCTCGAGGCGGACGACGAACACGCCCGGCGAGGTCTCGATCAAGCGGGCCGTCCCGCGGCCGAAGTGAAAGTCGTCGCTGCCATGGAACGGGCCGGACAGGGACATCAGCCGGGATGGGGCCTCGGCTGACGCGGACGCGCCGGGCGAGGTCGAGGGCAGCGGCGCCGCACTCCGATCCGGCGCTGCGCTGGCGGTCGGGAGCGGGCTTGCGGCGGTCGTGACGACCGGTGGCGGTTCGTCGATCGTCGCGCTGAGCACGAGCGGCGACGCGAGGTACCAGCCGACCGGCAGGACGACGGCGAGCACCGGGACGAGGACGGCGACCGCGGCACGAGGATGGCGTCGGATGCGGGTGAGCCAGCCGCGTCGGCGGGCGACGACGGCCAGCACCGCGGCGCCGACCAGGCTCCCGACCGCCAAGGCGACGCGATACGTGTAGGCGGCACCAAACACGGCCGAGCCGAGGTCACCGAGCCAGGTCATCGGCGCAGTCTGGCGGTCCGTTGCGACGGTTGGATGACGCCCGCTCGTCTGTCATCGTCCGGAAAGGATCGGTGGCGCACCGTTCGGGTCATGAACAGCGCAACCCGAAGCAGCCCCGCTGACCGTGATCGCGCGGTCGGTCGGCTGCGAACGATCACCTTGGGAACCACGATCGCCGGAGTGGCCGCGGTCGGCGCATTCGGTGCGATTGCCGCGGCGTCATACGACGGCACGTCGAGCGAACTGACGACGGCGGCCCTCGTCGGGACCTCCACGACCACCTCCGCGTCCACGACCACGACGTCCGGTTCGACTACGTCCGCCCAATCGACCGCCACACCGACGACATCGACCGGCACGACGCACGCCACGACCGGAGCCTCGTGACCGACACCGCAACCGCTTCGTGGCGGGCGCTCGGGACGGGCGCGCGACTCGTCGTCCACGATGGAGACCTCGGCGCCGCCCGGAGCTCGGTCGAACGGGTCCTCGATCAGGTCGACCGCGCCTACAGCCGGTTCCGGCGCGACAGCGAGATCGTCGCCGTGAACGCCCGGGCCGGCTCGTCGGTTGCCGTCAGCCCGCTCCTCGCCGACGCGATCGCGGCCGGTCTCCGCGCCGCGCAGCTCACGAACGGTGCGGTCGATCCGACCGTCGGTCGGGCGATGCGCGTGATCGGCTACGACGACGACTTCGAGCGGGTTCGCGAACCGCGCGGCCCGATCGAGATCCGTCTCGAGGCCGTGCCCGGTTGGCGGACCGTGCAGATCTCGGCGGTGCGCCGGGCGGTCCGTGTCTCGCGCGGCGTCGAGCTCGACCTCGGCGCCACCGGCAAGGGTCTGGCCGCGGACCTTGCCGCGGCCGCCGCTCTTGCGGCAATCCGGTCCCGCGGTGACGACCCCGAACGCGGCGGCGTCCTCGTCTCGCTCGGCGGCGACATCGCCGTCGGGGGCAGCGCGCCCGCCGGCGGGTGGCGGATCCTCGTCGCCGAAGACAGCGAGACTCCGACCGATGCGGATGGCGAAGTCGTCGCGATCGAATCCGGCGCGGTCGCGACCTCGAGCACGACCGTCCGTCGCTGGGTCCGCGGATCACGCGCGCTCCACCACCTCATCGACCCGCGGACGGGCGGGCCCGTCGACTCGCCGTGGCGAACGGCGTCCGTTGTGGCGGCAACCTGTGTCCACGCCAACACCGCCGCAACGGCGGCGATCGTCCTGGGGCCGGACGCGATCGCCTGGCTCGACGCCGCCGGCCTGCCGGCGCGCCTCGTCGCCCAGGACGGCTCGATCGTCCGGCTCGGCGGCTGGCCCGAACCCGTCGATCCGGCGACCGCGTAACCGCATCGAAAGGTGTCGGACAGAGGATGGGACCCATCGAACCCACCCCGCATCGGAGCCCAACGCCGTGAGCACCCAGATCCTGTGGTTCGCCACTCGTGGGGCCGGCATCGTGTCGCTGATCCTGTTCAGCGTCGTCGCGACGCTCGGCCTCCTGGCCGTGGCCCGGACCCAGTCCGCCCGCTGGCCTCGCTTCCTGACCGTCGAGCTGCATCGGAGCCTGGCCCTCCTCTCGGTGGTCTTCCTCGCCGTCCACATCCTGACGGCCGTCTTCGACCCGTTCACCAACCTCGGGATCGGTGCTGCTCTGCTGCCGCTCGCCTCGTCGTACCGGCCGCTACCCGTCGCCTTCGGCGTCGTGTCGGTGTATCTCGGGACCGCCGTTGTCGTGACGAGCCTGCTCCGCGACCGGATCGGTCATCGCGTCTGGCGGGCCGTCCATTGGGCTGCATACGCGGCGTGGCCGCTCGCCGTCGAGCACACGCTGACCGCCGGCAGTGACGCATGGGCGCCGTGGATGCTCGCCGTCCAGGCGGTGTGCATCGTGCTCGTCGCCGCGGCGCTCGTCTGGCGCGTCAGCGCGGGCGGCACGAACCGCAGCCGTCTCGCGGCCGTGACGAGCGGCGCGGCCGACGCAATCGCCGTCGAGCCGGCGTGGAGGAACCAGTGATGGAGGCGCGTGTCTTCGCCGGACCGGCCGCTGCCAGAGGACCCGAGACGTACGCCGAGCATGTCGCCCGGCTCGGCAGCCTGCCGTCGGGCTCGGCCGCTCGCGACGTCATCCCGGTCCTCGAGTCCAGCGGCCTCCTCGGCCGTGGCGGCGCCGGCTTCCCCGTCGGACGCAAGTGGCGCTCGGTCGCGGATCAGACGGGCGGACGGCCCATCGTCCTCGCGAACGGGGCGGAGGGCGAGCCGCTGAGCGCGAAGGACCGGACGCTGCTCCGCCTGCGGCCGCACCTCGTCCTCGACGGCGCGCTGTTGGCAGCCGACGCCGTCGGTGCCGATTCGATCGTCGTGTACGTGGGGACGGAGCATCGCGATGCGCTGGCCTCGCTCCGCCAGGCGATCCGTGAGCGCGACGGCCGCGACGGCCGCGGCGGCCGCGGCGGTGGCCCCGACCCGTTCGCCATCGAGGTCCTCGAGGCGCCGGCGACGTACGTCGCGGGCGAGGAGTCGGCGGCCGTCCACTTCGTCAACGACGCGGACGCCCGCCCGACGAACACGCCACCGCGACCCTACGAGCGCGGGATCAGCGGCCGCCCGACGCTCGTGCAGAACGTCGAGAGCCTCGCCCAGGCCGCGCTGATCGGCCGGTTCGGCGACGCGTGGTATCGCGAGCTGGGCCGGGACGAGACTCCCGGCAGTGCCCTGGTCACGATCAGCGGCTCTCCGCGGGACGGCGTTCGCGAGGTCGAGATCGGGACCACGATCGGCGAGCTCGCCGAGCTCTCCGGAGCCGGCCCCGATCCGCGTGACCGCCAGGCGGTGCTCCTCGGCGGCTACTTC
>DASXTH010000265.1:0-2779 GCA_036505555.1 Candidatus Limnocylindrales bacterium | reverse complement strand
CAGGGCGACCGCGCCGGCCTGCATGGCGTCAGGCCACGCACTCATGACGCGCTCGCCGCGGCGGCCGTCGACCCTGGCGACCTCGAGCGCCCGGCGCTCCGTCCAGTGGAGCAGCGCCCGACCGAGACCGCGCCTCCGCCAGGTTGGGTCAACCCAGCCTTCGACGTGGTGGACGCCGATCCCGTCGCGGGTCCGGACGTCGACCTCGGTCGCGGCGACGGCGATGCCGTCGAACTCGGCCAGCAGCACGTCGCGGCGCGGGTCGAACTCGGCGGTGTTCTCGAAGTCGACCCGGAGTCCCTCGACGGTCGGGATGTAGTCGATCCGATCCTCGACATGGGCGGAACGGATCAGCTCGACCAATGCTGGGTAATCGCGACCCGGCTCGAACGTCCGGAAGCGGAGGCCCGGGATCGCCGGCGCGTCCGGCAGCTGGAGCTCCGTTTCGATCATCGGGTCACCTCCTCGGTGCGCTCCATGGCGGGCGTCAACGCCAGCCCTCCACGCCGTACTTCGCGTTCATGTGTTTCGTCACGGACTTGCCGATCGCCTTCCACTTCCTCCGCTCCTCCGCCCGTGCCAAGGCGTCGACCCGGCGCTCGTGGTGGGCGGTCTCGCGCTCGAGCTTCCGCCAGCTCGCGTGGCGGTCCGGCGCGAGACTCCCGTCGGCGAGGGCGGTCGCGATCGCGCAGCCGGGCTCGCCGTTGTGGCTGCAGTTGCTGAACCGGCAGCTGGCGACGAGCGCGTCGATGTCGGCGAAGGCCTCCCCGAGTCCGTCCGCGTCCCAGAGGGAGAGCTCGCGCATCCCGGGCGTGTCCAGGACGAGCCCGCCGCCAGGCAGCAGGTGGAGCTGTCGGCGCGTCGTCATGTGCCGGCCGCGGGCGTCGTCCTCGCGGATCTCTCGGACGAGTGCGCGCTCCTCGCCGGCCAGCCGGTTCAGCAGCGTGGACTTCCCGACGCCCGACGACCCGACGAACGCGGCGGTCCGACCGGCCCCGATGAGCGCCCGGACCTCGTCGACGCCGCGCCCGTCGAACGAGCTCACGACCACGACGCGCGCGCCCGCGGCGACGCCGCCCACCGCGACGAGGGTCGCATCGACGTCCTCGGCCAGGTCGGCCTTCGAGAGGAGGATGACCGGCTCGGCGCCACTCTCCCAAGCGGCCGCGACGTAGCGTTCGAGGCGGCGCAGATTGAGTTCCGCATTGAGCGACGCGACGACGAAGACGACGTCGAGATTCGCTCCGACGACCTGGGCCTCGGTCCGCGAACCTGCCGCCTGCCGGATGAGCGCCGTGCGGCGGGGGAGGAGGGCGTGGATGATCGTGTCACCGATCATCCCGCCCTCGAAAGCGACCCAGTCGCCGACCGCCGGGAAGGCGCTCGGATCTTCGTCAGCCTCGAACCGGAAGCGGCCGCTGACCGCCGCCCGGATCTCGCCCGCACGGGCCGCGAGATGGTACGAGCCGCGGTCCTCGGCGACGACCCGCGCGGGCTCGCGGCCCTGCGCGGCGTGTGGCGCGTGGGCGGCCGCGAGGGCCGCCGTCCAGCCAAGTGCCTCGAGGGCGGCCGGGGCGGCCAGTCCGTCCATTCAGCCGACCCGCTTCAGCTTGCCGGTCCGCTTGGCGTACTTCTCGGCACGACCGAACGCCCACAGCCCGAACGGGATGAGGAACGCGCCCATGACGAGGAGTGGCCAGACGTCGCCGAGGAGCGCCGTCACTGGCGCGCCGTCGATCAGGCCCTTGCGCACGCCATCGAGGACATACGTCGCGGGCGAGATGTGCGACAGGACCTGCATCCAGCCGGGCAGGACGTCGACCGAGTAGTACACGCCACTCACGAGCAGCAGGCACGACTGGAGCACGAACGTCATCTGCGCCCCGCGCTCCACGTAGAGGAGCGGCAGGATCGCCGCGATCATCCCGATCCCGACGAAGCTGAACGACCCGAGGACCATGAACGCGACCACGGTCACCGGGTTCGCCCCGTGGACGTCGAGCTGCGGGAAGAAGAGGACGAGCACGACGAGGATCACGGCCGTGTGGACGAGGCCGTACACCATCGCGTACGAGACCGACCCCAGAAGCTGGGTCCAGCGCCGGATCGGCGCCATCATCGTGTACTCGAGCGTGCCTTCCCAGCGCTCGACGGCGATCGTCTCGGCGATCCAGCTGAACACGACCGAGAGGTAGTTCCAGAAGATCGCCCCGACCATCAGGAGCAGGATCAGCCGCGGGCTGCCCTGGTCCGCCCCGATGAGCGAGATGCTGAGCGCGCCCGCGACCGAGTAGACCAGGAATGCCAGTTCCCAGCCCCAGTAGCGGCGGGTGAGGAAGAAGTTGCGCTCGATGAAGGCGTACGACGCCTTCAGCTCATGGGTCATGGTTGTCATCGGCGGTCTCCGGGTGGGGGCGCCAGCCCGACCGCTCATCGCGATCGGGCCAGGCCGTACATGGGTTCGCCCGCCAGGCGGGCGCCGAACCGGACGATCCGCGTGCCGATGGCACGCCGGATGTTCGGCGCGGGCGTCTCGAACCTACGGCTGATCGCCGCCTGCTCGATCTGCTCCGCGCGGATCGCCTGGACCAGCCGCAGCTGGTCGTTCGCAAAGCTCTGCATCTTCTTCTCACCTCCCTTCATTCGGAGTCGTCGTCGGCGCTGTCCTCGTCCTCGACGTCGTCGTCGAGCGAGCGGCCGGTGTGGGTCATGAACACGTCGTGGAGGGTCGCCGCGCGGCCCGTTCGTTCGCTTTCGGCGGCCTTCAAGCCGGCCGGGC
>DASXTH010000264.1:0-11619 GCA_036505555.1 Candidatus Limnocylindrales bacterium | reverse complement strand
TCGAGGCGATCGCCCGGGACCGGATCCGGCTCCGGAGCGAACGCGAGTCAGCGGATTCGTCCCTCGCGATCCAGCGCCGCGGCCTCGCGCTGCCGATCCCGCCGCGCGACCACGAGCTGGACGCGTCTCTCGCCGAGGCGGAGCGGCTCCTTGCGGAGGCGAACGGGGAGCTCGCCGCGCTGCGGGCGGCGAGCCGGGCACGGGGCGAGGAGGCGGCTGCGATCCGGCGAGCCGAGACCGCGCGCCAGACGGAGGCCGAGACCGCCCGCCGTCGCCTGGCCGAGACCGCGCGTCGCCTGGGGGCCGAGCAGTTGGCGGCGACGGAGGTGGCTGCGCGCCTCACGGAGCTCGAAGCGCAGGTCGCGGGCACGCGGGCCGCACTCGAAGGAGCCCAGACGGCGGCTGCCGTCGCGTCGGAGGCACGTGAGCGCGCTCGCGCCCAGGCCGCCGAGGCTGACGCCCGGCGCCGAACCGCCGCGGACCGGGCCGGCGCAGCCGGCGCGACGCTGGCGACCGACGAGGCCCGCCTCGATTCGCTCGAGACGCGCATCCGCGAGGAAGACGAGCGCGGCATCGCCCGCGCCGCGCGCCGCCGGGGCGGCCGGCGTCTCGACGACGACCTCGTGGTCGAGCCCGAGCTGCGCGCCGCAGTGGAGACGGCCCTCGATGAGCTCGTCCGGGCGTATGTCGTCGATGCGGCCGCCGCTCCAGCGCTCGCGACCGAGCGAGGCAGTCTCGTCGTCCGGGAACGCGCGGCCGCCGATGCCGCGTCGCCGGATGCGACCACGCGGCGGTTTCTCGATCGATTGGCCGACTCGGGCGGGACCCGCCTGGCCGACGCGGTCCGACGCGACCCGAGCGGAGCGGTTGGACGGCTGCTCGCGCGGATCGCCGTCGTCGATGACCTCACCGCCGCGATCGGGCTCCAGCCCCATCTGCCGCCTGGGTGGGCGATCGCCACGCGTGACGGATCGGTGGTCGTCACAGAGCTGACGGTCCGGCTTGGCCGCGGCGATGCCGCGCTCGAGCGGCGGGCCGAGGCCGAGCGGCTCCGCGGCGACGTCGCGCGGCATCGCGACGAGGCCGCGGCCGCGACCGCTGAGTCGATCGAAGCCGAGCGCGTCGCTACCGCCACCCGCGTCGAACTCGACGCGTCGAGCGCAGCGGAGGCCCACGCGAACGCCGACCGCCGGCGCGCGGAGGAGACGGAGCGAGCGGCCGCCCGCGAGCTCGAGGCGATCGCCCGCGAGTCGGGCTGGCACGCCGCGCAGCTGGAGCGCCTTGCAGCCGACGTCGAGCGCGCCCGAGGGGCCCTCGCCGCCCACGAGTCCGCGGGCCTGTGGGGCGACGCTCCGGCAGCGGCGACTCCCGAGACCGACGAGGCCCCGGCAATCGCGACCTGGGAGCGTCGCGCCGTGGAGCTCCGCGACCGGCGAGACCGCATCGCCGCCGAGCAGGTGGCAGCCGACAGCGCGCGGCGCGAGGCGGAGAGCCGGCGTGCCCGGGCCGAGGCGACGGTCGCCATGGATGAGGAGCGGATCGTCCGGGCGGAGCGGGAGGACGTGGCACTCGCGACGCGCGAGGAGCAGATCGCCGATGACCGCCGCCGGCTCGGCGCGGAGCTGGCGACGTCCGTCGAACGGGAGGAGCGGGCGGCGGCAGCACTCGCGGAGGTCCGGGCGGCGGACTTTGCCGCGCGCGAACGCCTGACCGCCGCCGAGCGTGGGGCGTCCCACGCCCGCGAGCGACTGCGGGACGCGGACGACCGCCTCCGCGCCGCCGATCGCGCCGATCTCGAGGCGCGTCTCGGCCGGGACGCGTTGCGCGAGCAGCTGCTCGTCGAGCTGGCCGGGCTGGGCGAGCTCGGCCGTCGACGGTTGGAGGCGGAGGCCGGCGTGACGCCAATCGCGGTCGGGCCCGGCCCGGTCGAGCCTCCGGCGATGACCGGCCCGGAGTCGGACGACACGGCCGCGCTCGAATCGGCCCTGGATGCGGTCGCCGCGCGCTGGGCGGTGGAGCCACCGGCCGCCGAGGCGCCGTCGCCCGGCCGGCTCGGAACGCTTCGCCGGCGCTACCACGAGCTCGGCGCCGCGAACCCGTTCGCCGTCGAGGAGTACGACGCGCTCCGGGCGCGGCTCGAGAGTCTCGATACACAGCAGCACGACCTGCACCAGGCGATCGCGACCACGCGCCACCTGATCGCCGAGCTCAACACGATGATCGCGGACCAGTTCCGGACGACATTCGCCGCCCTGGAGACCGCGTTCGACGCGCGGTTCCGCCAGTTGTTCGGCGGCGGCTTCGCCCGGCTGTCGCTGACGGACCCGACCGATCTCTCGGCGACCGGGATCGAGATCGTCGCGCGACCGCCGGGGAAGAAGGCCCAGACGCTGGCGATGCTGTCGGGCGGGGAACGGGCGATGACGGCGGTCGCCCTCCTGTTTGCGATGCTCGAGGTCCGGCCCGTCCCGTTCTGCGTCCTCGACGAGGTCGACGCCGCGCTCGACGAGGCGAATGTCGGCCGCTTCTCCGATGCCCTGCGCGGCCTGGCCGATCGGACGCAGTTCATCGTCATCACCCACAACCGCGGCACGATCGAGGCGGCCGATGCCCTCTACGGCGTGACCGTCGGCGACGACTCGGTCAGCCGCGTGATCAGCCTTCGGCTCGAGGAGGCCACTGCGATCGCGGAGCATCGGGCCGAGACGCCGGCGGCGCTCGCCGAGGTCGGCTGATGTTCTGGCGCCGGAAGCGCGACGACCCCGCCGCGCCGGCGACGGATCGCGGGGCCGCGCCGGACACCGCGCCGTCCGACGACGATGCGATCGCGAACGATGGCCCGTGGGAGCCCGATCCGGCCGACTTCGAGCCTGACGCCGCGTGGGGTGCGGGTGGGGTGCCGCCGGCCGATCATGAGCCCGAGCCGACCGCCGACCCGATCTTCTTCGACGCGCCGGAGCCCGAGCCCGCGGTCCCGACCACGGAGCGCGCCGGCTCGCTCGACCAGGGTCTCGCCCGGACCCGTGGCGGCTTCATGTCCCGGCTGCGCGGATTCCTGATCGGCGACGACGGCACCGGTCCGTCCTGGGATGACGTCGAGGAGACGCTGATCGCCGGCGATGTCGGCGCGGCGCTCGCGATGGACATCGTCGAGAACGCCCGACGCCGGCGCGATCCGGGCGGAGCGGAGGCCGCTGTCCGGGCGGAGCTCGCGTCGCTCCTCGTCCCCCGGGAGCCGGGCTGGGAGCCGCGGCCCGCGGTCGACGGCGGCCCGGCGATCCTCGTGATCGTGGGGGTCAACGGCACCGGCAAGACGACGACGATCGGCAAGCTCGCGAGCCGCTACATGGCCGAGGGTCTCCACGTGCTCCTCGCCGCGGCCGACACGTTCAGGGCGGCCGCGATCGACCAGCTGATGGTCTGGGCCGACCGGGCCGGCGTCCAGGTGGTCTCGCATGCACCCGGTGCCGACCCGGGCGCGGTCGTGTACGACGCCCTCGATGCCGCGATCGCCCGCAGGGCCGACCTCGTCATCGCCGACACCGCGGGCAGGCTCCACACGAAGTCGAACCTCATGGATGAGCTGACAAAGATCCGCCGGATCATCAACAAGCGGCTGCCGGGCGCTCACCCCGAGACCTTCTTCGTGCTGGACGCGACAACGGGCCAGAACGGGCTCCACCAGGCGAAGGCGTTCCACGAGTCGGTCGGGCTGACCGGAATCGTCCTGACGAAGCTCGACTCCACGGCGAAGGGCGGGATCGTGTTCGCGATCGAGAACGAGCTCCGCGTGCCGGTCCGGTTCGTCGGGGTGGGCGAGCAGGCGGGCGACCTCCTGCCGTTCGACCCCGACGCCTTCGTCGCGGCGCTGTTCGCCTGAGCCGGCCGACCGCCCTACTCGATCAGCGGCAGCTCCACGATCAGCGGCACCGCACCGGGCGCCATGTCCGGCATTGCGCGCAGCGTCCGAAGAGGCGAGAACCAGACGAAGATCACCGCCGCGACGCCGCCGAGCAGGCCGAACACGAGCGCCTGGCGGAGCCCGATCCACTCGCCGATCAGGCCCGCTCCGATCGTGCCGACGAGCAGGAACAGGTGCGTCAGGAAGTTGTACGTGCCGTTGACGCGGCCGAGCAACTCGTTCGGCACGGTCGTCTGGAGGAGCGAGACCTCGGTGATCTCCTCGATCGTCGCGCTGACGTCTCCGATCAGCTGCTGGCCGACGAGCAATGCCACGGCGATCGCGACCGAGCCCGAAGGAGCAAGCGGGACCAGCGCGTTCCCGAGGGTGAATCCGATCAGCCCGAGGAGGATGCACGGCCCCACGCCGAGGCGGCGGTTCGCCCGGGGCCCGAGCAACGCCCCCGCGAGCGAGCCGACGCCACCCACCGCCGCGACCAGCCCGATCATTGCCGGGCCCAGCCCGAGCTCGTCGGTCGCGTAGACGAGATAGACGGCGCCGAACGCGCCCCATAGCAGATGCGCGCCCGAGCCCGCGACGACGATCGCCCGGAGGACGGGCGACTGGCCGATCGGGCGGAGGCCATCGACGATCTCGGCGCGGATCGAGGTGCGCTGCTCGTGCGGCGTCGGCGGAGCCTCAGGCCGACGGATCGTGCCGAGCACGACCGCTGAAACCACGAACGAGATCGCATCGACGGCGATCGCGATCGGCGCGGTCAGAAGCTGGACGAGCACGCCGCCGATGCTGAACGCGCTGACCTCGGCCACCGAGCCGCTCGCGCTCAGCGCGGAGTTGGCGGCGACGAGCTCGTCCCGTTCGACCACGGTCGGGAGGTAGGCGCGGTCGGCCACGTTGTGGAACGTCTCCAGGGCCGACGCCAGCAGCGCGACGATGATGAGCTGCGACATCGACAGCCAGCTGCCGAGATACGCAACCGGGATCGATCCGAGACAGACCGCCTGACCGAGGTCGGCAGCGATCATGACGGGCCGCCGCCGCAGCCGGTCGACCCACGCCCCGGCCACGAGCCCGACGACGAGGCCGCCGAGGATCTCGCAGGCGCGGATGGCCGCGACCTCGAGCGGCCCGGCACCGAGGACGAGGATCGCCGCGAACGGCAACGCCGTCCGGGTCACGAGCGACCCGAAGATCGACACGGTCGCCGCGCTGAAGACGCGGACGAACGCAGCGTTGCGCCACATCGATGCCCGCGGCGCAGGAGAGGAGCCGGCCATCCGGACAGCGTAGCCGGGGCGACCGACCCGATGGGGTACACTTCGCCCGCCTCGGTGCGTCAGAACCCGCGCACCACCCGGTTGCCATCGCCTCCGCGCCTCGGCGTCCGGTCCTCACCACCGTCGGAGTCCAGCCGAACCGTGTTCGACAGCCTCAGCGAGCGCTTGCGCACGACCCTCTCGAACCTGACCGGCCGCGGCCGCGTCAGCGAGGCGGACGTCGATGCGGCGATGCGCGAGATCCGGCTGAGCCTCCTCGAGGCCGACGTGAACTTCAAGGTCGTCAAGGACTTCATCGCCCGCGTCCGCGAGCAGGCCGTCGGCAGCGAGATTCTCCAGAGCCTGACCGCCGGCCAGCAGATCGTGAAGATCGTCAACGACGAGCTCACCGCTTTGCTCGGCGCCGGCGATCGCACGTTCCACCTCAGTGGGAACCCGGCGGTGGTCGCGATGGTCGGGCTCCAAGGCTCAGGCAAGACGACGACGTCCGCGAAGCTCGCGCGGCATCTCGTCCGCCAGGGCCGCCGCCCACTCCTCGTCGCCGCCGACCCGTACCGCCCGGCCGCCGCCGACCAGCTCGAGACCCTGGGCAAGGCGCTCGACATCCCCGTCCACCGGGCGCCCGCGGGAACGCTCGTCGTCGACATTGCCCGCGGCGGCGTCGACGCCGCCCGCCGCCTGACCCGCGACGTCGTCATCCTCGACACTGCCGGCCGGCTCAGCGTCGACCAGGAGCTGATGGACGAGATCGCCGCCGTCGACGCGGCGGTGAAGCCCGTCGAGACGCTCCTCGTCGTCGACGCGATGACCGGCCAGGAGGCCGTGGCGGTCGCCACGGCGTTCAAGGACGCCGTGCCGCTGACCGGCCTGATCCTCACGA
This sequence comes from Candidatus Limnocylindrales bacterium, assembly GCA_036505555.1. Taxonomy (GTDB): domain Bacteria; phylum Chloroflexota; class Limnocylindria; order Limnocylindrales; family CSP1-4; genus CF-46. Next base: position 5,540 of record DASXTH010000264.1, on the reverse strand, counting down.
AGATCGACGGCGACGCGCGCGGCGGCGCCGCCCTCTCGATCAGCGCGGTGACCGGGGTTGCGGTCAAGTTCATGGGCACCGGCGAGAAGACCGACGCCCTCGAGGTCTTCCACCCGGACCGTCTCGCGGGCCGCATCCTCGGCATGGGCGACGTCATGACGCTCGTCGAGCGGGCGCAGGAGCACGTCGACGCGACGCAGGCCGCGGCGATGGAGGAGAAGCTCCGGAAGGCCCAGTTCACCCTCGAGGACTTCCTCGAGCAGATCCAGCAGGTCCAGAAGATGGGCCCGATGGGTCAGCTGATGGGGATGATCCCGGGCATGGGCGGGATGGCGAAGCAGGCCCAGGACGCGGTCGACCGGGGCGAACTCCGGCGGGTCGAGGCGATCATCCGCTCGATGACCCCGCGCGAGCGGCGCGATCCGGCGGTCCTGAACGGCTCGCGCCGGCGACGGATCGCCGCCGGCGCCGGGACCGATCTCACCGAAGTCAACCGGTTGATCAAGCAGCACGCAGAGCTCTCGAAGCTGATGAAGCAGCTTTCGGGCGGTGGTGGCCGCAAGGCCGCGATGGCCGGCCTCCTGGGCCGGCGGTAAGGGGAGGACTTCGCGCCATGAGCGATCCGCGCACACCGGAGGGGCAGCCGCCCGAAACGACCAACCCGGACCCGGGCCAAGCCCCAGCCGAGCCGGCGAGTACGCCGACGACGCCCGGCATCGCCGACACCCCCACCCAGGCGTGGCCGTCGCTGTCGGGCCCGCCGAGCGCTGATCCGGCGCCCCCGTCGGCGCCCGCTTCGAGCGCTGATCCGGCGCCCGCGTCGAGCGGCGATACGGCGCCCGCGCCCGCGCCCGCGTCGGCGCCCGCGCCCGCTCCCGCATCGGACTCTGCGCCCGCGCCCGCCCCCGCGTCGGCGCCCTCACCGTACGAGCCGGCCGAGAGCCTCCCATCCACCCGCATCGGCGCCGTCGGCGAGACCGGCACATTCGGCGTGCCTGGCACCCCGGCCGCGGCGCCACGTCGGAACCCCAACGCGCTTCGCTGGGGCCTCGCCATCGCCGGCGTCGCGATCGTGGCCGCGGTCTCGTTCCTGATCGTGTCGCTCGTCGGCGGCCGACCCTCGACCTCGACAGCGATGGGCTACATGCCCGCGAACACGGTCAGCTACACGGAAGTTCGCCTCGACCTGCCCGGCGACCAGCGCCAGAAGCTCGCGTCCTTCCTCAAGCCCTTCCCTGGCTTCAGTGACCAGAGCCAGATCGAGCCCAAGCTCGACGAGGTCCTCGATCGCATCGTGAAGGCGGCAACGAAGGACAAGCAGACCTGGACCGCGGACATCAAGCCGTGGTTCGGCGGCCAGCTGGCGCTCGGCATGACCATCCCCGACAGCCTCGTCGCGAGCGGCATCCCGTCCGCGTCCAGCAATACGACGTTGTTCGTCGTGACGGTCACGAATCGGGCCAAGGCCATCGACTGGATTCTCGCCACGGGCGAGGCGGCCACGATCAACCGGACGACCTACGGCGATGCCGACCTCCTCATTGCTGCGGAGAGTGGCGGCGGCTTCGCGGTCGCGGTCAACGACAAGGTGATGCTGGCCGGCTCGACCGTCGCCGTGAAGGCCGCGATCGACACGGGCGGCAAGGGAACCCTCGAGCAGAACGACGACATGAAGGCGGCACTGGGAACGCTCGAGAAGGATTACGTCGGATTCAGCGTCGTCCGGATCCGCGCGCTCGCCGACGCGTTCGTCCAGATCATGGGGACGAGCCAGCCGGGCGTCCTCGACCGGACCCAGATCGACGAGACGGTCCTCGGCCTCATCCCGGCGTGGCAGGCCCAGACCGTCCGGTTCGAGAACGACGCGATCGTGTCGAGTTCGGTGTCGCCGTCCTGGTCGATCGGCTTCGACAGCCCGAACCGCGCCGGCGACCTGCTCGGTCACCTGCCGAAGAAGACGCTCTTCTACAGCGACGTCCACGACGCCGGCCCCGCGCTGAAGGCGATCCTCGATAAGTTCCGCGGGCTCGAGGAGGCGAAGGCGGCCTTCGCCCAGTTCGACCAGGTGATCAGCATCTTCGGCGGCGCCGACGGCGCTTACGGCTGGTGGGGCGACACCGGGATCGTCGTCTCCGCGCTCGACGACGGCACGATCGGCGGCGGGCTCGTCATCCATCCCCGCGACGCGGCCGCGGCCGACCGGCTCTTCACGACGCTCAGCGGGCTGATGTCCCTCGGCGGCCAGAGCTCGGGCGTGGCGGTCCGCAGCGAGGACCACAACGGGACGAAGATCACGATCCTCGACTTCTCGGCCACAGTGGGATCGAACCCGAGCCAGCTCCCGCCCGGCTATCGGGCCGAGTTCGCCTGGGCGACGAACGCCAACGTAGCGGTGATCGGGTACGGCACCTCATTCGTCAAGGCGGTGCTCGACGCGGGTCCCGGCAACTCGCTCGCCGATGACGCCCGGTTCAAAGGGCTGCTCGACCGGGTCGGCGCCCAGAACATGGGGATGACCTTCGTCGATATCAAGGCCATCCGCGAGCTCGCGGAGCCGCTGGTCCAGCAGTACGCCCCCGCGGACCAATGGAATCGCTACATCACCGAGATCCAGCCGTATCTGAAGCCGATTGACGCGATCGTCAGCAGCGCCCGCAGGGACGGCAATCTCGATCGCGGGAGCTTCGTCTTCACGGCGCACTGAGCGCCGCCCATCACATGTCGATCCGGCCGGTCCCGAGTGACCGGCGGCGCACCAGGAGGAACCAGCAGCAGATGGCAGTCCGAATCCGGCTGACGCGCGTGGGCGCGACCAAGCAGCCGACCTATCGTGTCGTCGTCGCCGACGGCCGCTCTGCCCGGGACAGCCGGGCCATCGAGATCATCGGCCACTACAACCCGCGGACGGAGCCGATCGAGCTCAGCATCGACGCGGAGAAGGCGTCGGCGTGGCTGGCGAAGGGCGCCCAGCCGTCCGACACCGTCCTCCGCCTCCTGCGCACGGCCGGCATCGTCCCGGCCGAGAAGAGGTAGGACCGAGATGGCAGCAGCTGAACTCGTCGAGTACGTCGCGAAGTCGCTCGTCGACGATCCGGACGCGGTCACGGTCGAGGTGATCCAGGATCAGGGCGGGACGGTCATCGAGCTCCACGTCGCCGAAGACGACATGGGCAAGGTCATCGGCCGCAACGGAAGCGTGGCGAAGGCGCTCCGGACCCTGCTCAAGGTGACCGCTGCTCGCGACGGCGAAGCGATCTCGCTCGAGATCCTCTAGTCGCGCGCGTGGCGACGCCCGAGGAGGAGACCGGCGCGCAGGAGCGCCTCGTCGTCGCCCTCGTCCGCGGCGTCCACGGGCTGCGCGGCGCCGTTCGCGTCGAGATCCTCACGGACCGGCCCGAGGAGCGCTACGCGATCGGATCGGTCCTCCACCGCGAGGGGTCCAACGAGCCGTTGACCGTGACGTGGTCGTCGGCCGTCGCCGATGGCCCGGGCTGGCGGCTCCAGTTCGCCGAGATCCGCGATCGAGCCGGTGCGGAGACCCTGAAGGGAGCGTATCTGGAGGTTCCGGCGGGGCCGGATTCGGCGCTGCCACGCGGCGCCTACTTCTGGCACGAGGTCATCGGGTCGACCGTCACCGCGACGGACGGGCGGGTCCTCGGGACGATTCGCGACGTCTACCGATCGGGCGGGGCGGAGGTCTTCATCGTCGACGGCGGGCCCTACGGCGAGTTCGACGTCCCCGCGGTCCGCGACTTCGTCCGGATCTTCGCGCCGCGGCGTGGCGAGATCGTCGTCGACACCGACGCCCTCGACCTCGCGCCGCCGAAACGGCGCCACGCGCCGGACGACCCGGATCGGCCGAGGGCTCCGCGGCGACGGCCCGGGTCGCGCCGCGGGCGGCCGAGCACCCCTGCGGACGAGGACGCCGGCCCGGTCGATGGCGCCGCCGTCGGTGATGCCGCCGACGCCCCCGAGGCCGCGGGTCCACCCTCGTGACGCTCGACATCGACGTCCTCACGCTGTTTCCGGAGATGATCTCGGGCCCGCTCGGCGCGAGCATCCCGGGCCGGATCCAGGAGCAGGGGATCGCGACGATCCGGACCCATGACCTGCGGCAGTGGGGGATCGGCCGCCACCGGAGCGTCGACGACGCGCCGTACGGCGGCGGGGCCGGGATGGTGATGCGGCCCGAGCCGATCGCCGACGGCATCGATTCCGTGCGCCGCGAAGACTCGCTCGTGATCCTCCTCGACCCGTCGGGCCACGTCTTCGACCACGCCCGCGCAGCCGAACTCGCCGGCCGCTCGCACCTGGTGCTCGTCTGTGCTCGCTATGAAGGCGTCGACGAGCGGGTCCGGAGCCTCGTCGACCTCGAGCTCTCGATCGGCGACTATGTCCTGACCGGCGGGGAGCTACCCGCGCTCGTCGTGATCGACTCGGTCATCCGGCTGCTGCCGGGCGCGATCGACGAGCTCTCGACGACCGAGGAGTCGTTCGCGGCCGGGCTGCTCGAGTATCCGCAGTACACCCGGCCGCCGACGTTTCGCGGGATGGACGTGCCGGCAATCCTGACATCGGGCGACCACGCCGCGGTCGCCCGCTGGCGGGACGAGCAGGCTCGCGAGCGGACGCGCACACGGCGGCCCGACCTCATCCAGCGCCGAGACGACTGACCGCGGCGCCCGGGCGTCTCCTCCGCCGGGTCCGGATCCTCGCGGTCGCCGTGCTATACTCCGCCGCCGGTCGATCCCGCCCCTCCCAATGTCCCCGATCGCGGCTTCAGGCCGCCGACGAACGAACTCCGAAGGAACCTCCACCGTGAACGTCCTCGACGAACTCGCCGCCGATCAGTTGCGCACGGACCTGCCCGAGATCGCATCGGGCGACACCGTGAAGGTCTCGGCGAAGGTCATCGAGGGCAACCGCGAGCGGATCCAGGTCTTCGAGGGCATCGTCATGCGTCTGCGCGGAGGCGGGATCACCCGCTCGATCACCGTCCGCCGGATCGCGAGCGGCGTCGGCGTCGAGCGCACGTTCAAGATCCACAGCCCGCGAATCGAGAAGATCGAGGTCGTCCGCCACGGCCAGGTCCGGCGGGCGCAGCTGTACTTCCTGCGCGATCGCGTCGGGAAGGCGGCCACCCTGCGCGAGCGGCGCACCAGCCGCTAGGCGCCGCGCCGCCACTCCCGACCCCGGCCCGCGCCGGGGTCGTTCGATTCCGGGCCTCGCGGCGTCGCCTCGCCCGAGCGGCTACCCTGAGCTCCGATGGCCGTGATCGTCCCGAGCCTCCGCTACGAGCGTCGCCTCTGGAACGACGGCCACACCCGCGTCGCGGGCGTCGACGAGGTCGGCGTCGCGCCAACGTGTGGAGCGGTGGTCGCGGCGGCGGTCATCATGAAGCCCGGCTGCCATCGAATCCCCGGCGTCCGTGACTCGAAGACCCTGTCGATGTCTCAGCGGGAACGCCTCGCGCCGCTGATCCGGAAGCGCGCGATCGCGGTCGGTGTCGGCGCGGCGTCGGTCCGCGAGATCGACCAGCT
>DASXTH010000263.1:0-2175 GCA_036505555.1 Candidatus Limnocylindrales bacterium | reverse complement strand
AGTACGGGATCACCACGCTTCCGTAGGGGCGGACCACGGGCTGCACGCCCGGCGCGAAGGATCCCTGGATCGACCGCCGTCCCGGGAAGCCCGGGCCTGACACCGCGACCGACCAGGTGAGGCCGCCGTCCGTCGAGAACTGTGTGGCGATCTGGGTCGTCCGGAGGTCGTCGAAGCTGATGTAGCAGCGGCCCCGGAACGGGCTTGCCGCGCCGTTGTCGCAGGCGATCCACTGCTTGTCGAGCAGGAGCTGGCCGAGCGAGGAGGTCGGCGCGAGGGTCGCGACGACGGGCTTGCTCCAGTGCGTCCCGTCGCCCGAGCGGCTGACGAGGAGCGCCGAGCTGTCGCGGCCGAACGCGAGCGTCGCGACCAGCCACATCCGATGGGCGGCGTCGTACGCGATCGACGGGTCGGTGGCCCGAGGATAGCCGCCCTGCGGCCGCGAAAACGGCGTCAGAGCGGGGAGGAAGCCGTGCTTCCAGGTCCGCCCGCGGTCACGGGAGACGGCGAAGCCGATGTTGGCGGCTCCGCCGTCGAAGACCCGGCCGACCTGAAAGACGGCGACGACCGTCGCGCCGTTGGCCGCCGTGTCGGGCTCGACCTCGGTCTCGTGCGTGCTGTCGGCGTTGCGGTACGGGTCGCGCGAGATCTCCCGCGTGACGAGCTCGCAGTCCGCGCGGACTCGGTCGAGCAGGTCGATCGTCGCCAGGTCGCGCCCCCGTCCGCAGGAGACGAGGTCGCCGACGCGGTTGACGGTCTCGATCCGGTCGGCGCCGCGGGTGCCGCGGACCCGCGCCGCCCAGGCTGCCGACGAGCCCACGAGGAGGAGGGCGGCGAGGACGAGAGCCGTTCGTTTCAGCGCGTGCCGCCCGGCCCGCCGCCGTCAGGATCGAGGAACGGGTAGCGGTAGTCGCGCGGCGGGACGAACGTCTCCTTGATCGTCCGCGGGCTGACCCAGCGGATCAGGATCCACATCGACCCGGCCTTGTCGTTCGTGCCGGAGGCCCGCGCGCCGCCGAACGGTTGCTGGCCCACGACCGCGCCGGTGGGCTTGTCGTTCACGTAGAAGTTGCCGGCCGCGTAGCGAAGCGCGTCCTCGGCCTCGTCGATCGCCTCGCGGTCGCGGGAGAAGATCGCGCCGGTCAGCCCGTAGGGCGCCGTCTCGTCGACCAGCTCGAGGGTCTTCTCCCACTCGTTCTCGGGGTAGACGTAAGTCGTCACGATCGGGCCGAAGAACTCCTCCTGCATGAGCCGATCGCGCGGGTCGCGCGTCTGGATCACGGTCGGCTCGACGAAGTAGCCCTCGCTGTCGTCCGTGCCGCCGCCCACGAGCACCTCCGCGTCGTTGGTGCGCGCATGCTCGATCGCCTCGCGCTGGCGCGCGAACGAGTTGCCGTCGATCACCGCCCCCATGAAGTTCGAGAAGTCGCTCACGTCGCCCATCGAGATCGTGCCGACCTCTTCGACCAGCCGCTCGCGCAGTTCCGGCCACAGGTTCGAGGGCGCGTAGACCCGCGAGGCGGCCGAGCACTTCTGGCCCTGGTACTCGAAGGAGCCGCGGAGGATGGCCGTTGCAACAGCGTCCACGTCCGCGCTCGGATGCGCGACGATGAAGTCCTTGCCCCCGGTTTCGCCGACGACGCGCGGGTAGTTGCGGTAGCGGCCGATGTTGTCGCCGACCGTCTTCCAGATCGAGTGGAAGACCTCGGTCGAGCCGGTGAAGTGGACGCCCGCCAGGTGCTCGCTGGCGAGCGCGGCGTCGCCGATCTCGGCGCCGCTCCCGTAGACGAGGTTGATCACGCCGGGCGGGAGCCCCGCCTCCTCGAAGAGCCGCATCAGGTAGTACGCGGAGACGGCGGCCGTCGACGCGGGCTTCCAGATCACGGTGTTGCCCATCAGCGCGGCGCTCGTCGGCAGGTTCCCCGCGATCGCCGTGAAGTTGAACGGCGTCACGGCGAAGACGAAGCCCTCGAGCGGCCGGTACTCCATCCGGTTCCAGGTTCCCGCCGCGGAGACCGGCTGCTCCTCGTAGATCCGGAGCATGAACTCGACGTTGAACCGCCAGAAGTCGATGAGCTCGGCGGCGGCATCGATCTCCGCCTGGTGGGCGGTCTTCGACTGGCCGAGCATGGTGGAGGCGTTCAGCGTCTGGCGCCACGGGCCGGCGAGCAGCTC
>DASXTH010000262.1:0-4493 GCA_036505555.1 Candidatus Limnocylindrales bacterium | reverse complement strand
TTCGCATCCTCCACGTGCGGGTGAGGGTGCTCGCTCTCGTGCGGATGGGCGTGCTCCGAGGCGTCCGGTTCCAGATGGGGATGCTCGTGCGCGTGCCCGCGCTCGTGCTCGTGCTCGTGCTCGTGCGGGTGAGGGTGCTCGTGGGTGTGGTCGTGATCGTGTTCGGAGGCCGTGACCGGCGCCGCAGCTCGCCGGCGGCGGACCTCATTCACGAGCATCCACCCGCCGATCGCGACGATCGACACCGCGGCGATCACGGGGGTCACGCGGTACACGAGGTCGGGCGGCAGGATGCTGCCGGCACCGACGATCACGAGTGCCAGCGCCAGGATTCCGAGCGTGTGCGACACCGCGACCGACATCCCCAGCCCGACGGCATGGACTGGCGAGCCGCGTGACCCGACGAGGTACGCGGCCATCAAGGTCTTGCCGTGGCCGGGGGTCAGGGCGTGCCCCGCGCCGATCACGACGGCCGCGAGCAGGGAGGCGAGGATCACGAGCGGGGTGAGGTCGGCCGTCCGGAAGATGTCGGGCAGCTCCCCACCGACCCCGCCCGGGACGGCGCCGGTCAAGGAGTCGGGCGGCGTCGGGGTGGCGCCCGCGATCGGTCCACGTGCTCCACCCGGAGCGGCGGACGAACCCGGCGCCGGCGTGACCGTGATCGTCGCGCTGCGCACGTCGAGCGGCGCGGCGACGAGGTCGGTCGGGTAGGACGTGAGGCGATGGGTCGGGCTCGCCGTCGGCAGTCCGCGGGTGTTCAGGGTCGTGCCCTGGCCGAAGGCGATGATCTCGTGCCACCCGATCCGGTCGTGATAGGACGGGTCGCTGAACGCGATCTCGGTCGAGCCGTCGATCGGCGCCAGCGTGACGGTGTATCCGCACTCGAGGCGCAGTGTCGAGAGGCCGCCCGCCCCGGGCGGGAAGCTGACCGCCGCGGTTCCGCTCGGGAGTGGGAGCGCCGCGCCGTCGCGCGTCAACCGCAGGTTCGTGGCCAGCTCCGCGCATGCGTCTCCGGCCCAAGCCCCTCCCTCGCCGTCGCCGACGCTGCCGTCGCCGTCGGTGTCCATGTCCTGGCGCTCCTGGAACGCCGGGATCTCGGCCATGTCGATGACGACATCGAGCCAGATCCGATCGGTCCCGATCGTCAGGCCCGCGTAGTGGTTGATCGTGAAATTGCCGAGCGGGTGGGCGAGGACCGACGCGGGCAGCGCGAGCCCCGCCGAGAGGGCGAGGGTGGCGGCGAACACGCGGAGGAGTCGGCGGTGTCCCATGACGTCGAGGGTACGCGCCGCCCGCGCGACCGGATGATCGCGACCTGGCCGCACCATGCGCGCAGCTTCTGGGGGGCGCAATATCGCGATGGCGCCGTACACTCGCCCCGTGACACGCCCTGTCCCAACCGGCCGCGGTCGCTTCATCACGATCGAGGGCCCGGAGGGCGCCGGCAAGACGACCCAGGCGTCGCGCCTCGAAGCGACCCTCCGCGCCCGCGGCGTGCCCGTGCGTGGCACGCGGGAGCCGGGCGGGACCGTCCTCGGCGAGCGAATCCGCGAGCTGCTCCTCGCTCCGTCCTCGACCCCGATCGACGCGCTTGCGGATGCCCTCCTCTTCAACGCGGCCCGCCGCCAGCTGATCGAAGAGGTGATCGAGCCAGCCCTCGCCGCCGGGACGTCCGTGATCTGCGCCCGCTACGCCGACTCGACCCGCGCGTATCAGGGCTACGGCGGCGGGCTGTCGCTCGAGGAGCTCGAGCAGCTCGAGGAGATCGCCACCGGCGGGCTCATCCCCGACCTGACGCTGCTCCTCGACCTTCCGGTCGAGATCGGCCTCGGCCGGAAGGCGCCGGACGATCGAACCCGGTTCGAGACGGGGTTCGACCTCGCGTTTCATCGCCGCGTCCGGAACGGGTTCCTGAAGATGGCCGTGTCCGAGCCCGGACGGTTCCGCGTCGTGAACGCGACCGACCCGGCGGACGAGGTCGCCGAGAGCATCCTCCGCCACGTCGATCACCTGTTCACCGACGACCCGGTCGTCGTCGGTGAACCAAAGCGGCCGTTGCTGCGCAGTATCCCGTGAACGAGAGTCAGCACGGCCTTCGTGGACGGACGGCGACGTCAGCGGACGACGCCGATCGGGCAGTCCTCGCGCTCGTCACAGCCGGACAGCTCGATGCACTCCAGGACCTCTACGACCGGTACAAGACCATGGCGTATTCCATCGCACTCCGAATCACGTCGGACGCCGCCCTCGCCGAGGACGTCGTCCAGGATGCGTTCCTCGGCATCTGGCGCAACGCGGGCCGGTACGTCGAGGCCCGCGGCAGTGTCAAGACGTGGATGCTCTCGATCGTCCACCACCGCGCGGTCGACGCCGTCCGGCGCCGCCGGCCGACGACCGACCTGCCGGAGCGCGAGGACGTTCCGCCGGCCGCCCTGACGCTGCCCGACGTCTGGCAGGACGTCTCGGCCGGGCTCGACCGCGAGGAGATCGCGGCCGCGATGGCGACCCTCTCGGAGGTCCAGCGCGAGGCGATCGAGCTCGCCTATTGGGGCGGGCTCACGCAGCAGGAGATCTCGGAGCGGACCGGCACGCCCCTCGGGACCGTGAAGAGCCGTGTCCGTCTCGGGCTGCTCACCCTCCGTCGCTCCCTCGTCCGTGATGAAGACGGCCTGGCCGAAGGCCTCGCCGGGGACGGCGGCACATGACCGAGCCGCGGATGACCCACGAAGACGCCCTCGAGCTGGCGCCCGCCTACGTCCTGGGTGCGCTCGAGCGCTCCGAGGAGGCCGCCGTGCGCGACCACCTCGCGACATGTGGCCTGCCGCATCCGGAGATCCAGGCGTTCGGCGGCGTGGTCCCGGCCCTGTGGGACGTCGACGACCTCGAGCTCGTCGAGCCGCCGGCGTCGCTGGGCGAGCGGATCATGGCCGCCGCCGCGGCCGATCTCGCGGCGAACCCGCGCGGGGCGAGCGCGTCTGCGACCGCCCCGACCCCGGCCGCCCCGGCCCCGGCCGCCCCGCCGGCCGGCCCCCCGGTCGCGTTCCCGTCGACCGCCGAGCGGACCGCCCGAGCCGAGCGGACGCGGACGAGCCGCTTCGATTGGGCCCTCCGGATCGCCGCGGTTCTCGCGATCGCCGCGGTCGGCGCCTGGGGGCTGAACCTCCAGACACAGCTCGACGCGAGTCGCCGGTTCGACCAGTCGGTCGCGGCGGTCATTCAGGCGGCGGGCCAGCCCGGCGCGAAGACCGTCGTCCTCACGGCGGCCAAGGATGCGAAGGCGAGCGGGATCGCCGCGGTCGCTCCGGACGGCTCACTGACGATGGCCGTCCGCGATCTGGCGCCGACGAGCGGCACCCAGGTCTACGAGACGTGGGTCATCGTGGGCGAGGCCGCCCCGGTGCCGGTCGGCGGATTCACGGTTGGCGCCAATGGAACCGCGAGCTTCACGACCCGCCCGGCCGAGGCGCCGGTCGGCGCGATCATCGCCCTCAGCCTGGAGCCCGCCGAGGGCAGCACGGCCCCGATCGGACCGATCGTGAGCACCGGCCTGGCGATCGCGCCGCCGCCGTCGAACTAAGGGCTCGGGCCCGGGTCAGGCCGGTTTCGGCGATCCCGTCGGGGGCCTGCTGCGCCCCGCGGAGATCCTTATCCGGCTTCGGTCGTCTCGACTGTGCCGCGGCCCTCGGACCGGGCGTGCTCGAGGACCCCGCGTGCAGCGGCGATCACCGACTCGGCATCGGTGCCGTCGTTCGGGAACCGGGCGACGCCCGCCGTCACCGACACGCGCTGGCCGTTGGCCGCCGGGAGCTCCGCGACCGCGTCGATGACCCGCTTCGCGACCATCGCGCCAGCCGATCCCGGGGCAACGAGGAGGAACTCGTCGGCCCCGAACCGGGCGACCGTGTCGACGAGCCGGACCGAGCCCGCGAGGATCGCCGCGACCGAGCGGAGGACGTCGTCGCCGGCATCACGGCCGGCCGCCGCGTTGACCGTTGCGAAGTCGTCGACGTCGAAGATCGCGACCGAGACCTCGCTGCCCTGGCGGCCGGCCCGGGCGAGCTCGAGCTCGAGCACGCGCGAGATCGTCCGCAGGTTCGCCAGCCCGGTGAGCGGGTCGGTGTGGGCGAGCCGCTCGAACCACTCCGAGCGCTCGGCGACCGTGGAGGCGAGGCGTGCCCGGTCGACGGCGAGTGCCGCCAGATCCGCGATGAGCCGGAGATAGATCGGGTCGGCGGCATCCGCCGCGGCGTCGTCGGCGAACGTGACCGCGAGCGCACCGAGCGGCTCCTCGACCCCGGCTCGGGCGACGATTAGGGGCAGCGCGATCGTCGCGCCCGCTCGCGCCTCGGTCCGGTCGCGGCCGGCCGTGGTCAGCGGATGCGCCGGATCAGCGACCGCCGCAACAGCCGCTTGCTGGGCGGCCTCGTCGAGCCCGATCGTCAGCGTCAGCTCCGGGTCGGGACGGTCTGGATCCTGGAGGCTGACCATCGCGC
>DASXTH010000261.1:0-7475 GCA_036505555.1 Candidatus Limnocylindrales bacterium | reverse complement strand
AAAATCACGATGCTCCTGCCCTTCCTGCGCCGGATGCGGATCCTCCGGACGTGGGCCGGGCTGTGCGATATCTCGGCCGACTGGAGCCCGATCATGGGCGCGACCGGCGTCGACGGGTTCCTGATCACGACCGGCTGGGGGACGTGGGGCTTCAAGGCCATCCCGGCCGGCGGCGAGCAGATGGCCGAGCTGATCGCGACCGGCAAGACGCCCGATCTGATCAAGCCGTTCGGGCTCGACCGCTTCCGGCGCGACCACGTCATGGCCGATCAGGGCTCGGCCGGGACGCGCTGATGCACACCCTCGAATGCCCGCGCTGCGGGCGGCGCCCGCTCGACGAGTTCACGTTCGGCGGCGAGCGCCGGCCGATGCCCGACTGGCTGACCGATCCCGACGAGCGCGACTACGACGAGGTCTGGATCTTCGAGAACCCGGCCGGCCCCACGACCGAGCGCTGGTTCCACACCGCCGGCTGCCGGCGCTGGCTGACCGTCCGGCGCGACACCCTGACCGACCACGTCCTGGAGGTTCGATGACCGCCGAGGGCTACGCGGGACGACGTCTGGAGATCGGCGTCCGCGATCGCGCTCGATTCGGCGCCGGCGCGATCCGCGATCTGCCGTCGGTCATCGCCGCCTTGGAAGGCCAGGCGGCCTTCGTCGTCACGGACGCGGGCGTCGTCGGTTCCGGGGTCGCCGGTCGAGTGGCCGACCTCCTGCGGTCGGCCAACCTCCGCGTCGAGCTCTTCGATGGCGTCGAGCCAAACCCGGGTGCCACCTCGGTCGCGCGCGGGAGCGCGGTCCTGCGTCGGTTCCTCGAGCTCGCGGGCGGGACGTCCGCGGTCGTCGTGGCGCTCGGGGGCGGCTCCGCGATGGACTCGGCGAAGGCGATGGCCCTCCACGCCGCCAACGATCGTGATGTCATGTCACTTGGCTACCACGATGAAACGCTCCAGGCGGGCGTGCCGGTGATCGCGATCCCGACCACCGCGGGGACGGGCGCCGAGACGAACACGTACGGCGTGATCACCGACGAGACGGCGGGGCGGAAGGGCTACATCGGGCACGAGAGCGTCCTACCGCGGATCGCGATCCTCGATCCGGAGCTGACGATCGGCCTCCCGCCCGGCCCGACGGCCGCGACGGGCGTCGACGCGATGACCCACTCGCTCGAGTCGCTCCTGTCGAAGAACCCGAACCCGTTCGCCGAGGCGATCGCCCTCGGGGTGATTCGAATGGTCGGCGAATGGCTACCGCGAGCCGTCGAGGACGGCACGAACCTGGAGGCCCGCAGCCGGATGCTCCTCGCAGCGCATTACGCGGGCGTCGGCCAGCAGAGCGGAACGGGCGTCGGGGCGGTCCACGCGATCGGCCACGCGATCGGGACGCGGGGCCGACTGCCGCACGGCACCGCGCTGGCGACGGTGATGCCCGAGGTCTTCGAGACCTACCTCGGCGTCCGCGACCGCGAGCTGGCTCTCGCCGCGGTCGCGCTGGGGGTCGCAGGCCCGCGCGACGATCAGGCAGGAGCCGCTCGCGCGGGCATCGACGCCGTTCGCAGTCTGCTCGCGCGCGTCGGCCAGCGCCGGACGCTGGCCGCCCAGGGCCTCGGCCCAGAGACCCACGCCACGATCGCCCAGGACGCCGTCGACGACGCGGCGATCTACAACAGCCCCCGCCTCCCGACGAAGCCGGAAGTGCTCGAAATCCTGGCCCAGGTGGGATAACGCCAAGAGACGCCCGGTGACGACTTTCAAGGCGCCGAAATACATCGCGCGGATGACCCAACCGAAAGCCCTCGGCGGGGCGTAGACGGTGCGTGATGACCATGACATCCACTCTGACCGTCAACCTCGCGTCGGCCACGCCTGAGCAATTCGGAGCATGGACGGCGCCCCACCTCCGGGCGATGAGTTTGCTTGCCGCCCGGCTCTCCAGCGACGCCGAACGTGACGACGTCGTGCAGGAAGCGCTCATCCGGGCGTGGACCAAGCGAGGGCAGTTCGATCCCCGACGTGGAGCGCCCTCGGCCTGGCTCCTCGCCATCACCGCTGATCAAGCCAGGCGCGCTCGCCGCGGCCGGCGCCCGCTGCTCGGGATGCTCCCGGGCCGGGTGAGGCCGATCGACGACGAGCTCGATCTCGCGCACGCCGTCACGAGCCTGTCGAGCCGGCAGCGGCTCGCTGTCGACTGCTTCTACTTCGTCGGCCTCGACGTCGCGGAAACGGCCGCGGTCATGCGTTGCTCGGAGGGAACCGTCAAGTCGACCTTGAGCGACGCGCGGAACCGGCTCCGGAAGCTCCTGGAGGGCCGAGATGGACCTGCTTGATCAGCGCCTCCTCGACGCCGGGCTTGCCTGGCGCCAGACCCAACCCGAACCACCCGATCTCGACCGGATGATCGTCGCCCTGGGGCGACGACGGTCGAGCCTCTTCCAAGGGAGACTCATGTACGCCGTTGTTTCCGGATTGCTCCTCCTCGTCGCGGTCGCGGTCGCGCCAGGCGTGGGCAGCTTCCTCCATCAGTTCCAGACCAACCCGCCGGTCTTGACGTCCCCGGCTCCGTCGCAGAGACCGAGCCAGCCGGCCGACAGCCCGGAGCCGACGCCCGCCAGCCCAGCGCCCTCGCCATCGGCGTCGTTGAGCGACCAGGAGGTCGCGAATGACGTCGTCGATCGGTACGAGACGGCGCTCGTCGCCGGGGAGTGGCGGACCGCGTTCGATCTCCTCGCGGCAACGAGCCTCACTCACGAGGCGGGCTTCGACGAGTTCGCGTCGGAGCGCGCCGCGTTCTTCGACAGCGTCAATGGCCGCTACGTGATCGGCCATCCCACCGTCGCGACGGACTGGGCGACGTACGGGCCGCTCGTCGCGGGTGCCGACCGGACCCGGGCCTGGTTCATCGAGGTTGACTACCCGGCCCTCAGCAAGAACAACGCCGGTTACGAGCAGTTCGTCCTGGCGCCGGACTCAAGCGGCACTTGGAGGATCTGGCCAGTGCGCTGAACCCATCCGCATCCAGCCCCATTGACGGTCTCGGCGAGCGCTCCCATGCGGGGCGCTCGCCGACTTCGTTGCCCCGGTCTCGCTCAGCGAGCGGGCGGTCAACGCCGCAGAAACCCCGGCACATCTGGTTCCTGGCCCTTCCAGCGCGCGAGCTCCTGCGTCTCGAACCAGCCGAAATGGTTGATGAAATGGCCGCCGTGGTCCTCGATCATCCGCGCGGCGTGGGCGACTCGGCGCTGGCCTCGCACGCGGACGCTCATCACCACGCGGCCCTCGCGGACCGCGGCCTCGTACCAGGCGAAGTCGGGCGCCTGATCGGCCCAGCTGAACTCGAGGATCCGGTACAGGCGTCCGAGCACGCCACGATGCCGACCGCCCGAGTCGAACATGGCCGCGGCCTCCGCGCCCTGGAACAGCTCGATCGCCGCCGGGTCGATCCCGGCCGCGACCAGCGCCGCGCGCGCCGCCTCGACTTCGGCAGCCGTGTCGAACACCGCGAGCAGCCGCCCGACGGCAGTCCCGATCGAGCGCCGCTCGGGCGCAGGCACGGGCGCCGAACCGGCCACCGCGCGACGACCTAGCCGCGGTCGACGAGCGGCCCGACCTCGCCGATCAGCCGCTCGAACGTCTCGCGGTCGTACGGCGCCGGCTGCTCGGAGATGACGGTGTGGAAGCCGAGCTCCACGTACGGCGCCAGCTTCTCGGCCAGCTGCTCGGCGGTCCCGTTCCAGAACGTATCGTCGTCCGCGACGTCGGACAGCGGCGTCCGGTTGTGCTCCATGGCGGCCTTCCAGACCTTGTCGGCCTCGGCCGCGCTGTCGCGGATCGTCGCCTTGATGCCGAGCGTGAACTCGATCTGCGACGGGTCGCGCCCGACGGCCTCGCAGTGCCCGCGCAGGACCTCGATCTTGTGGCGCATCACGTCGACCGGGCCCATCGCGTTCCACATGTCGGCGTACTTCGCGACGGTCCGCAGGGTCTTCTTCTCGCCCGAGCCGCCGATCATGATCGGCACGTGGGCCTGGACCGGCGGCGGCTGGTGGCGGAGGCCCTGGAACTGGTATCGGCCGCCCGGCGCGGACGTGACCTCCTTGCCGTCGAGGAGCGCGCGCATCGCGCCGACCGACTCGTCGAGCCAGTCGAGTCGCTGCCCGAAGCCCGAGCCGAAGTCGATCCCGTGCTCTGTGTGCTCGAGCTCCATCCAGGCGCCGCCGACGCCGAGGATCGCCCGCCCCTCGCTCGCGTGGTCGAGCGTCGCCGCCGTCTTCGCGACCAGCCCGGGGTTGCGGAACGTGTTCGCGCCGACGAGGAGCCCCAACCGCGTCTCGTCGGTCTCGCGGGCCCACGCGTTGAGGAGCGACCAGCCCTCGAAGATCGGCTGGTATGGGTCGCCGAAGATCGCGTAGAGGTGGTCCCAGGTCCAGAGATGGGCGTAGCCGAGGCGATCGACGTCCTGGGCGGCGGACAGCATTTCCTGCCAGCTCGCGCCCTGGCTCCAGAGAAGGATTCCAAATTTCGTCTTGGGCATCGGAGGCTCCGTGGGGAGGGTGGGCCTCCCGATTCTACGGCGCGGCCAGCTCGCGCTCGGTTTCGGCGGCACGCGGCTCGGGCGCCGGCTCGCCCCGGGCATCGCGGATCCGGCTGAGGACGATCAGCCCGGCGACGACGACGCCCATCAGCGGGATCGCGAACGAGAGCCCAAGCGCGGGCGTCGCGAGGGCGATCCCGATCAGCACGACGACGGCGCCGCCGATCCCGACCCTGGTCGCGACGGTCGTCTCCCGCTGGTGGATCGCCGCGACGGCGACCAGATAGATCGAGATCGGGATCGCGACGGTCATCGCCGCCGCGGTCGGCCCGAGGGCGATCACTTCGTGGGTCTCGTCGGCCGCCACCTGCAGCCCGGCGCCGAGTGCGGCTGCCGACGCGAACACGACGTAGTGCCCGTAGCCCCACACGAAGGCCGACAACCCCGAGCCGCGGAGCTGGGCGAGATGGGACTCATGCTTGAAGTACGCCCACCACGCGCCGAAAACGAGCAAGAGGCCGCCGAACGCGACGCCGAGCAGCGGGGCCGACACGCCCTCGTCCTGGACGGCGGCCTGGATCGCGGTCGTCGCGGCAAGGATGCACTCGCCGAGGACGATGATCGTGAACCCGCCATACCGCTCCGTGACATGACGGGCATTCCACGGCGTCGGCCGGCCGCCGCTCCGCTCGGCCCAGACCGGGACGAGGAGCTCGCCAAACCCGAAGAGCACGAACAGGACCAACCCGAGTGGCCCGTCGATCCCCAGGCGGATGACCCACAGGACCTGCATCCCGCCGACCCCGATCGCGAACCGAAGCGCGGTCGACCGGCCTGCCGGATCCTCGAGCGCCGCCCGCAGCCAGAGCGAGACGAGCGCCAGACGCATGACCACATAGCCGATCACGCCGATCCGGAAGTCGTTGCCCTCGAAGATCGCGGGGACGCCGGCCGTGACGATCAGGATTCCGACCATCTGGACGAACGTCAGGACGCGGTAGACGACGTCGTCGGTGTCGTAGGCCGAGGCGAACCAGGTGAAGTTCACCCACGGCCACCAGATGCTGAAGAACACGACGAGGAAGCCGAGGATCCCCCGCGTGACCTCGCCGGTCGAGAGCGAGTGGTGGAGTCCGGCGGCGGCTGCGCCGACGGCGACGACGAAGACGAGGTCGTAGAAGAGCTCGAGCGGGGTCGACCCGCGGTCCGACTCATTGGGGTCGCGGCCGCTCATCGGGCGCTTGAGCGGGACGGGCCGCGGGCTGGCAGTCATCGCCGCCGAGTCTACGGCCCGTCTCCGTTGGTCAGGGGAGGGTGGCGAGGTCCTGCTCGATCGGCATGCGGTCGTCGGCGTCCGAGATCGCTGCGAGGGCCTCGGTTGCCTTCACCTTCCACAGCGCGCCTGAGGCCGAGTCGCCGGCCGCGAACGACGCGCGGGCCATGGCCTCGTACGCCGACGGCAGGTCCCAGCCCTCGCGCTGGTCCGGGGCGAGCGCCTCGTTGATCTCCAGGCAGCGGCGGGCGTGCCACAGGGCGGGCTCGCCGCGCCCGAGCGTCGCGTACACCCGCGAGCACAGCCACTCGCCACGGGCGAGGTTGACCGTCTCGCCGACGCGCGCCCAGTGCCAGCGCGATGTGTGGGCTCGATGGATCATCTCGTCGGTCTCGGCCGGCGAGCGGTCGGGCTTCTCGAGCAACGTCCAGGTCGAGTTGTAGAGGTCGACCCCAAGCTGGCGCTGGGTCGCGCGATCCAGCTCGACGGTGGTCGCCGCGGTCGGGTCGGTCGTCGTGTTCGTCATGATCGGGTCCTTTCCATCGCTCATCCGCCCCACCACGTGGAGCAGGCGGGTCAGTCGGTCGGAGCGGGCGGCCATGCGCGCCCGGTGTGCAGCCAGCCGTCGTCGCTGCTCGGCCGGGTCGTCCATCGCCAGGACCTCCCGGATCTCGTCGAGCGGCAGCTCCAGGTCGCGCAGACGGGCGATCGTCCGGGCGGTCTCGAGCTGCACCCGCCGGTAGCGGCGGTAGCCGGTGAAGCGATCGATCTCGGCCGGCCGGAGCAGGTCCAGCTCGTCGTAGTGGCGCAGGGCGCCGACGCTCAACCCGGCGAGCCGGGCGAACCGTCCGATCGACAGCAGATCGTCATCCACAGCCCCATCGTGAACTCTCGGGCAGGTCGAGAGTCAAGCCCGACTCCGGCCGGCGGGCCCGGCGGGCCGGCGCGCCTGGCAAGCGCGATTCCGCGACAGGCATGCAGGCGTCGCTGCCCCGACCGGCCAATTGGTGCAGTTCGTGTCGACACTCACGCTCGTTCGTCCGCGTTTCGCGCCTGGTGGGCGCGACCGGGATTCGCGTGGTCGGTGCCCGTATCGTTCGCCCATGCAACCGACAGCGATCCGATGCGGCCGACTGCTTGATGTCGAGACCGGCCGCCTCGAGCCGGATCGAGTGCTCCACATCGGCGAGGACGGCCGGATCTCGGCCGTCGGATCAGGCGGCGATGGCACTGCCGACGCCGCACTCGAGCTCGACCTCGGCGGCCTGACGGTCCTGCCGGGCCTGATCGACACCCACACCCATCTCGTCGGCGACGTCCAGACCGCCGGCGTCCCGTCGACGACGACCTCCGCCGCCGAGGATGTGTTGATCGGGGTCCGCCACGCTCGCGATACCATCCGGGCCGGGTTCACGACCGTCCGCGACCTCGGACCGTTCCGGGCCTTCACCGACTGCGCCCTGCGCGACGCGATCGACCGCGGCGACGTCATCGGGCCGCGGATGCAGTGCGCCGGCGCGTTCATCACGGCGCCGTGGGGCGGCGGCGATGTCGTCGGGCTTGCCCGCGACATCACGCTGCCCGAGGAGCTTCGGTTCGGCGTGGTCCGGTCCGTCGACGAGGTTCGCGAGCGGGTTCGGCGCCTCTTGATCGGCGGCGCAAACCTGATC
>DASXTH010000260.1:0-4617 GCA_036505555.1 Candidatus Limnocylindrales bacterium | reverse complement strand
GCGAAGATCCGGACGCGCTTCGGCTGCTTGCCAAGCGGGTCCATCGTCAGGTAGTAGCAGCCGAGGACCATGTCCTGGGTCGGCGCCACGACCGGCGTGCCGTCGGCGGGCGACAGCAGATTCGCGGTCGACAGCATCATCGTCCGCGCCTCCTCTTGGGCGGCCGAGGACAGCGGCACGTGGACCGCCATCTGGTCGCCGTCGAAGTCGGCGTTGAAAGCCGTGCAGACGAGCGGGTGGATCTGGATGGCCGAGCCCTCGACGAGGACCGGCATGAACGCCTGGATGCCGAGGCGGTGGAGCGTCGGGGCGCGGTTCAGCAGGACCGGGTGATCCTTGATGACCTCCTCGAGCACGTCCCAGACCTCCGGGCGGACGCGCTCGACGATGCGCTTGGCGCTCTTGATGTTGTGGGCGAAGCCCTTCTCGACGAGCTGGCGCATGACGAATGGCTTGAACAGCTCGAGCGCCATCTTCTTGGGCAGCCCGCACTGGTGCAGCTTGAGCTCCGGCCCGACGACGATGACCGACCGGCCGGAGTAGTCGACGCGCTTGCCGAGCAGGTTCTGGCGGAACCGGCCCTGCTTGCCCTTGAGCATGTCCGACAGGCTCTTGAGGCGGTGGTTGCCCGTGCCGGCGATCGCACGACCGCGGCGGCCGTTGTCGATCAGGGCGTCGCACGCCTCCTGGAGCATCCGCTTCTCGTTGCGGATGATGATCTCGGGCGCGCCGAGCTCGAGGAGCCGCTTGAGCCGGTTGTTGCGGTTGATGACGCGGCGGTAGAGGTCGTTCAGGTCGGAGGTCGCAAAGCGGCCGCCGTCGAGCTGGACCATCGGCCGCAGGTCCGGCGGGATCACCGGCAGGACCGACAGGATCATCCAGTCGGGGCGCGTTCCGGAGCGGCGGAACGCCTCGATGAGGCGGAGCCGCTTGATCGCCTTCTTGCGGCGCTGGCCGGAACTCGTCCGGACCTCGACGTGGAGGGACCGCGAGAGCTCCTCGAGGTCCATCCGGCTGATGATCTCGCGGACTGCCTCGGCGCCCATCCCGGCGTTGAACAGCCGGCCGCCGCGGGCGCCCGTGCCGTGGCGCTCCTCGAGCCCGCGGAGCTCGAGCTCCCCGAGCGTCTGCATCGGCTTGAGGGAGTCGATCTCGTCGCGGAGCTTCTTGACCTCGTCCTTGGCGGCCTGGGCGCCACCGGACAGCTGCTCGCGCTCATTGCGGAGCGTCTCGTCGACGCCCGCGACAAGGTCGGCGACCTTCTGCTCGACCGCGCGCTCCTCGTCGCGCTCCCGCTGCTGGAGCTCGGCGGTGACCCGCTCGGTCTCCGCAGAGACGATCTTGCGGAGGGCGGCAGTTGCGTCCTTGCCGCCCTTCGCGCCGGCGGCCACGACGACCTCACCGGTTGGCTCGAACACGATCGTGTCCTCGGCCTCGCCGGTCTTGAGTTCCGCCAGCCGGGCCTCGACCGCCTTGGCGGCCGTGACGACCTCCTCGGTCCGGACAGTGCGCTGGCTCTCGAGATCGGCCTTCGTGGTGGCGAGGGCGGCGGTCAGCTCGTCCTTCGTCCGATTGACGTCGGCGCGGAGGCGGTCCTCCAGCTCGGCGAGGGCCTCGCCGGCCTTGCCGCCGCGTCCCGCGGCCTCGTCCTCGAGGGCGAGCAGGGCACGCTTGCGGGCGTCCTCGTCGACGTTCGTGACGATGTACAGGGCGAAGTAGAGGATGCGCTCGAGGTTGCGCGGGCTGATGTCCAGGAGGATGCCGAGGCGGCTCGGGGTGCCCTTGAAGTACCAGATGTGGCTGACCGGGCTGGCCAGCTGGATGTGGCCCATCCGCTCACGACGGACCTTCGATCGGGTGACCTCGACGCCGCACTTGTCGCAGATGATTCCCTTGTACCGGATCCGCTTGTACTTGCCGCAGTAACACTCCCAGTCCTTCGTCGGACCGAAGATGCGCTCGTCGAAGAGACCATCCTTCTCCGGCTTGAGGGTCCGGTAGTTGATGGTCTCGGGCTTCGTCACCTCGCCCTTGGACCACTCCCGGATCTGGTCCGGGCTGGCAAGCGAGATACGGATCGCGCTGAAGTTATTGACCTCGAGCATGGTTCTCCTTCGCGCCGCCGCCTGGCCCGGTGGCGCGCTGCGACCTCAGGACGCGTGAGGTCGGTCCGGCCGGGCCTCCACCCGGCTGGTGAGCGATGAGCTGCGGAACCGTCAGTCCTCGAACCCGGCGAGGTTGATCCCGCCGAGATCCGGGAGCATGTAGCCGGAGACGTCGTCTTCGGCCAGCTGGATCTCCTCGTCGTTCTGATCGAGGATCTCGGCGTTCAGCCCCAGGCTGCGCAGCTCCTTGATCAGGACCTTGAAGGATTCCGGGACGCGCGGCGGCTGGATCTCCTCCCCCTTGACGATGGCTTCATAGGTCTGGACCCGTCCGAGGACGTCGTCCGACTTCACGGTGAGCAGCTCCTGGAGGATGTTCGCGGCGCCATACGCCTCGAGCGCCCACACCTCCATCTCGCCGAAGCGCTGGCCACCGAACTGGGCCTTGCCACCGAGCGGCTGCTGGGTGATCAGGCTGTACGGACCGGTCGACCGGGCGTGGATCTTGTCCTCGACGAGGTGGTGGAGCTTGAGCATGTAGATGTAGCCGACGGTGATCGGCCGGTCGAACAGCTCGCCGGTCCGCCCGTCGCGGAGCTCGATCTTGCCGTCCTCGGGCAGCGCCTTCTCGACGCCGTAGACCTGGTGACGGGCTTCGCGGAGCTCGGTCTGGATCTGCTCCTCGGTCGCGCCGTCGAAGACCGCGGTCGCGGCCTTCTGGCCCTTCGCGTGGAGCGCCCAGCCGAGATGGGTCTCGAGGATCTGGCCGATGTTCATCCGGCTCGGCACGCCGAGCGGATTGAGGATGATGTCGACGGGCGTGCCATCCGGCAGGAACGGCATGTCCTCGGCGGGCAGGATCTTTGCGATCACGCCCTTGTTGCCGTGACGGCCGGCCATCTTGTCGCCGACGCTGATCTTCCGCTTCTGCGCCACCGACACGCGGACCAGGCGGTTGACGCCGGGTTGGAGATCATCGTTCAGCTCGCGCCGGAATTCCCGGATCTCGACGACCTTGCCCCGCTCGCCGTGCGGCAGGCGCAGGCTCGAGTCCTTCACCTCGCGGGCCTTCTCGCCGAAGATCGCCCGGAGGAGTCGCTCCTCGGCGGTCAGCTCGGTCTCGCCCTTCGGGGTGATCTTGCCGACGAGGATGTCACCGGGCCGGACCTCCGCCCCGATGTAGACGATCCCCTCCTCGTCGAGGTCCTTGAGGGACTCCTCGCCGACGTTCGGGATGTCGCGGGTGATCTCCTCGGGTCCGAGCTTCGTGTCGCGCGACTCGATCTCGTGCTTCTCGATGTGGATGCTCGTGAACAGGTCGTCGCGGACGAGGCGGTCGCTGATGACGATCGCGTCCTCGTAGTTGCTGCCCTCCCAGCTCATGAACGCGACGAGCACGTTCCGGCCGAGGGCGAGCTCGCCCTCCTGGGTGGAGGAGCTGTCCGCGAGCGCCTGTCCGTCCGCGACACGCTCGCCGACGTCGACGATCGGGCGCTGGTTGATGCAGGTGCCCTGGTTGCTCCGGACGAACTTCTGGAGCTTGTACTCGTCGAGCTCGCCCGAGTCGGTCTCGATCCGGATCCGCTCGGCCGTGACGCTGGTCACGGCGCCGCCGCGACGGGCGACGACGACCTGGCCGGAGTCGCGCGCGGCGCGCTCCTCCATGCCGGTGCCCACGATCGGCGACTCCGGCTCCAGGAGCGGGACGGCCTGGCGCTGCATGTTCGAGCCCATCAGGGCGCGGTTTGCATCGTCGTGCTCGAGGAAGGGGATGAGCGCCGTGGCGACCGAGACGACCTGCTTCGGGCTCACGTCCATGTACTCGATCTGACCGGGACGCGCCTCGGGGAAGGTGTCGCGGTAGCGCGATGGGACGCGCTCGGCCAGGAAGTGGCCCTCGGCATCGAGCGGCGCGTTCGCCTGGGCGACGACGTGCTCCTCCTCCTCGTCCGCCGGGAGGTACTCGATGTCGGCGGTCACGATCGGGCGGATCGGAAACGCGTTCGCCTTCTGCTTCTTCAGCTCGGCGATCGCCTCGGTCGTGAACGGCTTCCCGGACTTCAGGATCGTGTCGCCGCCCTTCGTCAGCAGATCGCCGCCCGTCTCGTAGGTCGCGATCTTCGGGTCGTCCCAGGCAACCGTCCGCTTGACCTTGCGGTAGGGCGTCTCGATGAACCCGTAGCTGTTGATCCGGCCATAGGTCGCGAGCGAGCCGATCAGTCCGATGTTCGGGCCCTCGGGGGTCTCGATCGGGCAGATCCGGCCGTAGTGGCTGTGGTGGACGTCGCGGACGTCAAACCCGGCGCGCTCACGCGATAGCCCGCCCGGGCCGAGGGCGCTCAGACGCCGCTTGGACGTGAGCTCGGCCAGCGGGTTCGTCTGGTCCATGAACTGGCTGAGCTGGCTGCCGCCGAAGAACTCCTTCATCGCGGCGACGACGGGTCGGATGTTGATGAGCGCGTTCGGCGTCGCCTTGTCGATCTCCTGGATCGTCATCCGCTCGCGGACGACG
>DASXTH010000259.1:0-22035 GCA_036505555.1 Candidatus Limnocylindrales bacterium | reverse complement strand
CTTGACGGTGACTTCGTCCCGAAGGCGATTCTTCTGATGGGCCCCGTCGCCCAGTACTCGATCAAAGGTTTCTCGCGCCACCGGAACCAGGTCGGGATGCGCCACCCAGGTACCGTCAAAGCCATCGCCCACTTCGCGCTCTTTGTCTTCGCGCACCCGGGCGAATGCCACCTCATTGACCTTGGGGTCTTTCCGGCTGGGGACGAACGCCGCCATCCCGCCGATCGCGTGGGCGCCCCGCCGATGACAGGTCCGCACCAGCAGCTCGGTGTAGGCGCGCATGAACGGCGTCGTCATCGTCAGCTGGGCACGCTCCGGGAGGATCCGGTCGGCCCGGCCGCGGAATGTCTTGATGCAGCTGAACAGGTAGTCCCACCGCCCGGCGTTCAGCCCGGCGGCGTACGGCCCGAGCGCGTGCAAGATCTCGTCCATCTGGAACGCGGCATGGATCGTCTCGATCAGGACGGTCGCGCGGACCGAACCCGCCGGGATCCCGAGCCGCTCCTCGGAGAAGGCGAAGACGTCGTGCCAGAGGGCGGCTTCGGCGGCGGCCTGGAGCTTCGGCAGGTAGAAGTACGGCGCGGTCCCGCGCCGGATCCGCTCCGCGCCGTTGTGGAAGAGGTACAGACCGGTGTCGACGAGCGAGGCGCTCAGCGGCCGCCCGTCCAGGTTCAGGTGACGCTCCTCGAGGTGCCAGCCGCGGGGCCGGACGACGAGCTGGGCGGGCCGCTCGCCCACGCGGTAAGCCTTCCCCTCCGGGCTCGTGAACGCGAGCTTGCCGCGCACGGCGTCACGCAGCGCCGTCTGGCCGCCGATCACGTTCGCCCACGTCGGGCTGAGGGCGTCTTCGAGGTCGGCCATGAAGACCCGCGCACCCGAGTTCAGCGCGTTGATCATCATCTTCGGCTCGGCCGGTCCGGTGATCTCGACCCGTCGGTCATCGAGGTCGGCGGGCGCGGGCGGGACGGTCCAGTCGGCCGCTCGCAGCTCGGCCGTCGAGGGGTCGAAGTCGAGGTCGGCACCGGCGTCGATGGCCGCCTGGCGGTCGCGGCGCGCCCCGAGGAGCGCCTCCCGGCGCGGCCCGAAGCGGGTCTGGAGCTCAGCCAGGTATCCGAGGGCCTCCGGGGTGAGGATCTCGTCCGCGGCGGCGAGCGGGGCAGCCTCGATCGTCATGATCGCGGCCATTGTCGGGTCACTTGGGCCCAAGGTGGTAGCCCAATCGACGCGGGATCCGGGTGATCGCGCGGACCGGGCGCGGCGGGATCCGGCCGGCCTCCTCGGCCCGCTCGCGGACGACCATCGCCTCGCGGAAGACG
The DNA here is from genome assembly GCA_036505555.1 of Candidatus Limnocylindrales bacterium. Lineage (GTDB taxonomy): Bacteria > Chloroflexota > Limnocylindria > Limnocylindrales > CSP1-4 > CF-46. The sequence continues at coordinate 20,719 of DASXTH010000259.1, read as the reverse complement.
CGCGCGCCGACGGCCCGGAACGGCTCGGGCGGGAACGCCCGCGGTGTCGCGCCGTCACCGACGATCGGCAGCGATGCCGCCTCATCGTCCGCGGCCCGGCCAGTCGCGAGCGCGGCGAGGATCCGCCCGCCGAGGATCGCCGGCGCGACACCGTTGCCGCTGTACCCGAGCCCGTGATGGATCCGTCCGCCCGGCCGGGTCCCGAACCACGGCCGGTGATCGTCGGTGATGTCGATCGGGCCGCCCCAGGCATCCTCGATCCGGACGTCGGCCAAGCTTGGGAACCACCGCCGGAGGCCCTCGGCGGCTCGCCGGGCAGAGACCATATCGTGGGTGAACGCCCGCCCGATCCGGCCGCCCCAGCCGGCCTTGCCGCCGCCACCGCCGAGCGCGATGCGGCCGTCGGCGGTCGGCCGCCCGTAGTGGAGGGTGAACCGCGCGTCGGCGATCCCCTCGCCGCCGGTCCAGCCGATCTCGGCGAGCCGATCCGGAATCGGCTCGGTGATCACGATGTAGCTCGACCAGTTCAGGAAGCGGCGGGCGACCGGCGCCCAGGCGGCCGCCCAGGCATTCGTCGCGACGACGACCTGCTCGGCCTCGAGCACGCCCGCGCCTTCGGCCGACGTCGTCTGGATCGCGACCGCACCGCCCGACCGACCCGCCCGGTCATCGGGATGACGCGAGGTCGTCCGCTCGTGGATGACGATCCCCTGATCGAGCGCGACCCGCCGCAGCCCGCGGGCGAGCTTCGCCGGCTGGACCGATCCCGCGAGCGGCATCCAGGCTCCGCCGCGGAACACCGGGGACTGAGCGTGCCCCGCGACGGCGTCGGCCGACAGCGCCCGCCACAGGTCGCCGAACCCGAGCCGGGCACAGGCCTCGACCGCCTCGAGCCAGGCGTCGTCCTGGGCCGGCGCGGCGCTGACCTGGAGGAAGCCGTTCAGGACGAGCTCCGCGTCGATCCCGTGCTCGTCCAGCCAGGGGCCCAGCCCCGAGATCTGGGCGTCCATCGCCCGCGCGGTTCGAACGGCCTCGGCGTCCCCGAACCGCGCGATCAACGCCGGAAGCTCATCCCACCAGCCGGTCAGGAATCCGCCGTTCCGCCCGGACGGACCGGAGCCGCACAGGTCCTGCTCGAGGATCACGATCCGCGCCGCCGGCTCCAGCTCGCGGATCCGGAGCGCGGTCCAGAGCCCGGTGTAACCGCCGCCGAGGATCGCGACGTCGGCACGGGCACGGCCGGAGAACGGCGGCGCTGCGACGTCCGCGGCCAGCTCCGCCGGCTCAACTCCAAGGGCCTCGCGCAGCCAGAACGAGCGTCGGCCGCCCGGTCGCACCCCGTTCAGGGGGTCGGCTTCGGCGGGGCGCGGCGACACGGAGCGGCTACCAGCCGCCGGCGTCGCGGATCATCCGGTGGAGCGCCCGCGCGGCGACGACGCGGCGATAGTCGGCGGTGGAGCGGACGTCATCGATGGGGTGGATCTCGCCCGCGAGGGCCTCCGCCGCCGCGTCGGCGGTCTCGGGCGTCGGCGACGCACCCTCCAGGACCGCCTCGGTGGCACGCGCCCGGATCGGCCGCTCGGCCACGGAGCCGAGCGCCAGGCGGACGTCCGACCACGCGCCATGCACCGCACCCGGCGACTCCCGCCAGGCAAGCGCGAGCATGACCTTGCTGATCGCCTGCGCCCGGCGCGTCCCGATCTTCCGGAAACGCGCTTCGCGGCCACCGGTGACCGGGATCCGCACGCGCAGGATGAGCTCGTCCGGCGCGAGTGCCGTCCGTCGATAGGCGATCCAGAAGGCAGCCGCAGGGATCGTCCGCTCACCGCGCGGCCCGCCGACGACGACCTCGGCGTCAAGGGCGAGCAGGACCGGCAGGGTGTCACCCGCGGGTGAGGCGCTGGCCATGTTCCCGCCGAGCGTCCCCCGGTTCTGGATCTGGGCCGCACCGATCGTGGCGGCGGCCTCGACCAGGGCCGGGAGGTGCTCGCGACACGCGTCGGAGCGGCGGATCTCCGTGTAGGTCGTGGCCGCGCCGATGATCACCGCGCCGCCGTCGACCGTGATCCCGCGCAGCTCGGTGAGCCGCGACAGGTCGACCATCCGCGGCGGGGGATCGCCCATCTCGCCGGTGATCCGGACCATGATGTCGGTGCCGCCGGCGATCGGTGCGATCGGCGCGTCAACCGTGGACGCGGCCAGGACCGCGAACGCCTCTGCCAGCGACCCCGGCGTCTCGACCGGCGGCTCGACCGGCACGGTCAGCCGTCCTCGCCCGAACGACCCCGAGCCCGCCGGCGGCGTCGGCTGGCGGCGAACGCGACGAGCCCCGCCACGATCGCGAGCCCGACGGCGAGGTTGCGAGGCGTGAAGGCGACGCTGTACTCGGCCGCGGAGGGGGTGTCGGCGGCCGGCTCGTCATTGTCGATGAGCGCCTGCCGGTCGACGGCGGCGTCGGCGGCCGCCTCGGCCTCGGCCCGGTCGAGCTCGTCCGCGTCGGTCATCGGCTGCCTCCTGCTGCGATCGCGATCGCGTCCACGATCTTGGTGTAGCCCGTGCAGCGACAGAGGTTGCCGGCGATCGCCGTCCGGATCGCCCCCTCATCCGGGCCGCCGCCGGCATCGAGATAGGCTCGGGCCGCCATCAACATGCCCGGCGTACAGATCCCGCACTGGGCGCCGCCGGCCTCGAGGAACGCCTGCTGGAGCGGATCGAGAACGTGCCCTTCGGGTGAGGGCTCCGCGAGTCCCTCGACGGTGTCCACTCGCGCGTCGTCGACCTGGCAGACCGGCACGAGACAGCTATCCACCGGCGCCCCGTCGAGGAGCACCGTGCATGCCCCACACTCGCCCTCGCCGCAGCCCTCCTTCGTTCCGGTCAGTGCGAGGTCCTCGCGAAGGACGTCGAGCAGGCGGCGCATCCCGGGGACGTCGACCTCCACCGGCTCGCCGTTGACGGCGAACCGCCAGGTGCTCATTCGGCGACCCCGGCGACGACCCCGAGCGCACCGAGGATCCGTTCCGGCGACGCCGGGAGGTCGTGGATCCAGGCCCCGGTCGCGTCGTGGATCGCGGCCACGACCGCCGGCGCCCCGACGTCCATCGGCAGCTCGCCGACCCCCTTGGCGCCGTGCGGCGCGCCGCTGAACGGCGCCTCGACGAGGATCGCGTGGATCCGCGGCGCGTCGAGGGCGGTCGGGATGATGTAGGTCGCCAGCCGGTCGTTGAGGTAGCGGCCGTCCTGGAGCTTGATCTCTTCGATCGTCGCGTAGCCGACGGCCTGGAGCGTGCCGCCTTCGACCTGGCCCTCGGCGAGAACCGGATGGATGACCCTGCCGACATCGTCGGCGGCGACGACGTCGCGGACCGTGACCTCGCCACTGTCGAGGTCGACATCGACGGTCGCGACGCAGGCCGCCCAGCCGAACGCGGGGTAGGCATCGCCGCGGTAGGTCGCGTCGTCGAAATGGACGTGCGGGTACGGCTCGAACTGCTGGTCGATCCGGGTGGGGCCGTGCGTGGCCGCGTCGGCGACCCGGATGTCCGCGAACGCCGCGCCATCGTTCCGTCCCTCCACCTCCGCCCGGAGCCGCCGCGCCGCCTGGATCAGCAGCCCGCCGACGACCATCGCCGTCCGGCTCGCGACCGTCGGGCCGGAGTCCGGGACGATCGCGGTGTCCTGCGGCGCGATGTCGACGTCCTCGGCCGTGAGACCGAGCTCGGCCGCGACCAGCTGCGGAAAGATCGTCTTGGTCCCCTGCCCCATCTCGGTCGAGCCGGTCAGGATCCGGACGCGGCCGTCGCCGGTGAGCTCGACCGACGCGACGCTCGCGAGCTTGACCTCGCCACTCCCCGTGAACCCGGCACCGTGCCAGGCGAGGGCAACCCCGATCCCGGATGCCCGCCGGTCGCGGCCGGTTCGGAGCGGCGAGCCGGGCACCTGACCCGAGCCGGCCCGGCGGGCTCGGGCCTTCGCCGTCCGCGCCCGGACGCCTTCGAACTCGGCGGCCTCCGCGGCCCGCTCGAGGACCTCCTCGGCGGCAACGCTCTCGCGGAGGATCTGGCCGGTCGGGGTCTCGTCGCCGATCCGGTAGAGGTTGCGCCGCCGGATCTCGAGCGGGCTGATCCCCAGGCTCTCGGCAAGCCGCCCGATCTGGACCTCCGCCGCGAACTCGACCTGCGGGGCACCGAAGCCACGGAACGCGCCGTTCGGCGGCGTGTTCGTTCGCATCGCCCGGGCCTGGATCCGGACGTTCGGGCAGCGGTAGGGACCGCCGGCATGGATCGCGCCACGGCTGAGGACGACCGGCGTCAGCGTGCAGTACGCGCCGCCGTCCATGACGACCTCGACGTCCTGGGCGACGAGGGTCCCGTCGGCCTTGACGCCGGTCCGGTGGCGGACGATCGCTGGGTGGCGCTTCGTCGTCGCCGCGAGGTCCTCGTGCCGGTCGTAGATCATCCGGACGGGTCGCCCGACCTTCCGGGCGAGCAGGGCGGCGTGGAGCGCGATGATCGAGGGGTACTCCTCCTTGCCGCCGAACCCACCGCCGGTCTCCGCCTGGACGACCTGGGCCTGCTCCGCATTGAGGCGGAGCGCCCGCTTCAGCGCCTTGTGGATGTAGTACGGGCACTGGAGGCTGCCGTGGACCGCGACGCCGCCGTCCTCGCGCGGGACCGCGATCATGGCGTTGTTCTCGATGTAGAGCTGCTCCTGGTGGCCGACGCGATATGTCCCCTCGAGGACGAAGTCGGCCTCAGCGAAGCCGGTGTCGAGATGGCCCGACGCGATCTCGTAGTGGGCGAACACGTGGTCACTCGCGAGCGGGTCGAAGACGGGGTCGAGAGGCGTGGAGCGGATCTTGACGGCGTGGCGGGCACGACGGAGCGTCTCCCGATCCGCGGCGGCCAGGAGGACGAGCGGCTCGGCGTGGTGCTGGATCTCGCCGCCCGGCGGGACGAGGAGGGGCTGGTCGTCGCTGATCAGGCTGACGACGTTCTCGCCGGGGATATCGGCGGCGGTGACGACGGCGATCTTCGACCAGTCGACGGCCTCGTCGAGATCGAATCCGTCGAACCGGGCATGGGCCGCGGTGGACCGGATTGTCGCGCCGAACCAGGCCCCGGGGAAGACGAGATCGTCGGCGTACTTCGCCTCGCCCGTGAGCTTGGCGGGACCCTCGCGGCGGAGCGGGGCCGCCGCGTCGATCCGACCCGGGGACAGCACGCCGCGGCGCACGACGAGCGCATCGGGGGCGCTCCGGTGCGGGGCGATCGGGGTCGTGGTCCGGCCGAGCGAGGTCCGGATCGTCATGCCGCGGCTGATCCCTCCTTGGCTGCGAGGGTACACCGGGTCGGAGCCGATCGCCGCGCGCTCCTGGTCCCGCTCGGATCGACCGGCGGCCCGGTCATGCGGCCTGGCAACGCGGCCCGGCAACGCGGCCCGGCAAGGCGGCCCGGACACGCGGCCCCGGGTGGACCCGGACCACAGACCGGCCCGGCCAGGACTCCCGTACCAGGTATGGCCTGGTGTGGTTGGGCGACGATCAGGACAGCCAGCGGCCCGGGGGACAGCCGGCACGACAGACGGTCGCGCCCATCAGCGATCGAGCGTTACCGAGACCGAGGCCAACACACACGTGACCGATCTTCCGGGGCGGAAACCAGGCGACCGTTCGATGGACTTCGGCGGCATGCGCCCAGCGGCGTCGATGCCGGCCTCCCTGCCGTCGTGGTATCGCACGCCCCCGGCCGCTTCGCTCGAGGACGACCTCGGCGGGCTCCGGCGGCGTGCTGATCCTCCAAAGGAGGCGGCAAGGCCGCCGTTCGAGGAAGCGGCAAGCGGGCCCTTCGAGGAGGCGGCAAGCCCGTCGTTCGAGGCACCGATGACGGAGACCCCCGTTGAGCCATCCGCCCTGCCCGAGCCGGTCGACGAGGTCACGGTCCTCGGCGGCGTCGGGGTCGTCGATCTCCCCAGCGATGCCTCCACGCCGGAAGCCGCGGGCGTCGCCCCCATCGACACGCCCGAGGCCACGCCGATCGGTGTCACCGGTGACGCGCTGCCGTTCATCGACGACCCGACGGGCTGGACGGACGCATTCAGCGGGCTCGACGGACCGATCTACTGGGCGCGTCTCGTGTCGGGCGAGGGCGCTCGCATCCGGCGCTATCACCGGCCCGCGACGATCGTCCTGTTCGAGGTCGTCGCCCTCGACCGCCTTGCCCGGCAATGGGGCGAGGACGTCGCCCTCCAGAGCCTGCTGCGTGTCGCCCGGATGTTGTCGCGCCACATCCGCTCGAGCGATCACGCCGCACGGATCGGCGCGATCCGGTTCGGGGCCTACCTGCCCGAGACGAACGAGATCGCCGCGATCAATTTCGTGGAGCGCTGCCGCGCGGCGATCCTCCGCGATCTCGGCACCGCCGGGGAGATCGTGACGCTTGCGATCGGCTGGGCGGAGCCGATCGACGGCGACCTCGACGCAGCCGTCGCCGTGGCCGAGACCCGCCTCGCGAAGGAGATCGAGGCCGCGCCCTAGCGGGCTGCGCGCTTCTTCTTCCTGCTGGTCGCGGCTCGTCCGTCGCGGCTCGGCCGTCGCGGCCCTCAGTCGCGGCCTCGCCGCAACCCCCGACCGGGACGCGTGCCGGTCGGCCGCCCGCCGTCGACGACGACCACGCCGCCGACGATCACCGTCTCGATCCCCTCGGGGCCGCGCGTCGGGTCGTCGATCGTCGCGTCGCTCCGGACCGTGGCCGGGTCGAAGATCACGAGATCGGCGACCGCGCCGTCCCGGATCGTGCCCCGGTCGCGCAGCCCGAGCCGCGCGGCCGGCATCGACGTCATCCTCCGGACGGCGTCCTCCAACCCCAGGAGCGCCTCGTCGCGGACGAACTGGCCGAGGATCCGCGGGTAGCTGCCGTAGGTCCGCGGGCTCGGCTTCGCCCCGACGAACACGCTGTCGGTCCCGATCATCGCTCCAGGGTGGCGGAGAAAGCGACGAGTCCCCGGCAGGTTCGGGCCGGGCGTGACCTCGTTCGGGCGGAGGTCTTCCGCAAGAAGGAGATCGCACAGGACATCGACGGGGTCGTTGCCCGTGTCGTCGATCAGCTCGCCCAGCGTTCGGCCCTCCCAGCGGAGGTTCTCGGGCCGACGCAGGTACCCGATCCGGATGTCGCGGATGCCGCCTGCGCCCGCGAAGAGCTGGCCGCGCGCCGCCATGTCCTGGCGGATCCGCTCGCGGACGGCCGCGTCGGCGAGGCGCTCCTTCGTCTGGCGCGGGCCACCCTCGAGCACCCAGATCGGGATGAGGATCAGGAGCCGCGTGCTCGCCCACTCCGATGGGTAGAGGTCGAAGCTCACGTCCTGGCCGCGGGCGGTCGCGTCGTCGACGAGCTCGAGCATCTGGTCGGGTGTCCCCGGGAACGTCGCCCGATGGTAGAAATGGGTGATGTGGGCGGGGGCGTCGCCGCGCCGGCCGATCTCGATCGCCTCGCGGAACGGGTCGAGGAACCGGTCGCCGAGCGCATACCGGACATGGGTGTGGTAGATGCCGTCGAGGCGGGCGGCCTCGTTCGCCAGCTCGGCGAGCTCGTCGGTCGTGGCGTAGGCGCCGGGTGGGTAGTCGAGGCCGGACGAGATTCCGAACGCGCCTTCCTCCATCGCCTCGCGGAGTCGGGCTCGCTGATCGTTGGTGGTGGCCGGCGTCGCGGGCGTGTCATCCCAGCCGATCGCCGCGATCCTCAGGGCCGTGTTGCCGACGAGCTGGGCGACGTTGACCGCGGCGCCGCTGTCGTAGCGGGCGAGGACGTCTTCGACATTGCGCCAGTCGATCGTGATCGGTCGGCCCCGGCCGCCGGTGCCGGGCGCGCCGTCGACGTCGCGCGGGTCGCCGTCGAGGCCGGCGTTCATCGCGACGAGCGCGTCCAGATCGTCCTGGTTCGTGAACGGGGCGTAGCTCAGCCCGTCGACACCGACGAGCTCCGTCGTGACGCCCTGGCGAACCTTGGCGCCGTGGTCCGGGTCGGCGAGGATCATCAGGGCCGAGTGCGAGTGGAGGTCGATGAAGCCCGGGGCGACGACGCGGTTCGTGGCGTCGATCGTGCGTTGGGCGTGGGGGAGCTCCTCGCCCGCGGGCAACTCGTGGATGCGGCCGGCCACGACGGCCAGATCGCCGTTCCGTGCCGGCGTCCCCGTCCCGTCGACGATGCTGCCGCCGGTGATCAGGAGATCAACGCCCTCGCTCATCGGCGGCTCGCGGGGAAGCCCCGCCCAGCGGGCGTTGCGACGGCTGGGCGGGCTCCGAGCTGCTGAATTGCCCGCCGGCCGGGCACGATGAGATTGATCCGGCCGAACTGCGCTTCGATCACGCCGGCCCCTCCAGCGAGCGCCCGCAGACCCACGCCGCGCGGACCATCGCCGATTCGCCCCGGAAGATCAGGCGGCTGACGAGCATCGACGCGTCGTCGAGCAAGCCATCGGCCTCGAACGCAGGACCGAGCGGCGCCGTCGCGTTCGGGTCGACCGCGATGAGGTCGGCCTCCTTCCCGGGCTCGATCGACCCGATGGCATCCTCGAGCCCGAGCACCCGAGCGGCGTCGAGCGTGGCGAGCCGCAGCCAGTCGAGCGGGTCGAGTGGCGGCACGACGTCGACGTCCCCGGCCGCCCCGGCGCGGAAGGCCTGCTGGGCGTACGCCCCCATCCGCATCGAACCGAACATCGACAGATCCGGCCCGCCGGACACGTCCGAGCCCAGCCCGACGACCAGTCCCGCGGCCAGCCGATCGGCCAGCGGCATCACCCCCGCCCCGATGAACAGGTTCGAGGCGGGGCAATGGGCAATCCGCGTCCCGGTCGCGGCCAGCCGCGCTTCCTCCCGCGGCGAGAGATGGATCGCATGCGCGAGGACGGACCGCGGGCCAAGGGCTCCGGCCCGGTCGTAGACGTCGATGTAGTCGCGCGCCTCCGGGAAGAGGCGGGCGACCTCGGCGATCTCCGCGCGATCCTCGGACGCGTGGCTCTGCCACCAGCAGCCGAGCTCCGCGGCGAGCGCGGCCGACTCGCGGAGGAGCTCCGCGGTGCACGAGACCGCAAACCGGGGCGTGACCGCGTACCCCAACCGCCCGCCCGCCGCCCCGTGCCAGCGCTCTGCCAGCGCCCGGCTCTCGCGGAGCGTCCGCTCGAGGATCGACGCTGGCTCGATCGTTGGGTCGTACGTCAGCCGATCCATCATCACCTTGCCGAGGATCGCCCGGATCCCGTGGGCCTCTGCTGCCGCGAACGCGGCATGCATCGCCGCCTCGTAGACGACGCCGTACGCGAGGATCGTCGTCGTTCCGGCGGCCGCGAACGCCCGGAAGATCGCCGGTGCCAGCCGCTCCGCGACCGCCGGGTCGGCCCAGGAGCGTTCGGTCGGGAACGTCAGCCGCTCGAGCCAGTCGAGCAGGGGCAACGCATATCCGAGCCCGACATTCAGCACCTGCGGCAGGTGGGCGTGGAGGTCGATCATCCCCGGCAGGACGACCCACGGCCGGAGATCGATCGCGCCGGCCGTTACCCCGCCCGGTCGATCGTCGACGCGCCCGACCCAGGCGAACCGCCCGCCGGCATCGACCTCGACGAGTCCGTCGGGGACGTCGAGCGTGCCGCCGCCGGCGAGCGGCGACACGATCCGCGCCCGGAGCGCGAACGGCGGCGCCGCGGGAACCGCGTCGGTCGATGGCATCGACCGATGATAGGTGCGGGTCAGCCGCCCGCGAACGACGTGTCGACGAGGTCCGTCACCGGCACCGGCTTCGGGACGAGCCCGAGCGAGGTCATGAATGCGAGCGACTTGTCCCAGCTCGTCGTTTGCACCGAGCCCGTGATCGGCGATTGGCCCGAGACGCCTGCGCGCCAGTCGGCGATCGTGGCCGCGAGCACGGCTTCCTGGAGCGGCCGGTTCTTCGCGAGCTCCGGGACCGCCTTGATCGCCGCGTCCACGCCGATCGACGGCGTCGCGTCGATCTCGTTCATCGCCTTCAGGGTCGCTCGGACGAACGCCGCGACCGCGTCGCGCTTTGCGACGATCGTGGCCGTCCCGACGATGATCCCTGGGCCCGGCAGCGGCGTCACGTCGTCGATCCGGAGGACCGTCACGTCCACCCCGCTCAGCTTCAGCTGGACCGGCTCGTTGTTGTCGAACCCCGTCGCGGCATCGACCGCGCCCTGCGTGACCGCCGCGCCCTGGCCGAAGTCCGGGTACTCGACGATCGTCAGGTCGTTGACCGAGTGACCCTTCGATGCCATCAGCGCCTGGAGCATGATCCACGACGAGCCGTACTTGCCGGGGATGCCCAGCTTCTTGCCGACGAGCTTGTCGGCGTCGGTGATCCCGGCGCTCGCCTTGGCGAACACGATCGAGGGGAATTTCGCGTAGACCGTCGCCACGTACCGGATCGGGACGCCCTGGCTGACGGCAGGGATCACGGACGTCCCGTCCGACAGGCCGAGATCGACCGCCCCGGCGCCGACCTTCGGGACGAGGTTTGCGTCGATCTCGTTCTGGAACGTGACCTGGAGCCCTTCGGCCGCGTAATAGCCGGCCTGGTCGGCCCGGTAGAACGCCGCGAACTGGACGCTCGGGATGTAGCCGAGTCCGACGGTCAGCTTCGTCGCAGCCGCCGACGGTGCGGGGGTCGGACTCGTGGAGCAGGCGGCGGCGATGACGGCGGTGGCGAGGGCGGCGATCGCGAGACGCGTGAGACGGGGCATGGACTTCCTCCAGGGATCGGTCAGCGAAGACCGACGAGACGGCGCTCGATGAGCACAACCGCGACGTATCCGGCGATCCCCAGCAAGGCGATCGTCGCGAGGGTCGCGAACATCAACGGGTAGTCGAACAGGCTGCCGCGGGCGAGATTGACGAGGACGCCGAGGCCTTGGTCGGCGCCGGCCCACTCGCCGACGATCGCCCCGACGACGGCCAGCGTCACCCCGACCCGCAGCCCCCCGAAGATGACCGGCAGCGCGGCGGGGATCTCGATCGTCGTCAGGACCTGGCGTCGCGTCGCGCGCAGCGCGCGACCGAGCTCGAGCAGCCCGCGATCCACGGAGCGGACGCCGACGAGCGTCGACACCGCGACCGGGAAGAACACGATCAGGCCGCAGATCACGACCTTCGCGAGCATGCCCGGCCCGAACCACAGCGCGAAGAGGGGCGCTAGGACGAGGATCGGGACGGCCTGGGCGGCGACGAGGAACGGCGTGAGGATCCGCTCGACGAGGCGCGAGCGGGCGAGGACGAATCCGGCGATGAGCCCGGTTCCTGCCCCGACGGCGAACCCGAGGAGGCCCTCGACGAGCGTGGTCCAGGCATGCGGCGCGATCGTCCCGTCGGTCCAGCCGTCGACGAACGCGGTCGCGACGGCCTCCGGCTGCGGCAGCACGAAGCTCGGGAGGCTGCCGAGCGCGATCGCCAGCTTCCACGACGCGATCAATGCGACGAAGGCGGCGATGAAGGAGCCGATCCCCGCGACCGACCGGCCGAGAGACGAGGGCACCGGCGCTCGACCGGCGGCGAGGCCGCTCATGCCGCATGCCCCGACAGCTCCAGGTTGGCGCGGATCTCGGCGGCCGCGCGGGAGACGAGGGCGCCGTCGAGAAGCTCCAGCGAGCGCGGCCGCGGGACGTCGATCCGGACCTCGGCGGCGACGCGGCCCGGCCGAGCGGTCAGCACGAGCACGCGATCGGCCACGAGGATCGCCTCGGGGATGCTGTGGGTGACGATGACGATCGTCGTCCCGGTCTGCTCCTGGAGCCGGAGCAGGTCGAGATTGAACCGCTCCCGGGTCAGCGCGTCGAGCGAGCTGAACGGCTCGTCGAGGAGCAGGACGTCCGGGCCGAGCGCCATCGACCGCGCGATCGCGGCCCGCTGACGCATCCCGCCGGACATCTGGGAGGGCCGGAGATCCGCGGCGGCGTCCAGACCGACCGTCTGAAGCAGCTCGGCGAGACGCGCGGCGCGGCGGTCGGCCGGCCAACCGGCGAGCTCCAGCGGGTAGGTGACATTCCGCGCGGCCGATCGCCAGGGCAGGAGCCGCGGCTCCTGGAAGACGAGCCCGATCCGCTCGTCGGGCGCATCGATCCGCCGGCCATCGAGGGTCACGGCTCCGCGCTCAGGGGCAAGCAGGCCAGCCGCCACCCGAAGGAACGTCGACTTGCCGCAGCCGTTCGGACCGATGAGGGCGACGATCTCGCCGCCGGCGACGTCGAGCGAGAGCCCCTCGAGCGCCGTGGTCGGCGGCGCCCCGCGGCCCGGCGGTCGGAAGGCCACCCGGATGTCGTCGGCGACGAGGCGGCCGGGCCGGCGGCCCGCGGACCTCGTCATCGGTCGGCTCCGCCGATCGGGCGGCCTTCGCTCGTCGCCGTTTGGAGCTCGCGAACGATCGGCGCGATCGCGGGATGGAGCTTCCGATATGCCGCGTACGTCGCGTCGTAGCGCGATCGCGTGGCCGGGTTCGGTTCGAGGCGATGGACGGTCCGGGTCATCCCGCGGATCGCCGTCGGGAGGTCGGGCCAGGCCCCGATCGCCGGTGCGGCCAGGATCGCCGAGCCCGCGACCGCGGTCTCGAGCACCTCCGGGACCTCGACCGTGAAGCCGGTGACGTCGGCCTTGATCTGATTCCATGTTTCGCTGCGGGCCGGACCGCCGCAGACGCGCATGGAGCGGACTTCGGCACCGGCGGCCAGGATCGATTCGGCGACGTGCCGGATCGCGTACGCCGAGGCCTCGAGGATCGCCCGCGCCAGATGCGCCCGGCCCTGCCCCAGGCCGAGACCGACGAAGGCACCGCGTGCCGTCGGATCCCAGAGCGGGGACCGCTCACCAGCGAGGTACGGCAGGAAGACGATACCGTCGGCACCGGGCGGGATCGCGCCGGCGTCCTCGATCAGCGCTTCCGTCGACGCGGCTCGCCGGAGGATGTCGACCCGCAACCAGTCGAGTGCCCGGCCGGTCGCCGCCATCGCGCCCCCGACCGAGTAGAGGCCGGGCAGCGGGGCGATCGTCGAGAACGATCCGGGAACCTCGAGCGGACGATCCCAATAGACGCCGAACCCGCCCGCCGACCCGCCCGGGTCCATCGCGTCGCCCGGACCGACCATCCCGGCGCCGTGGAAACTCGCCCACGCGTCGACGATGCCGGCCACGACCGGTATGCCGGGGCGAAGCCCGAGCGTCGCCGCGGCCTCGATCGCGAGCAGGCCAACGACCGAGCCGGCCCGAACGGGCGGTGGCACCTTGCGGCCGGCAAGCCCGGCGTCGTCGAGCGTTCCGACGTCGGGAAACGGCTGCCCGTCGACGAGGCTCGTGCCGGCAATGCCGGTGAGACGCAGTGCGAGGAAGTCCCACGTCGCGAGGTACCAGCAGGTCGCCGCGGCCGCGGCCGGGTCATGCCGCTCGAGCCAGAGCGCGGCCGGCAGCCCGGCCAGGCTCCAGCCGCGCAGACCCGTCGCGTCGGCGAGCGCGACGGCTTCCCCGGTGGAGCGAGTGTCCTGCCAGATGATCGCCGGGTGGGTCGGGCGGCCGGCCTCGTCGACGGCGACGAGCGTCGGCCCGTGGCCGTCGAGCCCGATCGCGACGACGTCGCCGGCACCGAGTCGGTCGAGCTCGCGGACGGCCAGCCCGATGGCCCCCCACCAGGCATCCGGGTCCTGTTCGGCGCGGCCGGTCGCGGGATCGACATCCGTCGCGTAGCCGGCCCGGGCGAGACCGAGGAGCCGCCCGTCGAGGCCGACGAGGCCCGCCTTGACCTCCGTCGTCCCGAGATCGATCGAGAGGACCGCCGCCTCCCGGGAGCCGTTCGTCATGCCGCCCGCCTCGTGTCGTCGAGGGCGACGACGGCCGCAGCCGTGCGCTCGTCGGTCACGAGGAGGGTGACGAGGCCACCCCTCAGGGCGCCGAGGATCGGGCGGACCTTGCCCGCGCCACCCGCGACGCCGATCCGGATCGGGACTCGCCCGAGATCGCGCGCGTCGAACCCGATCGTGCGGTCGCGGAGCGCATCGCAGACGAGGCGGCCGTCGAGGTCGAACGGGCAGACGAGGACCTCGCCGACCGCACCCGCGGCATCCAGCTCCCCGGCGACTTCGGCACCGAGCGCGGCGGCACTCCAGACCGGCCCCCCGATCCCGAAGGCCGCGACTTCGAGGCGGTCCCACAGATCGATGATCCGGCGGACGCCGGCGTGAGCGCACAGCGCGAACTTCGTCGCCGGATCGTCGACGAGGCCGGGCGCGAGCAGGCCGAGTGGCACGCCGCCGATCCCGTCCGCCACCCGCCGGAACGGCTCGCGGGCGGGCCCGCCGAACCAGTAGCCGCCGCACAGCGGGACGACGGTCGCGCCGGTCTCGTGCAGCGGCGCGTCGGCGGCGACGGCGTCGGCCACAGCCGAGATCGATGCGCCGTCGCCGATCCCGACGACCGCCCCGTCGCGGATCGCTGCCCGCAGGACGTCGGCCGCGACCCGGCCGATCATCCGCCGGCCGATCTCTTCGGGCCCGACCAGGGCCGGCGCGAGATGGACTGCGGCGAGCCCGAATCGATCGCGGAGCGCCTCGCCGACGGCCTCGTCGGAGGCAGCAGCCGCCTCGTCCACGATCCGGATCTCGACGATGCCCTCGGCCCGAGCGCGCTTCAGGAGGCGCGAGACCTGCGGTCGGGTGACGCCGAGGATCGCGGCGACGCGCGATTGCGTCTCACCGAGCTCGTAGTAGAGCCGGCTTGCCTGGATCAGCTGCTGGATGTCGGACACGCGGTCTCCGGGGTCAGGCGTCTGCACATCTGTTCGATACAGATGTGCCCGCCATGGTCCCAAGGTCGCGCGGTCGCTGTCAACCGCGGGCGAACCCAAGTGATCCGAAATCGTCAGCCGTGGGACGTCACGTCCGGTTTTCGGCCCGGATCGACGAAATCGGACTCCGAAATCGGCGACGCAGCCAGAGCGAAATCGGAGCGGGCGTCGCGGGACGGGGCGCTTCCGCCGACGAACGATGTCGGAACGCCTGGCTCAGCCGGCGACGAGCGCCTCCGCCGCCGCTCGATCGACCGGATCGAGCGCAGGCCCGAGATCGAGCGCCCGCCGGACGAGGGCCCGACCGGCGTCGCCGTCGCCGCGGGCCAGGGCGATCGCGCCGGCGTGGTACAGGATGCGCGCATCGGCGCTGCCGGTCGCGAGCGCCCGGTCGCTCGCCTCGCGGGCCGCGCTCAGGTCGCCGAGCCGGTACGCCGCCCACGCGACCAGATCGAGGCCGGCGGCATCCGGCCGGATGGTCGCCGCGGCCCGGGCCCGGTCGAGCACCGCTGTGGTCGCACCGCCGTGGTCGAGCTCGAACCCGAGGATCTGGCGGTCGAAGAGCTGCGCCGAGGTCCCGCCGAGCTGCTCGATGACCCGGATCGTGTCGGCGTTCCGGCGCGCCCCGTCGGCGTCCCCGGTGTGATCGAGGATATCGACGAGGAGCGCCAGCGTCTCCGGCCGGGGTGCAATCGCCGCTGCGTGGCGGAGCGTCGCGATGGCTGCGGCATCGTCGCCGGCGAACGCCTGGAGCCGGGCTCGACCGAGCAGCGCGAGCTGGTTCGTCGGTCGGAGCGCGAGGGCCGCATCGAAGGAGGCGGCGGCCATGTCGCCGTGGCCGGTGACCCGGGCGATCTCCCCGAGCTGGGCCTCGTAGAAGGACGGGTCGGCGCTCTCGACGGTCACCGCGCCGTCCCGCGCCCTGCGGGCCAGGTCCAGGGCGCCCGTCCCATCCCCACGGAGCCAGGCAAGGCGGGCGAGCCGGGCGTCGAGCGCCGGGCCGGGCAGGATCCGGCTGATCGCGGCGTAGGTCGTGGCGGCCTCGTCGAGCCGTCCGAGCTCGAGCCGCGCGTCGCCGGCGACGGCCAGGGCATCGACGTTCGCCGGCTCGTTGGCAAGGATCCCGATCGCGAGAGCGAGTGCGCCGGGGAAGTCGTGGGTGGCCTGGAGGACGGTCGCCCTCAGGGCCCGCGTCCCGGTCGAGGTCGGGTTCGCGGCCACGGCCCGGTCGGCGGCGGCCAGGGCCCGCTCGTAATCGGCCGCGTCGCCCGTCAGTCGGCCGCGCCCGAGGTACAGGATCCCGAGATTGCCCGCCGAGATGTCGTCTCGGGCGTCGGCGGCCGACTTCGGCCCCCAGATCGCGATCTGCGTGTCGATCGCGGCGAGATCGGCCGGCGGGGCCGCCTCGATGAGGGCGGCGCCGTCGACGATCGGCACGGTCGCCGGTCGCGACGCCCGTAGGGCACCGAGCCCGTACGTCGCCGCGGCGACGGCCACGGCGGCGACGAGGAGCCCGATCGGACGGATGTGGAGTCGGTTCGGGCGGATGAGGACGGAAGCGTTCATCGGGTGGAGGCGTCCCTGAGGGTGGGCGGGTTTGCGGTGGCACTCGCGTCGAGAGCGGCGACGCAAGGACGGATGCGGGAGGCGGCCGGGTTGGCCGCCTCCCGCGGAGTCAACGAGGGGTCAGTGCGGGACCCCGAGGTACGGCCAGACGGACTGGTAGTCCGTGTGCGCCGCGACGCAGTCGGACGGCACGCCGCCCGTTCCATCACGATCCGCGAAGAGCCCGAGCGGGTCGCCGCCGGTCGTGATGTTCAGCTCGACATCGATCACGTCATCCGCGAGCGCCCGGCCGTTGAGCGGGCCAACCGCGTGCGTTGCCGTGTCGTAGGTGATGACGTCGGGGATCAGGACCCCGGCGAGCGCCGCGGCCTGGCCGTCGCTGTAGTCACCCTCGGGATCGAGGGCGGACAGGGCGAGGAGCGTGTCCTTCGTGTTCTGGACGAACTTGCCACCGTCGACCGTGGCCTGCTGGCTCGGCGGGGTGACGTTGAACTGCTCCTTGTCGGCGGCCGTGTGGTTGAAGACCGTGTTGATCGCCGGGCGACCCATCTGGTCACGCCCGACCCACTGGCCGGAGATCCACTGCTCGGTCGTCGCCCAGACGCCGATATGGCGCCCGAGGGCGGCATCCGGGACCTCGACGATGATCGCGAGCGTATTCAGGCCCGCGAAGAAGTCGGTCGGGTCCGCGTCGCACAGCGTGTTCGTGTTCGGCCCGAGGCCGAGCGAGCCGCGGAACCCGAGGAGATCGAAGAAGAACGGGTCCGACCGGAGGCCGGTGTAGAGCTTGCCGCCGCCGGCGACGGACACGGTGTTGCCCGTCGCGCCGCTGGCGACCTGGGTGCCGTTTCGGCTGAGGGTGACCGTCTGCTTCGAGTCCGGGCCGGAGCCGGCAGCGCCGAAGCGGGCGACGTACTTCACGTCGGCGACGTTGTCGCCGGTGTTGTCGACATTGACGGTGTAGCGCACGTTGGCGCCGAAGGCGAGTGGCCCGAGCAGGCCGGCGGCCGGGCTGACCGTCATCGCGACGACGGTCTTCGAGGCGTTTGCGCCCTCGAACACGTAGACGTCGTTGATGTCGCGGTCGCCCTGGAGCGAACCGGTCGAGAGCGAGCCGAGGCTGGGAGCATCGAGGTGGTCGGCCGCGTTCGCAAGGAACGGCGCGGCGCCGAGGGTCAGGACGACGGCCGCTGCACCGAGCGCCGTCAGCCTGGATTTCGTGGACATCGCAGGTTCGATCCTTTCGTGGATCCGCGTGGGCAGGCGCCCCGTGCCTCCGCACGGAGTCATCCCCTGAGATCGACCGGTGGGGCGTCGCGACCAACCCTTCGATCGTTCGGCCGTGAATGCGCAGCCCCGGGACCTTCGGATGAATCGGCGGAGCCCGGTCGTCACGCGATCGTCACGAACGGTCGCGGACCGCGTCGGTCGTGGATCAGGCGAACCTAGATCACGCGGCCTGGGTTCAGGATTCCGAGCGGATCGAGCGCGGCCTTGACCGCGCGCATGACGTCGATCACGTCGGGGCCCACCTGGTCGACGAGCGCCGCCCGCCGCGACAGCCCGATCCCGTGCTCGGCCGTCACCGTCCCGCCGAGGCCGATCGCCGCGGCGAAGATCTCGTCACGGACGAGCTCCGTCAGCTCGGGAGCCCGCGGATCGTCGCGGTCGAAGATGAAGTTCGGGTGGAGGTTGCCGTCGCCGGCATGACCGAACGTGGCGACCCGCACGCCGTGGCGATCCGCCGCGGCCTGGATCTCCACCAGCAGCTCCGGAACGCGGCCGCGCGGCACCCCGACATCCTCCATCCGGACGATCCCCTGTCGCTCGAGCGCGCGGAGCGCGAGCCGGCGCGCCTGGCGGAGCCAGTCGGCCTCGGTCGCGTCCTGGGCGCGGACGACGCTCGTGGCGCCCTCCCCTTCGCAGGCGGCCACCGCCGCGGCGAGCTCCACGTTGGCCGCGTCAGGCTGGAGATCGCTCTCGACGAGGAGCATCGCCGCCGCGTCCCGCTCCAGCCCGAGCTGGAAGGCGTCGTCGACGGCGAGGATCGTCTCGTGGTCGAGGAGCTCGAGCGTTACGGGATGGAGACCCGCCTCCAGGATCGCCGCGACCGCCCGGCCGGCCGCGGGCACGGACGGGAAGAAGGCAAGGAACGTCGACCGCGGCGGCGGCGCGATGTGGAGTCGGAGCGTCGCCTCGGTGATGATCCCGAGCGTCCCCTGCGATCCCACGAAGAGGTGGGTCAGCGCGTAGCCGGCCACGTCCTTGACGGATCGACCGCCGGTCCGGATCACCCGGCCGTCGGCGAGGACCACCTCGAGGCCCAGCGCGCTGTCGCGGGTCTGGCCGTACTTCACGCAGCACAGGCCGCCCGCGTTCGTTCCCAGATTGCCCCCGATCGAGCAGATCTCGTAGCTCGCCGGATCCGGCGCGTAGAAGAGCCCCTCAGCAGCGACAGCCGCCTTCAGCTCGGCGTTCAGGATCCCAGGCTGGGTCACGACGACGAGGTTCGTCCGGTCGATCTCGAGGACGCGGTTCATCCGGGTCAGGACGATCGTCAGGCCACCTTCGATCCCGGCCGCACCGCCGGACAGGCCCGAGCCCGCACCGCGCGGCACGACCGGAACCCGCTGCTCGGCCGCGAGCCGGACGAGGCCGGCGACCTGAGCGGTCGTCTCCGGCAGGGCAACGGCAAGCGGCAGGCCCGCCGACAAGTACGCCGTCTCGTCGTTCCGGTAGGACTCGCGGTCGAGCGGGTCGTCGAGGAGCCGGACATCGGGCAGCGTCGCCCGGATCGCGGCGAGCAGCCGGGCCCCCGCCGCGGGATCGACGGTGACCGGCACGGACCGTTCTCGGGTCGCCATGACCTCGGAGTCTAGGCGCCGCGGGCCGCGGATCGCGCGCCGACTCCCGGCCGACCCCGTGCGATCGACCGATCCCGGTCACCGGCCTACGATGGCCGGCATGACGAGGCACCTCGCATGGCCCGCCGCGGCGCTCCTCGCCGTCTTCGCCGTCGCCGCCCTGCCGACCGGCGCCGGGCAGCGCCAGACGCCGACTCCGACCGCGATCCCGGCCCCGATTTCGAGCGCGGCCGCCGAGCCATCCGTCGCCCTCGCGTCCGTCGGTCCGGCCGTGTCAGCAAGTGTGGACCAGGGCTCGACGCCACCCGCCGTCGACGGGGCGAACGCGACGAGCATCGTCCCGGGCTCCGTGAACCGGACGAGCCTGAACCTCACGACCGAGTACGACGCGACCGTGAACGTCGACTTCGGGGCCCGAAGCTTCCGCGTGAGCTCGACGATGCGCGTCACGAACACCTCGGGGACCTCGATCGACCGGCTCGAGCTGAACACGATCGCCGCGCGGCTGGGCCGGATGACCCTGACGATGACGCGCGTCGACGGCACGCCGGTCCACGCGACGGTGTCCGATCAGACCATCCTGCTGCCGCTCGGCGGCATCCTCGAGCCGGGCGCCTCAACGACCGTCGCGATCCACTACCGGGCCACCGTCCGGAGCGATACGGCCGGCTCGAACTGGCTGTTCACCCGCGCGAACGGCATCCTTGAGGCGCATCGCTGGCTGCCGTGGATCAGCCGCGCGACACCGTTCGACCGCCCGAACCATGGCGATCCCTTCGTGACGCCGGTCAGCCCGCACGTCCGGGTCACGATCGTCAGCGACCGCCGGATCCGCTGGGCGACCACCGGGGAGCAGGTCGGTGGCAGCGGCTCGACCGGGATCTTCGAGGCACGGAACGTCCGCGACTTCGCGATCGCCGGCGCTCCCGACTACCGGCTCCTGTCGGCGCCGGTCGGGAATGTCGTCGTCCACGTCTGGTACCGGCCGGGCTTCCCGGCATCGAGCGTCATGGCCGCGGCGAAGACCGCGCTGAGCCGCGAGGCGACGCTCCTCGGCCCGTACCCGTACAAGACGTATGACCTCGCGCAGACCGCCGGCGGCTACGGGATGGAGTCGCCGGGCCTGACCTGGATCCCGACCGCGGCAGGCAACCTCCCATACCTCGTCGCCCACGAGACCGGGCACCAGTGGTTCTACTCGATCGTCGGCAACGACCAGGCCCGCCAGCCGTATGCAGACGAGGCAGCGACCGACTTCGTCGCCCGCTACGCCCTCGGACTGCGCCGCGCATCGCGCTGCTCGACCGCCAGGCTCGACCTCTCGATCTACCGCTACTCGAGCGCGTGCTACTACGAGGACGTCTACATCCAGGGCGGCAACTTCCTGGACGATACCCGCAAGACGATGGGCTCGACCGCGTTCTGGGCCGGGATCCACGACTACCTCGCGCGCTACCGCTTCAA
>DASXTH010000258.1:0-8642 GCA_036505555.1 Candidatus Limnocylindrales bacterium | reverse complement strand
GCGGGAGGGATACCGGACGCGTCCTGACACAAGGCCGTGGCAGGCGATGCGGCGATGACGAAGAGTATCGCGGTCACGATCGAGCACACGCCGAAACGGACATTCGCGAGCGCTGCCGACTGGCCCGGCTGGAGTCGCTCCGGCAAGACCGAGGAGCTCGCGATCGAGGCGCTCGCGGCGTATGCGTCGCGCTACGCCCGGATCGCCGAAGGCGACCCTCGCTGGATTGGCTCGTCCGTGACGGTCGCCGACGTCGAGGTCGTCGAGCGAGCCGAAGGGTCAACGGGCACCGAGTTCGGTGTGCCAAGCCACCCGACGGGCCACGACGCACGGCCCCTCGACTCGGGCGAGGCGGCCCGCCGCGCCGGTCTCGTCGCGGCCGCATGGGACCTGTTCGACCAGGTCGCCGCGGCCGCGCCCGAGGAGCTCCGGAAAGGTCCGCGTGGTGGCGGCCGAAACACCTCAAAGGTCATCGACCACGTGATGGGATCCGATCGCGGGTACGCGAACGCGATCGGGATCAAGGCGCCGGAATTCGCTCCGGACGATCGGGCCGCCGCGACCGCGATGCGCGAAGCCGTGCTCACCGCGCTCCGGGACGCACTTTCGGGTGAGCCACTGGCCGGCAAACGCTGGCCGCCCCGGTACGCAGCCCACCGGATCGCGTGGCACGCCCTCGATCACGCATGGGAGATCGAGGACCGGACGGAGTAGCCTCCCTCGGGCGCAAGTTCGAACCGTTTCGAGACTTCTGCGCAGTCATGGACATGGGGGCCGTCCTGTAGGCCGGCGCGTCGCTCGTCGGTTAGCCGTGCCAAGCCTTGAGGATCAGCTGGGGGATCTGGGCGGCTTCTGATGCCGCTCGCAGGACGTACGCGGCGGACCGGCCGGCGGCCCGGAGCTCGCGGACACCAGTGTCTCCATCGGACTTCGAGAGCTTCTCGCCTGACGCCTTGTGGATGAGGGGGTGGTGAAGGAAGTTCGGCGGCACGGGCCGCCCAAGCAAGCGCGCGAGGCGGATCTGGCGGGCGGTCTCGGAGCGCAGGTCCTCGCCGCGGACGACGAGGTCGACGCCCTGGCGCAGATCGTCCACGACGACCGCGAACGCGTAGGTCCAGTTCGCCTCGCGGTCGCGGACGACGAGATCTCCGGTCGCCGACGGATCGCCGGATTGCGACCCGAGCAGAAGGTCGTCGAACGACTCCGTGCCCGCGCCGAGCGCAGCCCGCAGGCTCGTGGCCGCGTCCCCAGGGAGTGCCCGGTTTCGGCACGCACCCGGACATCCCACGCCTGACCACGCCCGGCCGTGCTCGCGCGCCCACGCCGCGAACGTCGATCGAGTGCACGCACAGCGGTAGACGAGACCCTCGTCGGTCAGCCGCGCCAATGCTTCCTCGTAGGCCGCGACCGCGTCAGGCTCGCTCTGACGGACGGGCCCTGCATCCGCCGCGAACCCGAGCCATTCCAGATCCTCGACGATCGCATCCGCGAAGACGGCCCGCGACCGTTGCCGGTCGTGATCCTCGATCCGGAAGAGCACGGCCGCGCCCGCGAGCCGGGCCGCGCCCCAGACCCAGAGCGCGTTCGCAACGTGGCCGAGATGGAGGAACCCGGTCGGCGCCGGCGCGAACCGCGTCCGCGTCGCCGGCGGGAGTGTCAGACCGCGGCCGCCGACTGACGCACCCTCACCGCTCATCGCCCGCCGGCGGCACGCCTCCGAACGGCGCCGCCCGGCGCGCGCGCGTCCGATCGCTTCGCTCCAGGCGCCGAGCAACCGCGAAGAGGCGCCGGTAGATGGCGAGCAGGTCGGCTTGCGGCGTCGGCCCGTCATTCGCCATCGACACGCGGAGGAGGATCTCCCGCTCGCGTTGCGGATCACGGATCGCGCGCCGCCCGTTCGTCGTCTTCAGCCGGCCGGCGGCGCGGGCAATTTCGGCCCGCTCGTTCAGGAGCCGGACGATCCGACGATCGAGAGCGTCGATGCGACGCCGCAGCCGTCGCAGCTCCGGCGATTCATCGGCGCGGCCGGCCCTGTCGCGGCGCTGCCCGTCAGCCATCGCCGCCGTCCTCGTTCGTGTCGGCGAACCGAGCCGCGATCGCCTCGAGGGCCAGCAGGTACCCGCGCTTCCCCAGCCCGACGATCGAGTCGACCGCGACGTCGTGAAGGAAGTTCGCCGCCCGGAACGGCTCGCGCGTCGCCGGATCCGAGAGGTGGACCTCCCAGAACGGCCGCTCGACTGCGAGGAGCGCGTCCCGGAGCGCAATCGACGTGTGGGTCAGGCCGCCGGCGTTGACGATCGCGACGTCGAAGTCGCGCTGATGGAGCCGGTCGATCAGGGCGCCTTCGTGGTTCGACTGGAAGAAGTCAGGGTCGAGGCCCAGCTCCCGGGCGCGAGTACGGATCTCGGCGTGGATGTCGTCGAGTGTGTCGTGGCCGTAGATCTCCGGCTCGCGCGTTCCGAGGAGGTTGAGGTTCGGGCCCTGGAGGACGAGGACGCGGGTCATGCCGGCACACCCGTCGACCGCGCCGAGCCCGCCAGCAGCGACGAGGCCGCCCGCGCGACCACCTCGTCCGGAACGTCGTCGCGGATTACCACCCCGGAAGCCACCGGCAGCACCCAGCGGAGCGTCCCGGACGCGTGCTTCTTGTCGGCTGCGAGGGCGGCCAGGACCGTCGGGAGCTCGTAGGGCAACGACTCGGTCGCCAGCCCCAGCCCGGTCAGCACCCGCTCGATCCGCTCGGCGCGCTCCGGCGGCGTGACGCCCAGCTCGACCCCGATCCGGATGGCCCCGCGCAGTCCGTACGCCACCGCCTCGCCGTGGAGCAGCTCCCCGAACCCGCCTGCCGCCTCGACGGCGTGACCCAGCGAGTGCCCGAGGTTGAGGGTGATCCGTCCGTCGGCGCCGCCCGCTTCCTTTTCGTCGGCCTCGACGATCTCGACCTTCGCCCAGGCGGTCCGCTCGACAAGCTCGGCGACGGCGCCGCGTTCGAAGGCCGCCGCATCGCCGCGCGCGATCGCGTTGCCATCGTGCTCGATCAGCGTAAACAGCCGCTCATCGCCCAGCGCGGCCATCTTCACGGCTTCGCCGAGCGCGGCCCGGCGCTGCCGTTCGGGCAGCGAGCGGAGGAGCGCGATGTCGATGACGATCGCGGCAGGCGGATGAAAAGCCCCGAGGAGGTTCTTTCCCTCGGGCAGGTCCACGCCGGTCTTGCCGCCGATCGACGAGTCGATCTGGGCGACGAGCGTCGTTGGCACCTGGACGAAGGGAACGCCGCGGAGCCAGCTCGCCGCAAGGAACCCGGCCGCGTCGCCGAGCGCACCGCCGCCGATCGCAACGAGCGGCTCGACGCGCTCCGCGCGCAGCCGGGCAAGCCCGCGCGCCGCCGACTCGACGACCGCCATCTGTTTCGCGCCCTCGCCCTGCGGCAGCATCACGCGC
The DNA here is from genome assembly GCA_036505555.1 of Candidatus Limnocylindrales bacterium. Taxonomy (GTDB): domain Bacteria; phylum Chloroflexota; class Limnocylindria; order Limnocylindrales; family CSP1-4; genus CF-46. The sequence goes on along the minus strand of DASXTH010000258.1, from coordinate 5,201 downwards.
TCCACCGGCCAGCCCTCGTCGGCGAGGGCCGCCGCGATCGCCTCGCCGGCCGCGGCCCATGCGCCCGGCTCAGAGACGAGGATCGCCCGGCGCGCCCGCAGCCGGCGGAGCGCGGCCGAGACCGCCGAGGATGCGATCCCGTCGCCGATCTCGATCTCGCCGCCGAGCGACCGTCCGCGCAGCAGGGTCACCGGCTCGGGTTCGCGCGCGACCTGGGCGACGAGCTCATCGACCCGCTCGACGATCGCCGCGAGCTCCGCGACGCCGTTGAGGCGGTGCGCCGCCGAGTAGAACGGTTCGCGAGCCCGCGCCAGCTCGCGGATCGTGCCCATCGGGTCGCGGCCGGCCATGAGTGGCCGGACGTTCGGCGACCGACGGAGGCGCTGAGCGAGGACCTCGGGCCGGACGTCAAGCCAGATCGGGAGTCGGCCGCAGTAGAGCGCCCAGCGGTTGCGTGGATCGAGAACGGCGCCGCCGCCGGTCGCCACAACCGTCCGAACCTCGGGTCCGGGATCCGCCGGCCCGAGGTCGGCGACGACCCGACGTTCGACCGTCCGGAACGCCGGCTCTCCGCCGGCGGCGAAGATCTCGGGGATCGTCTGGCCGGCGGACTTCTCGATCGCCTCGTCGAGATCGACGAAGCGCGCGCCGTGGCGGTGGGCGAGCCGCCTGCCGACCGCACTCTTGCCGCTCCCCGGCAGACCGACGAGGACGATGTCCATGGCAGTCCGGCGGCCTAGTCGTCGCCGCCCGAGCCGGCCTCGTCGCCGCCGACGACGGGAGCCGCGGCGGGCGCGGAGCCCGGAGCCGCGGCCCGCCGCCCGCCCGCGACGGGGGCCTCGATCGGGCCCGAGATCCGGGCGACGTACCGCGCCAGCGCGTCGCGGGTGTCGTCGAGGGTGTCGCCGCCGAACTTGTCGAGGATCGCGTCGGCCAGCGTGAGCATGACCATCGCCTCGCCGACGACGCCCGCCGCGGGAACCACCGAGATGTCCGAGCGCTCGTAGTGCGCCTTGTCGACGGCCTCACCGCTGACGAGATCGGCCGACGGCAGCGGCCGGGCAAGCGTCGAGATCGGCTTCACGGCGCCGCGGACGACGAGCGGCTCGCCATTCGTGATGCCGCCCGTCAGGCCGCCGGCGTTGTTCGAGCGGTGGATCCAGCGGCCGCCCTCGCCGCGCCCCTCGATCACGTCGTGGACGGCCGAGCCGAAGCGCTTGGTCTGCTCGAACCCGAGCCCGATCTCGACGCCCTTCACGATGTTGATGCTCATCACCGCCGCGGCCAGCGCGGCATCGAGCCGGCGGTCCCAGTGGACATACGACCCGAGCCCGATCGGCAGCCCGTGGGCGACCACCTCGAACACGCCGCCGACGGTGTCGCCATTCGCCCGCGCCTCGTCGATCCGGGCGATCATCGCGGCCTCGGCGTTCGGATCCGGGCAGCGCAGTGGCGAGGCATCGGCCTCCTCGCGGGGTCGCGTCGCTCGCGCCGGATCGACGGCCACCCCGCCCACCTCGGCCGTGAACGACCAGACATCGACGCCGAGCTCGCGCAGGAGGGTCCGGGCGACGCCGCCGGCCGCGACCCGTGCCGCGGTCTCGCGCGCCGACGCCCGCTCGAGGACGTTCCGCACGTCGTTGAAGCCGTACTTCAGCGCGCCCGCGAGATCGGCGTGGCCAGGCCGGACCCGGGTGACCGGCGTCGCTCGCTTGTTCCCGTCGCCGGCCGCGGCCGAGAGCGACGCGGCATCCTCGTCGGACAGGTCTTCGACCTGCATGACCTTCGTCCAGTTCTCCCAGTCGCGGTTCTCGACGAGAAGAAGGATGGGCGAGCCGAGGGTCACGCCGTGCCGGACGCCGCTGACGATCTCCGCCTGGTCGTGCTCGATCGCCTGGCGTGCGCCACGGCCGTAGCCGCGCTGCCGGCGGGCCAGGTCGATCGTGAGGTCGTCGGCGGTGAGCGGGAGGCCGGCGGGAACGCCCTCGATCGTCACCGCCAGCGTCCGGCCGTGCGATTCCCCGGCCGTCAGCCAGCGGAGACGTCCCATCAGGGTGGCTGCGGCTCCGTCAGCCGGCCGGCGATCCGGTGCCTGCGCCAGCGCCGGCTCCGGTGCCGAGCGGGTCGTCGCCGGCGGGCTCGCCCTCTGCCGACCGGACGCCACCCGCGCGGGCCTCTGACAAGGCCTTCTGCATGACCTCGACCGGTGCCGCCATCCCGGTCCAGAGCGTGAATGCGGCCGCGCCCTGGTGGAGGAGCATCAGCTCGCCGTCGGCGACGGTGCAGCCGGCCGCCTCGGCGTCGCGCAGGAGCTTCGTCCGAGCGTAGATCAGGTCGAGGACGAGGAGCTCTGCCAGGAGGATCTCGGCCGGGATCGGCGAGACCTCGCTCGTGAGCCCGATCGATGTCGCGTTGACGAGGATCTTCGACTTCGCGAGCTCCGATTCGATGATCGACTCGTGCCACGGCATCGCCCGCAGCTCCATGTGGGCCGCGCTCCGCCCGAAGTGCTTGACGAGGCCCTCGGCGCGATGGAGGTGCCGGTTGAATACGACGATCCGCTGGAAGCCCTCGCGGATCAGACCGTAGACGACCGCGCGGGCGCCGCCGCCGGCCCCGAGAACGACCGCGGCCCGCGGCATCTTCTGGCGCCCGACGAGCTTGTCGAGCGCGAACTTGAACCCGGGCACGTCCGTGTTGTGCCCAATGAGGCGACGCGCCTCGCGCGTCACCGTGTTCACGGCGCCCGTCGCCTGCGCCTCCTCTGTCAGCCGGTCGACGAGGGGGACAACCCGCTCCTTGTGCGGGATCGTGACGTTCGCACCGAGGAAGTCGTCGCCGCGGATCTCGGCGATGGCGTCCGGGAGGGTGATCGGGGCGCGATCCCAGAGCTCGTACGCCGCGTCGATGCCCTGGGTGTCGAACGCGGCCTGCTGCATCGCGCCCGACAGCGAGTGCGCGACGGGATGACCGATGAGGACGACGCGCTTGGTCATGAGCCAACCCTTCCGAGATCGTCGAAGAAGCCGGGGTAGGAGATCGTTGCGGACGACGGGCGCAGGATCGTCGTCGAACCGGTTGCGACGAGGCCGGCGATCGCGAAGGCCATCGCGAGCCGGTGGTCGTCGAGGCTGTCGACGATCGTCCCCGCGAGGCGGGCGCCTCCGTCGATTCGGATGTCGTCGCCGTCCGCCGTGATCGCGGCCCCGATCGCGCGTAGGCCCTCCGTGGTCCCGGCGATGCGGTCCGATTCCTTGTGGCGGAGCTCGCCGGCGCCGCGGATCATCGTGGTCCCGCTCGCGTGCGCGGCGGCAACGCACAGGATCGGGATCTCATCGATCGCGGCGGCGACGTCGGCGGGACCCAGGTCGATCGCCTCGAGCGCGGACGAGCGGACGCGGAGATCGGCGATCGGCTCGCCGATGCCATCGGCGCGGGTGGGATCGGTTCCCTCGACCGGCGTCTCGGTGATGTCCGCGCCCATTGCCCGCAACAGATCGATGACGGCACGGCGGGTCGGGTTCACGCCGACGTTGCGGAGGGTGAGGTCGGCGTCCGGGTGGATCGCCCCCGCGACGAGCCAGAAGGCGGCAGCCGACACGTCGCCCGGGACGCGTTCGTCGATCGCCTCCATCGTCCGCCCTCCTTCCAGACTGATCGCAACCGCGCCCGGATGGCCCCCGGCCTCGGCGCCGTCGAGCCGCTCCGTCGTGACCGCGATGCCACGCGCCCGCAGCATGCGCTCGGTGTGGTCCCGAGTCGCGACGGCTTCGCGGACCGTCGTCCGCCCCTCGGCTCGGAGAGCCGCCAGGAGGATCGCCGACTTGACCTGCGCGCTCGGGACCGACGTCCAGCGATCGACGGCGCGGAGGGGTCGGCGACCGATGACGGTCAGGGGCGGGAGGGAGTGGTCGGATCGGGCGTGAAGCGTCGCACCCATCGCGCGAAGCGGATCGATGATACGGGCGACAGGTCGCCGTCGCAATGATTCGTCCCCGTCCAGGATGCTCCGGAAGGGGAGCCCGGCGAGGATCCCCGCGAAGAGCCTGAGGCTGGTCCCGGAGTTGCCGCAGTTCAGGTCCGCCCTGGGTTCGACGAGGCCGTCGACCCCGGGCGACTCGACCCGGTAGTCCACATTGCGGCCGTCACGGGCGGTGCCCCGCTCCACGGTTGCGCCCAGCGCCCGGCAGATCCCTGCCGTCGAGCGGACGTCCGCGCCGTCGCCCGCGCCGCTGATCCGGCTCTCGCCCGCGGCCAGCGTCGCGAGCATCAACGCGCGATGGCTGACCGACTTGTCGCCGGGGAGCGTCAGCTCGCCGCGCAGGCGCGCAGGTGCCTGGACGACGACGGCGTCGAGGGAGGCCGAGGGCATCGGTCTGGTCGTCCGCGCGTCAGTGCTTCGACAGCCCGGCCGCGCCGACGGCCGGCTCGGCGATGACGCCGTCAGACCGGACCTCGTACATCGAGCGGACGTGCTCGTGGACGGGGACGAGCTCGGTCATCAAGGCGCGGAACTGGTCGAGCGTCAGTTGCTGCTCGGCGTCCGACAGCGCGGCGTCCGGGTCGGGGTGAACCTCGACCATGATCCCGTCGGCGCCGACCGCGACCCCGCCGACCGCCAGAGGGGCGACGAGCCAGCGCTTCCCCGTCGCGTGGCTCGGGTCGACGATGACCGGCAGATGGCTGAGCCGGTGGACGAGGGGAATCGCCGCCAGGTCGAGCGTGTTCCGGGTATAGGTCTCGAACGTCCGGATGCCCCGCTCGCAGAGGATGACGTTCGGGTTGCCGGAGCTGACGATGTACTCCGCGGCCATGAGCCACTCCTCGACCGTCGCGCCGTAGCCGCGCTTGAGCATCACCGGTCGCGCCACGCGGCCGACCGCGGTCAGCAGCGAGTAGTTCTGCATGTTCCGCGTCCCGATCTGGACGATGTCGGCGTACTCGGCGACGATGTCGACCTGGTTGGGCTCCATCACCTCGGTGATGACCGGCAGGCCCGTTCGCTCGCGTGCCTCCGCCAGGTAGCGGAGCGCCTCGACGCCGAGGCCCTGGAAGCTGTATGGCGAGGTCCGCGGCTTAAAGGCCCCGCCGCGGATGATCGTGGCGCCGGCCGCCGCGACCGCGTCGGCCGTCTCGAACAGCTGGGCGCGACTCTCGATCGAGCACGGCCCGGCCATCATCGTCAACGATCCGTCGCCGAT
>DASXTH010000257.1:0-13746 GCA_036505555.1 Candidatus Limnocylindrales bacterium | reverse complement strand
ATCGTGAAGCCCACGCGTTCCATTTAGCCTCCTATGAATCGACGGCGCCCCGGAGGCGAGGCCTCCGGGACGCCGATCCGCGTTCGGCGAACGCCCGTAGCGCGTGGCTACATGACTACGCGACTAGAAGTTGAACTGGTCGACGTTCGTCGCGTCGAACCGGAAGGCCGGCCCGAGGATCACGACGCTGTCCTTGCCGATCGTGTACGGCTGATCCTTGTTGAGGCCCTTGACCGTGAAGGTCTCGCCTTCCTTGCCGGTGATCTCGCCGGAGACGAGCTTCTGGGCGACGTAGTAGGAGAGATACCCAAGGTCCGGAACGCTCCACAGGCCGAAGACCGGGGAGGTGCCATCCTTGACGAACGCCTTCATGTCGTTCGGGAAGCCGAGGCCGGTGACCTTGACCGTGGCCGACTTGCCGGCCTTGCTCACAACCTGGGCGGCCGCGAGGATGCCGACGGTGGTCGGGGCGACGATGACCTTGAGGTTCGGGTACTTGGTGAGCAAGCCCTGGGCCTGCGTCGTGCTCTTCGTCGCGTCGTCATCGCCGTAGACGGTGTCAACGAGCTTGAGGCCCTTGTACTTGTCGGTGGCGAGGGTCGTCTTCATCAGGTCGATCCATGCGTTCTGGTTCGTCGCGGTCGCCGCGGCGGACAGGATCGCGATCTCGCCGGTGCAGCTCGGGGCGAGCTCGCAGGCCCAGTCGGCGAGGTTCACGCCGACGCCGCTGAAGTCGACCTGGTTGACGAAGACGTTGTACGCGCCGACCGCCGGGCTCGAGTCGAAGCCGACGACCTTGATGCCGGCGGCCATCGCGGCCTTGAGGGCAGGTGCAACCTCGTCCTTGCCGTCGGCCGAGATGATGATCGCGCTGACTTTCTGGGTGGTGAGGTCGGTGATGAAGGGGATCTGGAGATCCGCCTTCGCCTCGTTCGGGCCGACCTGGATGACCTTGCCGTTGGTCTCGCCGGCGGCCTTGTCGACGCCGGTCTTGGCGGCGGCGAAGTACTGGTTGACGATGTCCTTCGGCAGGTAGCCGACGGTGATCGGCGCACCGGCGGCCGTCGAGCCGCCGGGAGCGGTCGACGTCCCCGGGGCCGTCGACGTGCCGGGGGTCGGCGTCGCGCCCGAGCCGCAGGCCGCGAATACCATCATCGCGACGGTTGCCAGGGCGGTCGTGCGCCCCGCTGATCTGAGCTTCAAGGCTGTGTCCTCCTCATGCGTGTGCTTCCTCACCACGGCGAACCGAGCCGGCCGGCGGAGGCCGTCCTCCACGGACTCGATCGATGGCCGACTTGGCCTGGTGAGCGGAGTTGGGGATGACGACCGAGAGGATCAGGAGCAGCCCCAGGGCGATGCTCTGGACCTCGACCGTCACGCTGGCGAGGCGGAGGGCGTTCTGCATGACCGCCACGACGAGGACCGCGAGGGCCACGCCGGGGATCGAGCCCGAGCCGCCGAAGATGTTCACGCCGCCGAGCAGGACGACCGTGACCACGGTCAGGGTCATGCCCGAGGCGGCGTCGGCGCGCGCGCTCGAGAGCCGCGCGGTGAGGATGATTCCAGCGAGGGCCGCGACGAAGCCTGACAGGACGAAGAGGGCGATCTTGACCCGGGTCACCCGGACGCCCGAGAACCGGGCCGCGCCCTGGTTGCGCCCGATCGCGTAGATCTGGCGGCCGATCCACGTTCGGTGGAGGACGACGCCGAGCACGATCGCGAGGGCGACGAACACGACGAAAGGCCAGGGGATCAGGGTTCCGGGAACGTGCCCGAAACCGAACTCGGTGAAGCCGGGCGGGAAGTCGCTGATCCCACGGGGTCCCAGCACGATCAGGGCCAGGCCGCGGAACAACGCAAGCGTGCCGAGCGTGACGACGAGCGACGGGAGCCTGCCCTTCGCGATGAGCAGGCCGTTGAGCAGGCCGCCGAGGGCGCCCGTCAACAGGACCACGGGGATCGCGATCGTCAGCGGGACACCGGCCGCCCAGAGGAAGCCGAGGATCGCGCTCGCGAGCCCGGCCATCGATTCGACGGAGAGATCGATCTCGCCGGCGATGATGATCAGGGTCATCGGCAGGGCCATGATCGCGACCTCCATCAGGGCGGCGATCAGGTTCGCGAAGTTGCCCGCGGTCAGAAAGAAGGGCGACAGGCCGTTGCCGACCACGATCAGCCCGAGGAAGGCGAGGAGCAGCAGCGATTCCCAGCGCACGAGCCACCGCCAGGCAGCCGGGCTGGACCGGGGCGTCGCCACGGCGGTCACCTGGTCGCTCGCAGGGACGAAGCGCGCTGGACGCGGCGCAGGATCACGGCATCGGCGGCGACGGCGGCAAGGATCACGGCACCGTAGATCGCCTGGAGCCAGAACTGCGAGAGCCCGACGAGGATCAGCGAATTGGCGATGAACCCGAGGAAGAGCGCGCCGAGCGCCGCGCCGGCGAGCGTGCCCGAGCCGCCGAAGATGTTCACCCCGCCGACCACGACGGCGGCCACGATCGCGAGGCCGGCGCCGGTGGCGGCGGTCCCGTTGATCGTCCCGAATTCCATGACCCACATCACGCCGGCCGCGCCCGAAAGCAGGCCGCACAGGGCAAAGGCCGTGAAGACGACGCGCTTCGAGGGGATGCCCAGGATCGCGGCCGCTTCCGGGTTGCTCCCGACCGCGTAGAGCTGGCGACCGTATCGGCTGGACCGCAGGATCACCATCCCGATCGCGACGATCACGACGGCGATGAGGACGAAGATCGGGATCCCCAGGACATCGCCGCGGGCTGGGTCGGCGAACCCCTCCGGCAGGCTGGCGACAGGAACCTGGTGGCTGCCGGCAACGAAGTAGTCAATACCCCGGAAGATGCTCAGTGTGCCGAGGGTCGCGACGATCGCCGGCACGCGCAGGACCGCGATCACGACGCCGTTGGTCATCCCGAGGACGAGGCCGAGCAGGAGCCCGACGATGATCGCCATCGGAGCGCTGAGCGTGTGGCTCTCGAGGGAGACCGCAACGACGTAGGCGACGAGGCCGATCATCGCCTCGACCGAGAGGTCGACGTTGCGGGTGATGATCACGAGCGCCTCGCCGACCGCGGCGACCGCCGTCACCGAGGCCAGGACCGCGAATTGGCTGATGTTCGAGTACGTCAGGAACTGCGGGGCGGAGATCGAGACGAGCCCGCCGAGGACGACCATGATCCCGACGAGGGTCAGCTCGCGCTGCCGGGCAATCGAGGCCAGCAGCCCGCGCCGGTTCGTGACCGCGCCCGCGGACGCGGCGGCCGTCGCGTCAGTCATCTCGGCGCGCTCCGTCCGGCGCGGCGCCGGCCCCGGCCGTGGCCGCCACGGGTTCGTCGGCGGCGAAGTTGCCGGTGGCGGCGAACATCACCCGCTCCTCGGAGGCCTGGTCGCGCGGAATCTCTGCCGTGAGCCGGCCCTCGTGCAGGACGAGGATCCGGTCGGACATCGCAAGGACCTCGGGCAGGTCGCTGGAGATCAGGATGATCCCGAGTCCGGACGCCGCGAGCTCGCCGATGATCCGGTGCACCTCGACCTTCGCCCCGATGTCGATGCCTCGCGTGGGCTCATCCAGGATCAGGACGCGCGGCTTGGACGCCAGCCACTTGGCGAGGACGACCTTCTGCTGGTTGCCGCCGGACAGTGCGCCCACGAGCTGGTCGACGCCGGTCATCCGGACGTTGAACTGACGGGTGTACTCGTCGCCGACGCGGCGCTCGGTCGACGCCCGGACGAGGAGCCGCGGGAATAGCCGCGGCAGGATCGGCAGTGTCACGTTCTGGGCGATCGAGAAGTCGAGGACGAGGCCATCCTGGTGGCGATCCTCCGGGAGATAGGCGATCCCGCCGGTCATCGCCTCGGACGGGCTCTGATACGTCACCGCCACGCCGGCCAGGCGGATCTCTCCGGCGTCACGGGTGTCGATGCCGAAGAGGACACGCGCGACCTCGGTCCGCCCGGCACCGACGAGCCCGGCGAACCCGACGATTTCCCCTCGCCGAACCGAGAACGAGATGTCGCGGAACGCACCCGCCCGGGTCAGATGGTCGACCTCGAGCAGGACGTCGCCGACCGGCGTCTCGAGCTTCGGGAACAGCGACACAGCTCGGCCGACCATGTAGCGGACGAGATCTGCCGTGGTGAGGGCGCTCGTCTCCGTCGTGATCACGTGGCGGCCATCACGGAAGACCGTCGCCCGGTCGCACAGCGCGAAGACCTCGTCGAGCCGATGGCTGACAAAGAGCACCGACACGCCGCGATCGCGGAGGCGCCGGACGATCGCGAACAACCGCTCGACCTCGTGGGCAGACAGTGAGGCCGTCGGCTCGTCGAGGATGAGGACCCGGGCCTCGACCGACAGCGACTTGGCGATCTCGATCAGCTGCTGGTCGGCCATCGACAGGCCGCGGACCGGGGCGTCGACGTCGACCTGGACCCCGAGCTGCTCGAACAGGGCGTGGGCGGAGCGGCGGGTCGCTCCCCAGTCGATCGTCCGCAGGCGGCCGGCCGGGGCATGCCCGATGAAGACGTTCTCGGCCACGGTCAGGTCGGGGAAGAGCCGCGGCTCCTGGTGGACGACCGCGATTCCGAGGGCGCGCGCCCGCGCCGGGCCGGCGATCTGGATCGGCTCGCCGTCGAGGAGGATCGTGCCGCCGTCGGGCTGGTGGATCCCGGCCAAGATCTTGACCAGCGTGCTCTTGCCCGCGCCGTTCTCGCCGACCAGGGCGTGGACCTCGCCGGGCAGGAGCGAGAGCGAGACCTCGTCGAGGGCCTGGGTCGCGGCGAACCGCTTCGAGATCCCGCGGAGCTCGGCACGGAACGGGGTCGCCACGACGTGCTCGGCGGTCATCGGCCCGAGCCCAGGGATCGGCGCGTGATGGCGTCTGCGTCGGCGGCGGGCGCGGCGTCGTGGCCGTCGTCGACGAGGCGGACGTCGATGCTCCGCCGTCGCAGGTCGTCGACCATCCCGGTCGGCGCGGCGGCGTCCGTCAGGATCAGTCCGATGTGATCGGTCGAGCAGAACGTCGCGAACGCCGCCCGCTCCCACTTCGTGTGGTCGACGATCGCGATGACCTCGCGCGCCGCACCCACCATCGAGCGCTTGATCTGGGCCTCTTCCTCGGTCGCGTCGGCGAGTCCGGATTCGAGGGTGAAGCCGGCGGCGCCGAGGAACGCCTTCTGGACGTTGATCCGATCGAACAGCCCGTCGCCTAGCTGGCCCACGACCGACAGGGCCTCCCAGCGGACGCGGCCGCCGAGCATCAGGACGGTGATCCCGGGATGGCCGGCCAGCTCGAATGCGATCCGCAGCCCGTTGGTGATGATCGTGAGCTGGCTCCACGGCGGTCGTGCCTTGAGATGGCGGGCGACCGACAGGGCCGTCGTGCTGGCATCCATGACGATGCTCTCGCCATCGCGCACGAGGGCCGCGCCGGCGGCGCCGATCCGGGCCTTCTCGTCGGCCTGGAGCCGCTCGCGGATGTCGAAGGAGACCTCGGGCCGGCTGCGATCGATCGCGATCGCCCCGCCGTGGGTCCGGACGAGACGCTGGATCGACTCGAGAGCCAGGAGGTCCTTGCGAATCGTCACCCCGGAGACCGCGAACCGGGCGGCCAGCTCGGCGACCCGGGCACGCCCGTGCTCTTCGACGAAGCGGGCGATGTGATCCTGGCGCTCCCGGGCGAAGACGTCCTTCGGCGAGCCGTTCGCGGGGTCGGACACGGACGCTCCTTCCTGGGGGACGAGGGACGGGGCGCCGGGCTCGAACCGGCGGCAACGTGGTTTCGATTGGTTGCCAGTCGCACAGTAATCGGAGCGATATCGGAATGTCAAGAAAGGAATTGCAATCAAATGAAACTTGTGGCAGCCTGTGGCCACCGCCAGCGACGGCGGCCCGGATCGGCACCCCGCCGGCCGTGACGGCGTCGCCCGGAATCGCTCCGGGACGGGTTGCCCGCCATGGGTGGCATCTCCTCCGTCCCTCGTGACGGCCCCGGCCCGGAGCGATCACCATGCCAGTGCATGCGAACCGCGCCAGGCGGCGCGACGGAGGCAGACGTGACCACCAACCAGGCCGTCGTGGCGGCCCTGAAGGCCCAGCGGATCGAGCTTCCGTCGTGGGCGTTCGGCAATTCGGGGACCCGCTTCAAGGTGTTCGCCCAGAAGGGCGTGCCACGGACCCCCGAAGAGAAGATCGCCGACGCCGCCGAGGTCCACCGCTACACCGGGGTTGCGCCGACCGTTGCCCTCCACATCCCGTGGGACCATGTCGACGACTACGCGGCGCTTGCCGGCCATGCCGCCGACTGCGGCGTCGCGCTGGGGACGATCAACTCGAACGTCTTCCAGGACGACGACTACATGCTGGGCAGCGTCTGCAACCCGGATCCGCGGGTCCGCCGCAAGGCGCTCGATCACCTGCTCGCCTGCATCGACATCATGGACGCGAGCGGTTCCCGCGATCTGAAGCTGTGGTTCAGCGACGGGACGAACTATCCGGGCCAGGACGACATGCGTGCCCGCCAGGACCGGCTTGCCGAGGCGCTCGCGGCCGTCCACGCCCGGCTCGGGCCAGACCAGCGGATGCTCCTCGAGTACAAGCTCTTCGAGCCGGCGTTCTACACGATGGACGTCCCGGACTGGGGCACCGCGTATCTCCAGTGTGTCGCGGCCGGACCCAAGGCGGCGGTCGTCGTCGACACGGGCCACCACGCGCCGGGCACGAACATCGAGTTCATCGTCGCCTCCCTGCTCCGTGCCGGCCGCCTCGGGGGGTTCGACTTCAACTCGCGCTTCTACGCCGACGACGACCTGATGGTCGGCTCGGCCGACCCGTTCCAATTGTTCCGGATCATGTGGGAGGTGGTTGCTGCGGGCGGACTCAGCGCCGAGTCCGGCGTGGCCTTCATGCTGGATCAGTGCCACAACATCGAGCCGAAGATCCCGGGCCAGATCCGGTCGGTGATGAACGTCCAGGAGGCCACGGCCAAGGCGCTGCTCGTCGATCGCGCGGCGCTTGCGTCGGCCCAGGCGGCCGGTGACGTGCTCGGCGCGAACGCGGTCCTGATGGACGCCTACAACACCGACGTCCGACCGCTTCTCGCCGAGGTCCGGACTGCGATGGGCCTGGATCCGGATCCGCTGGCGGCGTACACGCGATCCGGCTACTTCGAGCGGATCGTCGCCGAGCGGGTCGGCGGTCAGGCCGCGGGATGGGGCGCGTGACCACCGTTCCGGCTGAGCCCAGCGCGGGCGGCCCCGGCGGACCGGGCGAACCCGGCGACGCCGAGACGACCGTCGCCGCGTTGCTCGCGCGCTCGAACCGGCTCGGCGCCGACCCCGCGAACACGAACTACGCCGGTGGCAACACGTCGGCCAAAGGGCTGGGCATCGATCCAGCAACCGGCCGCCCCGTGGAGCTGCTCTGGGTCAAGGGCTCCGGAGGCGATCTCGGCACCCTCCGCGAGGAGGGCCTCGCCGTCCTCCGGCTCGACCGCCTGCGGGCGCTCGTCGATTCCTACCCCGGCGTCGAGCGCGAGGACGAGATGGTCGGCGCGTTCGACTTCTGCCTGCACGGACGAGGCGGCGCGGCTCCGTCGATCGACACGGCGATGCACGGCCTCGTGGAAGCGAACCACGTCGACCACCTCCACCCGGACTCCGGCATCGCCCTCGCGACCGCGGCGGATGGCGAGGTGCTGACCCGCGACTGCTTCGGCGACCGGGTCGCCTGGGTGCCGTGGCGGCGCCCGGGGTTCCAGCTCGGGCTCGAGATCGCAGCGATCCGGCGCGACCACCCCGCCGCGATCGGGGCGATCCTCGGCGGGCACGGCATCACGGCCTGGGGTGATTCGTCCGAGGAGTGCGAGGCCCGCTCGCTCGAGATCATCGGGACCGCGGCGGCGTATATCGCTGCCCACGGCCGGACCGACCCGTTCGGGGCCCGGATCGCCGCCAACCAGGCGGTGCCCGCCGCGGAGCGACGGGCTCGGGCGGCCGCGCTTCTGCCGCTCGTCCGCGGCCTCGCCTCGACCGACCGGCCGATGGTCGGCCACTTCGCCGACGATCCCGCGGTCCTCGACTTCCTCGCCTCGACCGAGCACCCGCGGCTGGCGGCCCTCGGGACGTCGTGTCCGGATCACTTCCTTCGGACGAAGGTCCGGCCGATGGTCCTCGACCTGCCGCCGAGCGCGTCGATCGAGGAGGCGAGCGCCCGCCTCCGCGAGCTTCACGAGGTGTACCGGGCCGACTACGCCGCGTACTACGACCGTCACGCGACCGCCGCCAGCCCGGCGATGCGCGGTGCCGACCCGGCGATCGTGCTCGTCCCGGGCATCGGGATGTTCTCGTTCGGGCCGAACAAGCAGACCGCCCGCGTCGCGGGCGAGTTCTACCTCAACGCGATCAACGTGATGCGCGGCGCCGAAGCCCTATCGAGCTACGCGCCGATCAGCGAGTCCGAGAAGTTCGCGATCGAGTACTGGCTGCTCGAGGAGGCAAAGCTCAAGCGGATGCCCGCGCCCCGGCCGCTCGCCGCGCGCGTCGCGTTCGTCACCGGCGGTGGATCGGGGATCGGCAAGGCGATCGCCCATCGCCTCGCGGCCGAGGGTGCCTGCGTCGTCGTCGCCGACATCGATGCCGCGAGCGCCGCTGCCGTCGCCGCCGAACTCGGCACGACCGACGTCGCGATCGGCATCGTCGCCGACGTCACCGACGAAGCCCAGATCGCCGTGGCGTTCCAGGCGGCCGTCCTGGCCTTCGGTGGCGTCGATCTCGTCGTCAACAACGCCGGGCTGTCGATCTCCAAGCCGTTGCTCGAGACCACGGCCCACGACTGGGACCTCCAGCACGACGTGATGGCCCGCGGCTCGTTCCTCGTGTCGCGAGAGGCGACGCGCGTCCTCATCGACCAGGCGATGGGCGGCGACGTCGTCTACATCGTCAGCAAGAACGCGTTCTTCGCCGGCCCGAACAACGTCGCCTACGGAGCCGCCAAAGCCGACCAGGCCCACCAGGTCCGGCTCCTCGCGGCCGAGCTCGGCCAGTACGGGATCCGGGTCAACGGCGTGAACCCTGACGGCGTCGTTCGCGGCTCCGGGATCTTCGCCAAGGGCTGGGGCGCCGATCGAGCGCGGACCTACGGGATCAGCGAGGACAAGCTCGGCGAGTTCTACGCCCAGCGGACCCTCTTGAAGCGCGAGGTCCTGCCCGAGCACGTCGCGGCCGCGGTCTTCGCCCTCGTCGGAGGAGACCTCAGCCAGACGACCGGGCTCCACATCCCGGTCGATGCAGGCGTGGCCGCTGCGTTTCTGCGGTGAACCACGGATGATCGCCCGATGAGCGGGCGGCTGGTCGCGGCGGTCGATCTCGGCGCCTCGAGCGGACGGGTCATCGTCGGCCGGGTGGCGCCACGCGAGCTGGAGCTGACCGAGCTCCACCGGTTCCCGAACGAACCGGTCCGCGTGGCCGGGACACTCCACTGGGACGTCCTGCGCCTCTGGCGCGAAGTCCAGGCGGGTCTCCGCGCCGCGGCGCGAGCGGCCGAGCCGACCGACCCTCTCGTCAGCGTCGGCGTCGATTCATGGGGCGTCGATTACGGCATGCTCGACGAGACCGGCGCGCTGCTCGCCAACCCGATCCATTACCGCGATGAGCGCACGGCGTCCGTCGTCGCGGACGTCCAGGCCATCGTGGCGCCGACCGAGCTGTACGCCCGGACGGGGATCCAGCACCTGGCGCTCAACACGATCTTCCAGCTCGCGGCCGAGCGGCGCCGTCCGACGTACGAGTCGGCCCGGACGATCCTCCTGATTCCAGATCTCTTCGGCTTCTGGCTGTCCGGCGTGTCGGTCGCCGAGCGGACGAACGCCTCGACCACGGCCCTGCTCGACGTGCATCGCCGGACGTGGGACGACGAGCTGATCGCGCTGCTCGATCTGGGCCGCTCGCGGTTTCCAGCGCTCGCGTCGCCGGGGGAGGTGATCGGCCCGATGCGAGCCGACGTGCGGAGAGAGCTCGGGATCTCGTCGGACACGCTCCTTACGCTCGTCGGGTCGCATGACACCGCGTCGGCGGTCGTCGCGGTGCCGGCCGGCGATGTCCCGTTCGCGTATATCGCCTGCGGCACGTGGGGCCTCGTCGGCGTCGAGCTCGAGCGGGCGATCGTGAGCGGGGACAGCCGGCTCGCGAACTTCACGAACGAAGGCGGCGTCGACGACCGGATCCGCTACCTTCGCAACGTGATGGGCCTCTGGTTGCTCCAGGAGTCGCTGCGCGCGTGGGAGCAGGACGGCTCGCCGGAGCGGCTGCCGGCGCTGCTCGTCGCAGCCGCCGAACTCCCCTCGGGCGGGCCTGTGGTCGATCCCGACGATCCGCGGTTTCTCGCCCCCGGGGACATGGCGACCCGGATCGCCCAAGCGTGCGCGGACACGGACCAGGCGCCGCCCGCGACGCGGCCAGCGCTCGTCCGGTGCATTGTCGACAGCCTCGCGGCCGCGTTCGCGCGGACCGTGCGCGACGCCGCCCGGCTGTCCGGCACGAAGGTCGAGGTCATCCACCTCGTGGGCGGCGGCGCGCGCAACGCGCTGCTCTGCCAGCTCACCGCCGACGCCTGCGAGCTGCCGGTCCTGGCGGGTCCGGTCGAGGCCACGGCCCTCGGCAACATCCTCGTCCAGGCGCGTGCCGGCGGGTTGATCGCGGGCGATCTCGAGACGCTCCGAGCGCTGGTCCGCGCGACCCAGGACATCCGTCGCTACGAGCCGCGCGTCGCCGCCACGCGATCGAGGCCCTGACCCGGTGCGGATCGCCCTCTTCATCGCCTGCTATAACGATGCGCTGTTTCCGGAGGTCGGGCAGGCGGTCGTGCGGCTGCTCCGGCGCCTCGGTCATGACGTCGAGTTCCCGGACGAGCAGACGTGCTGCGGCCAGATGCACTTCAACTCGGGCTACCAGGATGCGTGCGTCCCGTTCGTCCGGCGGTTCGTCGACGCATTCGCCGGCTACGACGCCGTCGTGACCCCGTCGGGATCGTGCGCCTCGATGGTCCGGCGCTATCACCCGGTCGTCGCCGAGCTGCCCGCGGCACACGCGGATCGTGGGCTGGCGACTCGCGTGGCCGAGGTCTCGCCGCGCGTGCGCGAGCTTTCCGAATTCCTGGTCGACGATCTCGGCCTGACCGACGTCGGCGCCCGGTTCCCGCACACAGTCGCCTTCCACCCGACCTGCCACTCGACCCGCCTGCTGGGCGTCGGCGACCGGCCGACGCGGCTGCTGGCCGCCGTCGACGGGCTGACGCTCCTCGACCTTCCGCGTTCGGCGTCCTGCTGCGGGTTCGGCGGCACGTTCGCGGTCAAGAACGCCGACACGTCGATCGCGATGGGCCTCGACAAGGCCGACGACGTCCTGGCCTCGGGCGCCGAGGTGCTCACCGCGGGCGACACGTCCTGTCTGATGCACATCGGGGGGCTCCTCTCCAGGCGCCGATCGCCCGTCCGCGTGATGCACTTCGCCGAGATCCTCGCGTCGACCGGCATGCCGGCATGACCGCCAACGCCGAACCGCCGGGTCCGAGCCGACGCGATCGCCCCGAGCCCACCTTCCGCGGCACGCCGCCATTCCCCGAGGCGGCGCGGACTGCCCTCGCCGATGGCCAGCTCCGCGCGAACCTCGGCCGCGCGACGATGACGATCCGGACGAAGCGCGCCGCGGTCGTTGCAGAACGCGCCGACTGGGAGGAATTGCGGCTCGCCGGCGCCGCGCTGAAGGACGAGGTCCTCCGCGACCTGCCCGCGCTCCTCGAGCAGTTCGAGGGCGCGGTGACCGCCGCCGGTGGTTCGGTCCACTGGGCGAGCGACGCGGCCGAAGCGAACGCGATCGTCGCCGCGATCACCCGGGCCGCGGGCGCGACCGAGGTCGTCAAGGTGAAGTCGATGGCCACCCAGGAGATCGAACTCAACGAAGCGCTCCGGCTCGAGGGCATCGACGTCTGGGAGACCGATCTCGCCGAGATGATCGTCCAGCTGGGGCACGATCTCCCGTCCCACATCCTCGTCCCGGCGATCCACCGCAACCGGTCGGAGATCCGGGACATCTTCATCGACGAGATGGGCCGTGTCGGGCGGCCCGCGCCGGCCGGCCTGAGTGACGTGCCGACTGAGCTTGCCGAGGCCGCTCGGCTCCACCTCCGCGAGAAGTTCCTCCGCGCCCGGGTGGCGGTCTCGGGCGCGAACTTCGGGGTCGCGGCGACCGGGACGGTGGTCGTCGTCGAGTCGGAAGGCAACGGCCGGATGTGCCTGACCCTGCCCGAGACGTTGATCACGGTCATGGGCATCGAGAAGCTCGTCCCGACCTGGCGCGACCTGGAGGTGTTCCTCCAGCTCCTGCCGCGCTCGGCGACCGCCGAGCGGATGAACCCGTACACCTCGCTCTGGACCGGGGTCACGCCCGGGGACGGACCACAGGCGTTCCACCTGATTCTGCTCGACAACGGGCGGACGGACACGCTCTCGGACCCGACCGGGCGCCAGGCATTGCGCTGCATCCGCTGCTCAGCGTGTCTGAACGTCTGTCCCGTCTACGAGCGGACTGGCGGGAGAGCGTACGGTTCGGTCTACCCGGGGCCGATCGGGGCGATCCTGACCCCCCAGCTCCGGGGCATCGCACGGCATGCCGTCGACAAGCAGACGGCATCCCTGCCCTTTGCCTCGTCGCTGTGCGGGGCGTGCTTCGACGTCTGCCCGGTCCGGATCGACATCCCCGAGATCCTCGTCCATCTCCGCGGGCAGGTCGTTCGCCAGTCGGAGGCGATCCACCGCCTCCCGACACCCGAGGCGGTCGGGATGGGCGTCGCCGCCTGGACGTTCCGCTCGCCCCGGCGCCTCGGCCTCGCGGAGCGCACGGCCGGGCTTGCCGCTCGGCTGATCACGCGGCGGGGCATGGTGCGCATGCTGCGCGGTCCCGGCCCGATCGGCGGCTGGTTCCGGGCGCGCGACCTGCGCCCGCCGGCTCGGGAATCCTTCCGGAGGTGGTGGCGCCGAACCGGCGGGGAGGGGAAGCGGTGAGCGGCGATCAGACGCCGCCGGCCCGCACGGTCGTCCTCGATCGGATCCGCGCGGCGCTCGGCGATCGCCCGGCCGCCGTCGCGATCCCGCGTGCGTACGAGGTCGCGCTGCCGCCCTCGGTCGACATCGTCGAGCGGTTCGCCGATCGGGTCGACGACTATCGCGCCACGATCGCCCAAACGACAGGCGAGGGGCTGCCCGATGTCGTCGCCGCGACGCTCGGCGAACATCGTGCCAGACGGATCGTCGCCCCGGCCGGCGTCCCGGCGGCCTGGCTGTCCCGATCGCAGGTCGAGGTGGTGCCCGACGAGCCCGTACTGACGCATGCTCAGCTCGACGCCCTCGACGGCACGATCACCACGTGTGCGGTCGCGATCGCGGAGACCGGCACGATCGTGCTCGACGGCGGGGATGGACAGGGTCGCCGGGCCCTGAGCCTGCTCCCGGACCTCCACGTCTGCGTTGTCCGGGTCGATCAGGTCGTGGGCTCCGTCCCGGAGGCGCTCGCCCGGCTCGACCCGACCCGCCCCCAGACGTGGATCAGCGGCCCGAGCGCCACGAGCGACATCGAGCTCCAACGGGTGGAGGGGGTCCACGGCCCGCGCCGCCTCGCCGTCATCCTCGTCGAGGACTGATCCGCCCTCGCCACCCGCTAGACTCGCCGGACGGGCGAGTG
>DASXTH010000256.1:0-4337 GCA_036505555.1 Candidatus Limnocylindrales bacterium | reverse complement strand
CCTTGCCGCCGGTCTGGCGGACGAAGCGCCCGTTGCCCTCGGCGGCGCGGCGGATCGTCTCCCGATACGAGACCTGCGGCTTGCCGATGTTCGCGGCGACCTTGAACTCGCGGATCATCCGGTCGACGAGGACGTCGAGATGGAGCTCGCCCATCCCGGCGATGAGGGTCTCCGACGACTCCGGGTCCGTGTGGACGCGGAACGTCGGATCCTCTTCGGCGAGGCGCTGGAGCGCGATCGCGAGCTTGTCCTGGTCGGCCTTCGTCTTCGGCTCGATCTTGACCTCGATGACCGGCTCGGGGAAGGTCATCGACTCGAGGATGATCTGGTGATCGGGGTCGGTCAGCGTGTCGCCGGTGAAGGTGTCCTTCAGGCCGACGGCCGCGGCGATGTCGCCCGCGTAGACCTCGTCGATCTCCTCGCGGTGGTTCGCGTGCATCTGGAGGATGCGCCCGATGCGCTCCTTCTTGCCCTTCGTCGGGTTCATCACGTACGACCCGGCCTTGAGCGTGCCGGAGTACACCCGGAAGAACGCCAGCTTCCCGACGAACGGGTCGGCGGCGATCTTGAAGGCAAGCGCGCTGAACGGCTCCTTGTCATCCGGGGTGCGGATGATCTCGTTGCCGGTCCGGACATCGACGCCGATCATCGGCGGGACGTCGAGCGGCGACGGGAGGTAGTCGACGACCGCGTCGAGCATCTTCTGGACGCCCTTGTTGCGGAGCGCCGAGCCGGTGAGGACCGGGATGATCTTCGTGGTCAGCGTCCCGAGGCGGAGACCGCGCTTGATCTCCGCGATCGTGAGCTCCTCGCCCTCGAGGTACTTGTGGGTCAGCTCGTCGTCCATCTCGGCGACGGCCTCGATCATCGTGTGGCGATGCGTCTCGGCCTCGGCCTGCAGCTCATTCGGGATGTCCTTGACGTCGAAGGTCGTGCCCTGGTCGTCGCGGTAGTAGTAGGCCTTCATCTCGACGAGGTCGACGATCCCCTCGAAGCGGTCCTCGCGACCGATCGGGATCTGGATCGGCACCGCGTTCGCGCCGAGGCGGTCCTTGATCGACTCGACCCCGCGCCAGAAGTCGGCACCGGTCCGGTCGAGCTTGTTGATGAAGCAGAAGCGCGGCACGCCGTAGCGGTCGGCCTGCCGCCAGACCGTCTCGGACTGGGGCTCGACGCCGGCCACGCCGTCGAACACGACGACCGCGCCGTCGAGGACGCGGAGGCTCCGCTCGACCTCGACCGTGAAGTCCACGTGCCCGGGCGTATCGATGATGTTGATGCGATGATCGCCCCAGAACGCCGTCGTTGCGGCCGCGGTGATCGTGATCCCGCGCTCCTGCTCCTGGGGCATCCAGTCCATCGTCGCGGCGCCTTCATGGACCTCGCCGATCTTGTAGATCTTCTTCGTGTAGAAGAGGATCCGCTCGGTGACGGTCGTCTTGCCCGCGTCGATATGGGCGATGATTCCGATGTTCCGCGTGCGTGCGAGCGGAACCTGTCGTGCCACGGTGTTCTCTCAGCTCCCCGGGTCTACCACTTGAAATGGCTGAAGGCGCGGTTCGCCTCGGCCATCTTGTGCGTGTCTTCGCGACGCTTGACGGCAGCGCCGAGGCCGTTCATCGCGTCGACCAGCTCCTGCGCGAGCTTGTCGCTCATGCTCTTGCCGTTCCGCTTGCGGGCCGCCTGGACGAGCCAGCGGACACCGAGCGACAGGCGGCGATCGCCGCGGATCTCGACCGGGACCTGATAGGTCGCACCACCGACTCGGCGGGGCTTGACCTCGATGATCGGGGTCGCGTTCCGAAGGGCCGCCTCGAGGACCTCGAGGCCGGGCCGATGGGCCTGGGCCTCCGCTCGGGCCAGGGCCTGCCGGAGGATCCGGTCGGACAGGTTGCGCTTGCCATTCGCCATGAGCTTGGCGGTGAAGCGCGAGGTCGTCCGGTTGGCCGGCTCGGTGTGATATTTGGTCATTCGCGGGATCGACTGGCGGCGGGGCATTACTTCTTGCCTCCCGGCCCGGTCGTCGCCTTGGCGCCGTACTTGCTGCGACCCTGCTTGCGGTCGCGCACGCCGGCCGCGTCGAGCGTGCCGCGGATGATGTGGTACTTGACCGAGGGGAGGTCCTTCACGCGGCCGCCGCGGACGAGGACCACCGAGTGCTCCTGGAGGTTGTGGCCGATGCCGGGGATGTAGGCCGTGACCTCCATCTGGTTCGACAGCCGGACGCGGGCGATCTTGCGGAGCGCCGAGTTCGGCTTCTTGGGCGTCATCGTCCGGACCTGGAGGCAGACACCACGCTTCTGCGGGGCGCCGGGGATGGCGACCTGCTTGCGGTGCATGCCATTCCAGTTCTTGCGCATGGCGGGCGCCTTGACCTTCTTCACTTTGGTCTGGCGACCGTGGCGCACGAGCTGGCTGATCGTCGGCACGAAGACGCTGCTCCTCTCGGTTGGCTGAATGGTCTGGTGGCGGTGGTCGCCGGCACTCGCCGGATCGCGAGCGGTCAGGCTCGCGGACCTACCTTCGGTGGACTGCCGTCTGGGGTGGTCGACGCGCACGTCGGCCGCGGACCCCTCCCGAGGCCACGAAGGCGGAGTGTATCAGCGGCTCGAAAACGGTGTCAAACGTGAATCGGGCCGCTGGCGTGCTCGCTGGGCGGTGTCGGTCAGCCCTCCGCGGGCTGGTCGCCGGCCGCCTTCGACGCGTCATCCGCGTCGCTGTCGGAGGGCTTCCCGCTCGCGCCGACGGCGACGAACGGGTTCTCGGCGGCTTCGTCCTCGTCGCCGTCGCTCGCCTCGTCGTCGGCGAGGAACGGGTTGAAGTCGCCCTCCTCCGACGCACCCGCGATCGTCGCCGCGAGGGCCAGCCCGGCGGCCTCGTCGGCCGGCCGGCCGCCCTCCTCCAGGAACGGGTTGTACTCGCTCCCGGCGTCCTCGATCGCCTCGCCGGCGAGGGCCTCGATGGCGGCCCGGCGGTCGCGCTCCTTGCGGGCCGCGACGTTCGCCGGCGCGCCGGTCCCGGCGGGGATCAGCTTGCCGATGATGACGTTCTCCTTGAGGCCGATCAGGTGGTCCTTGGCGCCATTGATGGCGGCCTCGGTCAGCACCCGGGTCGTCTCCTGGAAGGACGCGGCGGCGAGGAAGGACGACGTGTTGAGGGACGCCTTCGTCACGCCGAGAAGCACGGTCTGGGCCGTGGCGGGCTCGCCCCCCTCGGACAGGACCTTGTTGTTCTCCTCCTCGAAGTCGAGCCGGTCGATGAGCTCGGTCGGGAGCAGATCGACGTCGCCCGGCTGATCGATCCGGACCTTCCGGAGCATCTGGCGGACGATGATCTCGATGTGCTTGTCGTTGATCGTGACGCCCTGGCTCCGGTAGACCTTCTGGACTTCCTTGACCAGGTAGCGCTGGACGGCGTCCTTGCCCCGGGTCTCGAGGTATTCCTGCGGGTTGATCGGGCCGTCGGTGATCCCGTCGCCGGCCCGGATCTCCTGGCCGTTCTCGACGAGCAGCTTGGCGTTGTGGGGGATCGTGTACTCGCGCTCCACGACGTCCTCGGCCCGGACGGCGAGGCCGTCCGCGCCGCTGACGAGGAAGCCCTTGACCGGCGCGGCGACGTCGGTCGGCGTGCCGGTCTCGCCGTCGGCGATCCGGGCGATGATCTGGTTGGCCTCGACCGAGTCGCCCGCGGCTGCGAGCAGTTCGGCGCCCTTCGGGAGGGCAAGCTCGGTGTCGTAGACCTCCGTGCTCGTCACCTTGACCTTCGTCCCGGTGTCGCTGCGGAGGATCTCGACGATCCCATCGATGTGACTGATCTCCGCCTTGCCCTTGGGGACGCGGGCCTCGAACAGCTCCTCGACTCGCGGCAGACCCGCGGTGATGTCGAGGCCGGCGACGCCGCCGGTGTGGAATGTCCGCATCGTCAGCTGGGTGCCCGGCTCGCCGATCGACTGGGCGGCGATGATCCCGACCGCCTCGCCCGACGCGACCATCTCGCCCGTGGCGAGGTTGCGCCCGTAGCACGCCCGGCAGACGCCGTAGCGAGCCTCGCAGGTGAGCGGTGAGCGGACGAGGACTTCCTGGATCCCGGCCGCCTCGATGCGGGCCGCGATCTCCTCGGTGATCTCGATGTTCCGGTCGACGACGAGCGGCTGCTCCTCGCCCTTCTTGACCTTCACGCTGGTGTCGGGCAACGGCGCCGCGGCCAGCCGGCCGACGAGCCGGCGCCGGAACTCCTTCTCGTCGGTCGAGTCCTCGCGCGTGATCCAGCTGCCTTCCTCGGTGCCGCAGTCGTCGTCACGGGTGATGACGTCCTGGGCGACATCGACCAGACGCCGG
>DASXTH010000255.1:0-4171 GCA_036505555.1 Candidatus Limnocylindrales bacterium | reverse complement strand
TCGGGCGTGAGGTGCGGGCCCGGGCCTTCGCAGTGGAGATGAACGATGCCGACGTCCGCGAGCTCGGGCGCACGCTCGACGAGCGCGTCGAGGAGCACGGACGGCGTGGCCGCCGCACAGTGGAGATAGACCTGGTCGCCGCTGCGGATCCCGGCGACGGCCTCGGCTGGTGTGACGATCTGCATGCCGATGAGTCTCGCCGATGCGCCAGGGTGGGTCGACGGTCCGAACCGCCCGATCGGCTGGGGCCGGTCGGCCCGGTGATCCGGGACGCGCAGGAGCGGGAGTCCCGGCGAAGATTGAAGAAGCCGCCGATCGACCGTCTCATACTCGCTGACGCCCGCCGGGCGATAGACCGAGGATCCGAGTGGACCAACGCGAGCTCGTCAGACGAGCGGCCCGAGGCGATCACGAGGCGTTCGACGCGCTGGTCCGATTCGCCTCGAACCGCCTCTATGGAATCGCCTATCGGATCCTGCGCGACCAGTACCTGGCGGAGGACGCGCTCCAGCAGGCCCTGATCAACATCTGGAATGAGCTGCCGAAGCTCCGTGACCCCGATCGCTTCGATGCCTGGACGTACCGGGTGATCGTGCGGTCATCGACGGCCGAGGCCCGCCGGGCGGGACGCGGGGCACCGACGACGCCGCTCCTCCCCGACGACGCTGACGTCTCGCGAGCCCCCGACGACTACCGCGCCGTCGCCGATCGCGATCAGCTCGAGCGCGGGTTCAGCCGGATCACTGCCGAGCAGCGGGCCGTCCTCGTTCTCCAGCATTACGCCGGGCTGAGCCAGGCCGAGATCGCCGACGTCCTCGGGGTGCCGATCGGGACGGCTGGCTCCCGGATCCACTACGCGGTTCGCGCGCTGCGCGCGGCCATCGAAGCCGATACCCGGCTGGGGCCCGGGCGGGAGTCCATCGCATGACGAACCTCGCCGATCTGGATCGCGCCCTGGCCGCCTTCCTCGAGGACGGCCCAAACGCCGCTCCCGAGGCGCCGATCATCGCGGCGATGGCCCACGCACGGACGACTCCCCGCCGGCCGGACCTCCTTCGGGCCTTCCGCTCGGACGTCATGGCTCCGCGTCGCGCGTTCAACGGCCGCGGCGTCGCGGCGCTCGGCCTCGCCACGCTCCTGATGGCCGGTCTTGGCGTCGCGGTGATCGGGTCACGCCCGACCAACCCGGCGGTCGTGCCGCCCAGTGATTCGGTGCTTCCGACGCAGTCCGCGCAGCCGAGCCCGAGCCTCGCACCCCTGCTGAGCCCCGCGCCCTCGGAGCCCGCGACGCCGGGACCGCATCAGCCGCTCGGATCGCCCGCCGTTCCCCCGATCCACGTCGCACTTCGGACCACGGGGGGCAATCCGGCGAGCGTGGACGTCGTCGACGAATCTGGCATGCTGGCGAACGCCGTGTCGGGGAACCCACCCGAGAACGTCGACCAGGACGGCTTCCGCGCCACGAACGATGACCCGACGACGGTCCGTCTCACCTGGGTCGGGTCGCCATGTGACACCGTCCACCGTCTGACGATCGACTCGACGCTCGCGACGCTCACGCTCGATCGCCCGCGATGTGGCGGTGACGCCGTCCCGGTATTCCGGGAGCTCATCCTGAGGTTCTCGCGCCCGGTCGATGCGACCACGCTGACGACGACGCTCTACGACGGCCGGGGCGGCGTCGACATGCCGACATGGACGGCGTCGGCGCCTGACTCCGGGAGCGGTGGATACGACATCGTCGTCGCCGACCCGGGGTATGTTGTCGACTCGGTCGAGGGATCGTTCGACCCCGAGGTCGAAGCGGTCGGCGCGGGACCGACGGGGATCCAACTCGTCGCGACCAGCGATACCGCTCTGCGGCTGATCTGGCGCGGTCCCGCTTGCGCGACGACGCCGTCCCTCGAGATCGACCCGACCGGCGACCACTGGCGCCTCCTCGACGATGCGTGCACCGCTTCCGGCTCGGATGTCCTTCGGATGATCGACGTGTCGCTGGCCGACCCGCGTCCCGCGGGCTCCCTCCCGACGATCGAGGCGATCACGGTCCCCTGACCGCGGCCGACGCGGCCGATTGGGCGCTCGGAGCTCATCCGGCCGGCCTCGCCTACCATCGGGCGATGGCGATCAAGCTCGGGATCATCACCTTCGCCGGCGACCCGCGGACCGTCGCCGACCAGGCGGCGCTCGCCGAAGCGCACGGCTGGGACGGCGTGTTCACCTGGGACGGCGTCGCGATCGGCGAGATGGACACCTACGACCCGTGGGTCGTCATGGCCGCGATGGCGATGCGGACCGAACGGGTCACGCTCGGCGCGATCGTCACCCCGCCCGCCCGGCGCCGGCCGTGGAAGCTCGCTCGGGAGGCGATGACGCTCGACCGCCTGTCGAACGGACGGCTCGTGCTCCCCGTGGGCCTCGGCACGACCGATGACGGGGCCTTCGGCAACGTCGGCGAGCCAATCGAGGCGCGGATCCGCGGCGAGAAGCTCGACGAGAGCCTCGCGATCCTCGCGGGGCTCTGGACCGGCGAGCCCTTCGGGTTCCACGGACGCCATTACGCGTTCGAGCCGATGACGTTCCGCCCCACGCCGGTCCAGCGTCCGCGGATCCCGATCTGGACGGTCGGCCGCTGGCCGAACGAGCGGTCGATGCGACGAACGCTGGCCTGGGACGGCATCGTCGCCCAGGTCGAGGACGCCGTGGGCATCCGCGAGATCGTCGAATGGGCGGAGCGCGAGTGGCCGGCCGCCGCGCGCGAACGGTCCTGGGAGGTGGTTGCCCAGGGCACCACGCCGGCCGACGACCTCGATGCGGCTGGCGCGACGGTTGCGGCCCACGAAGCAGCCGGCGCGACCTGGTGGATCGAGTCCGATTGGGTGACCGGCACCGTCGAGTCGATCCGGCATCGCATCGAGGCCGGCCCACCCCGCCCGAGCCCGGTGTACGCTCGGCAGCCGTGAGCACCTGTCCCCACCTCTGGGAATCGCGCGAGGCGCCGCCTCAGGGTGAGGTCTGCGCCGAATGCGTGGCGCTCGGCGACGAATGGGTCCACCTCCGGGTCTGCGTGACCTGCGGCAACGTCGGCTGCTGCGACCAGAGCGTGAACAAGCACGCCTCGGCTCACTTCGCCGCGACCCGTCACCCCGTGGCCCGCTCGATACAGCCGGGCGAGGCGTGGCGCTGGTGCTACGCGGACGAGGTCATGGACGACCCGGACGAGTGGCTCCTCGAGGGCGCCGACCTCAGCTGACGGCTGACCGTCCTGTGCTGGCGCCCCCGGCAGGAATCGAACCTGCGACCTACCGGTTAGAAGCCGGCCGCTCTAATCCGCTGAGCTACGGGGGCGTGGCGACAGTCTAGGACGGCTCGGTCCGTGCTCGCCCGATCGGGCAGCCGATCGTGCCCCGGCGTCTGCCTGCGGGCTCATCGCGCGCGCGCTGGCAGCGCTCGACGCTCACCGCACAGCCCAGGAGGTCCGGTTGGCTCAGGCCGAGCACGCGAACGACCATGCCGATCGCTCGAGCACGCACGCGGCCACGCAGGCCGGGTTCGACGGCGACCTCGGGGCACTCCCGGAGCGCGAAGGCGCCCTTCTCGAGTTGCAGGGCCTCGTCGGCAACCAGGCGGTCAGCGACCTGATGGAGCTCGACGCGCGCGGCCAGGATGCGGGCGCCGAGATCGACGGCATGATGCTGGCGACCGGCGCGACCCATCCGGTCCTGCAACGGGCCTCGGCGGCGCTTCGCCGGCGAGCTCCCGGTCTGTTCGGGACGACGACGCACACGCCCGCGCCGCGACCCGCCGGGATCCCGGAGTTCGCCACCGAGTCGGCCCACGTCCTGAACTCCGGCACCGTCAAGCCCGCGAAGCACGACGGCTTCCCGGCGACCATGGGCCAGACCGCATATGAGCGCGGCAAGATCGAGATCTGGCCGTCGTTCAACGTGACGTACGGAACGCCGTTCTGGCACTGGCTGAGCACGACCGCAACGCCGCGGAAGACGACCGCGCAGGGCGGCGACTGGTGGGCGATCGCGACTCCGGCGAACGAAGCCGGGTACAAGATGCCCGATGGGCGCGCCGAGTATCCGGGCTTCGACTACTACATCAAGGTCAGCGCGAAGGCTGCCGGCTTGATCGCGAAAGCTGAGCAGCAGCACATCAACGA
>DASXTH010000254.1:0-12185 GCA_036505555.1 Candidatus Limnocylindrales bacterium | reverse complement strand
ATCTTGTATGAGCCGGTGACGTCGATCCCGAGCTTGCCGGTGATCGTCTTCGCGCCGGCTTTCGCGCTGACATCGATGTCCGTGTGGCCGGCGGGCGCGTTGTCCGGCGGCGTCGCCGTCACGGTGATCGTCGTGGAGCTGCCGGCCTTGACGATCGTGCTCGCCGCGTTGGCCTGCGCGAGCTTCGTGTCGACCTTCCATCCCGCACTGGTCGTCGACGCCGTCGCGGACACGGTCTGGTCCTCAGCGGAGCCGTTGGTGAGCGTGAGATCGAACGTGAACGGCGAATCGCTCGCCCCGGTCAGGGTCGGCGATGGGGTGGTCAGCGTGATGTCGCCGGCGACGTTCGCATCGACCGAGATCGACAGGGGGAGCGTGACCGATTGGCCGCCGTGACGAGCCGTCACGGTCAACGACGCTTTCGTGGCCGTCGTGTCGGCGGGGACGTCGACGTCCAGTCGGGCCGTCGCAGACTTGCCGCCGGTGATCGCAACGCCGGTCACGACGAAGCCACCACCGTGGAGCGTGGCCTTCCACCCCTCGGGCGTGCCACTCACGGCCAGGTCGACTGTGCCGTCGGTCGGCGCGGTCACGGTGAGGTCGAAGCTCGGGTTGGACCCGGGCGCGACCGCGATCGAGGGATACGGTGTCGTCACCGCCAGGACGTCAGCGGCGAGGGCCGAGGGCGCCAACCCCGAGAGCGCAAGGGCGGCTGCGGCAAGGGCGATCGCGGGCCGTCGAGCGCGCGCGATCAGGGACGTCGGCAATTGACTCCTCCGTCAGTCGGATGCTTCGGACTGCGGGAGTCTGCCAACTCGGCGTCGTTGGCGCAACTTCGGTTCGATTCGGCGAAGGTTGAAGTTTCGCAACCGACGGCGATATTCAGCGACCGGCGGCCGCCGCCGCCTGCTCCTGGACCACCGTGACGGGGACCGTGACCGCACCGCGGAGTCGACTCGGGACATCCTGGCGGAGCCAGCGGGAGGCGCCCGCCGGCAACGTCGAGAGGATCACCGCCTCGATCTCGCGGCCGCGAGACGCGTCCCGGACCGCCGCGACCGGATCGCGATCGCCGGTTTCTCCGGATGCGGACGCACCTTGGGCCTCGATCTTGGCGATGAAGGCCGCCAGGCGGTCGTTGGCGGCGACTCGCGCCGCCTCCTCGTCCCAGGTGAACCCGCCGCCCGGTGGTGGCGTCTCGGGGACGACGACGTGGAAGTCTCGAGCGCCGGCCGCGATCCGGCTCGCGACTTCGTTGGCGAGGGCCTCGCTCGGCAGGGTCTGGTTGGCGACGATGAGGATCGTGCTCATCGGAACACCTCCGTTTGACGCGGCGCAGCGACGTGCGAATCGTAGACCGGGTGTCGAATCTGGCCGCCTGCGCGGAGGCTGGTCGTCCTCCCCCGAACGGGTCGGTTGACAGAACACGTGTTCGGATGCCATGATTCCTGTGTCACCCGTCGAGGCGAACACCGTGGAGCCCAACCCGCTCCCCATCGCCCCGGGTCAGGAAACCAACCATCCGCTCCGGCTCTCGACACCGAGCCGTACACCGAGCGGACGCACAACCGGCCACTCGTGCCGCGTCGAGCGCAGAGAGCGCCAGCGGATCGAGCGGGCCAGAGGGATATCAGTCAACCGAAGATGATGACTCGCACCACCACCGCGTCGGTGGCCGGTCGATCGGTCGCGATGCGCCGCATGCGGCGCCGCGCGTCGACCGCCAGCCGACCCTACTGCAGCACGAACGGCTGCACCTCCTTTCTCGTCGTCGACCCGCAGACCAGCGTGGCCACATGCCCGGTCTGCGGATACGCGAGGCACGTTCACTAAGCGCGACGCGGCTTCGTGCCGCTGATCGCGCAGTCGTTTCGCTCGACGGGATACGCCCGGCCTGCCTCGCGCGGCTGACGCATCCTCGTCGGCGATGACGACCCCCATCACGACCTCGACCCTCGATCGCGCGCGCCTCGCGCGCCAGATGCGCGTCGAGGTCGATCGCTTCGCAGCCGCGCATCCGCGCTCCCGGACCCTCCACGAACGTGCCAAGGCATCGCTCCTCGACGGCGTCCCGATGAACTGGATGAGCGAGTGGGCGTCGCCGTTCCCGCTCTTCGTCGAGTCGGCCTCGGGCGCGTCCTTCCGATGCGTCGACGGCCACGACTACGTCGACTTCTGCCTCGGCGACACCGGCGCGATGGCCGGCCACGGCCCGTCCCCGACGATCGCGGCCGTCGAGCGTCAGATGCGCCGGGGGATCACCCACATGCTCCCCACCGAGGACGCGATCGCGGTGGGCGAGGAGCTGACCCACCGGTTCGGGCTGCCGTTGTGGCAGTTCACGATCACCGCGACCGACGCGAATCGGTTCGCGATCCGCCTCGCCCGCCAAATCACGGGCCGGCCGAAGATCCTCGTCCACGACGAGAACTACCACGGCTCGGTCGACGAGACGCTCGCGACGCTCGACACGTCGGGCCGCGTCGTCGCGACCGACCTGAACATCGGCCCGCCGGTCGACCTCGCGCTGACGACTCGCGTCGTGCCGTTCAACGACGTCGCGGCCCTGGAGCGGGAGCTCGCTCATGGCGACGTCGCGGCCGTGCTCGTCGAGCCCGCGATGACGAACGTCGGAATCGTCCTCCCCGAGCCCGGCTATCACGGCGCGCTGCGCGAGCTCACGCGGCGGACCGGGACGCTCCTGATCATCGACGAGACGCACACGATCTGCGCCGGACCAGGCGGGATGACCAGCCGCGACGGCCTCGAGCCCGACATCCTCGTGATCGGCAAGACGATCGGCGGCGGGATCCCGGCCGGCACGTACGGGATGACCCACGAGGTCGCCGAGCGGGTCCGGACTGCCTGGCCGCCGCGCGCGGACGTCGGCGGCGTCGGGGGCACCCTGGCCGGGTACGCCCTGTCGCTGGCCGCGATCCGGGCGACGCTCGGCGAGGTCCTCACCGACGAGGCATTCGCCCGGATGATCCCGCTCGCTGAGCGCTGGGAGGCCGGCGTCAACGAGGTCATCGCCCGGCGCGCGGTCCCATGGCACGTGACCCGCCTCGGCGCCCGCGCCGAGTACCACTTCCGCCCCACCCCGCCGCGCGACGGCGCCGGCCAGGTCGCGTACGCCGATCACGAGCTGGAGCGATACCTCCACCTGGCGGTGATGAACCGCGGCGTTCTCATGACCCCGTTCCACAACATGGCCCTGATGAGCCCGGTCACGACCGACGGCGACGTCGATCACCACACGGCCGCCTTCGACGAGGTCGTCGCCGCGCTCGTCGAGTGAGAACAGCCGGTCGGGTCGACGAGCAGGACCATCGGCGCTGAGTCCCGGCCTTCCGCGACCGTCGGCGAGCGGGTATCGTCGGAACGACGCCATCGACGGGGAGGTCCGCGTTGTCCATCACGATCCGGGCGGTCGGCCGGGCCGCCAAGCGCGGCGCGACGCGCCGGGTTCCGAGCGCCGCCGCCGTCCTCGGGGTCGTCGACGAGTGGCTGCCCGAAGCGACGGCCGGTGCGCTCCACGGCCACGTTCCGGGCGCTCGGACGGCCGACGGATCAATTGAGATCTCCCTGCATCCGGCTGCGCGCCCCGTCAGGATCGAGGCGACCGATGCCGGCCTGGTCACGGTCACGGGCCTGACGGTTCCGGTCGGGCCCGGCTACCACACGTTCCTTGCGAGCCTGATCGACCGGATGGGCGACGAGCACGGAATCGCCTGGGCAAAGCTCGCGACGCCGGCGCCGTCGGCAGCCGGCCGGGTGTCGGCGGCAGGCGCATCGCCCGAGGACGCGCCCGCGTCCATCGACCCGACCGGTGCCTTCGCGACCGGCGATCGGCACGACGCGGAACGCGGTCACCTCGGCTGGCTGCGGTCGGCCCTGATCGCGGTCCGCGATGCCCGGCGCCAGGGTGCCTCGGGGCTGCATCTCGCGACGCCGCCGGGCATCCGCTTCACATTCGAGGGCGCGGTCGCGACGGTCCTCGGGCCGCGCGACGACGCCTGGCTCGAACGGGCGCTTGCCGACCCGCGGATCGCTGCCGACGTCTGGCCCTGGGTCGCCGACGCGATGGATGCCCGGTATCACCTCAACCGTGCCCTCGCGTTCCTCTGGCTCGACATCCGCTGGCGGCCGCCGGTCGGAGCCGAGGAGGTCCAGCTCGTGGACGAGGTGTTGTCGACCCTCCGCCGGGCCTATCCGCTCGACTCCGGGTTGGCTTGGCCGTGGCGGGAATGGCGCGAGCTGTTCGTCCTCCGTGGGCAGCCCGATCCCGCGACGCGGGCGCTCCTCGATCGTGGCGCCGGCCCGCTCGTCGGCGGTCCGGAGACCGACGGCGCGGCGCCGATCGGCTACCGCCGCCGCGAGGTCACGATCATCCACGAGGGATGGGCCCTCGACGTCCCCGGTTCGTTCACCGGCACGCGGACGGCTGAGGAATGGACGGGTGGCGAGGCCGGCCGGAACATCACCCTCGCCGGCACCGAAACGGCGGAAGGCGGGCAGCCGATGAGCGCGGATCGATTCCTCCAGCAGGTCGCCTCGCACCTCGGACGCGACGCGATCGAGCACGACGACGGGGTCGTGCGGGGACGGGCCCGCCTCTCGTCCGACCCCAGCTCGGGTGTCGAGGTGGCGACGGTCGAAGGCTTCAGCGCGGTCCGCGGGCGTGGGGCGGCGATCCGGATCGAGATCGACGACCCGCAGGACTGGAAATGGGCATTGGACGCGTGGCGGTCGTTGCGGCCGGCCTGACGAGGCGTGACAGGCGAGGTGGCACGGGCTCGGGCTAAGGTTTCCGCGTGCAGAAACACGCCGACGGGTCGGTCGTCGTCAGCGCCACCGATCTCGTCGGCTTCCTCGAGTGCGGCCACCTGACCACGCTCGAGCTGGGTCGTGTCGACGGGCTCTGGGAGCGGCCGCCGCAGCGAACGGACCCCGAGGTCGTGCTGCTCCAGGAGCGCGGGGACGCCCACGAGCTGGCCTATCTCGAGCGGCTGCGATCGGAGGGACGAACCGTTCACGTCGGCACGAAGGAGGGGCTGACGACGCCTGATCAGCTCCGCGCTGCCGAGGCGGAGACGGTTGCGGCCATGCGACGCGGCGTCGACGTGATCTACCAGGCGACGCTGTTCGACGGCCGCTGGCGCGGCCACGCCGACTTCCTGCTGCGCGTGGACGGACCGTCGGACCTGGGCGACTGGCACTACGAGGTCGCGGACACGAAGCTCGCCCGCTCGGTCAAGGGCTCGGCGTTGCTCCAGGTGTGCGTCTACTCCGAGCGGCTGGCGACCGTCCAGGGCCGCGTCCCCGAGCGGATCCACGTCGTGACGGGCGACTCGGAGACGCACACCCTTCGGCTCGACGACTTCTCGGCGTTCTACCGGGCGGTCAAGCAGCGCTTCGAGGCACGCGTCTTCGGCGAGGGTCGGCGCGAGCCGCCGCCGACGTATCCGGATCCCGTCGACCACTGTCGCGTCTGCGTCTGGTTCCCGACGTGCATCGACCGTCGACGCGACGACGACCATCCGTCGATCGTCGCCGGGATGACGCGCGCGGCCACCCAACGGCTCCAGGAGGCGGGCCTCCCGACGCGGCGACTCCTGGCGACGCTCGACCCCGCGGCGACCGTGCCGGATCTCAACGCGCGGACGCTCCGCCGGCTGCGGGAGCAGGCGCGGATCCAGGTCGCCGGCGAGGACCAACGGGCCCTCCTCTACGAGCTCATCGAGCCGATTCCCGATGAGCCCGGCCGCGGCCTTGCGCTCCTCCCCGAACCCTCACCTCTCGACGTGTTCTTCGACATCGAGGCCGATCCCTGGATCGAGAACGGCGGTCTCGAGTATCTCCTCGGCGTCGCCACCCTCGACACGGGCGAACCCGTGTACCGGCCGCTCTGGGGCCATGACCGAGCCGGCGAGAAGGCCGCGTTCGAGGCCTTCGTCGACCTCGTCATGGATCGCCTCGATCGCGATCCCGGGATGCACGTCTACCACTACGCGGGCTACGAATCGGGCGCGATCAAGCGGCTCATGCAGCGCCACGGCACCCGAGTCGACGAAGTCGACCGGCTCCTGCGCGGCGGGATCCTCGTCGACCTCTTCAACGTCGTCCGCCAGGGCATCCGCGCGTCCGTCGAGTCGTACTCGATCAAGCGGATCGAAAAGTTCTACCTGCCCGCTCGGCAGGGCCCGGTCACCGAGGCCGGCTTCTCGGTCGTCGCCTACGAGACGTGGCTCCGAGATCGCGACGATGGCCACCTCACGGACCTCGCCGACTACAACCGCGACGACTGCGTCTCGACATGGATGCTCCGGGACTGGCTCGAGGCGCGCCGGACCGAGGCGATCGAGCGGGGCTGGCCGATGGACCGCCCGGCGATCGAGGACGGTCTGCCCCGCGAGAAGCAGACCGAGCAACAGGCCGAGACCCAGCGGCGGATCGATGAGCTCACCGCCGACGTGCCAGCAGATCGGATGACGGCAACGCCCGACCAGCGCGACCGGTGGCTGCTCGCCCAGCTTCTCGACTGGCACGGCCGGGACTCGAAGCCGGAGTGGTGGAACTTCTACCGGCTGAATGAGCTGGGGGTCGACGACCTGATCGATTCGGGGGAAGGCCTCGGCGGGCTCGCCTTCGAGGCGGATCTCGAGGAGGCGGGGATCGGCGCTCGCGTTCGCCGCTATCGGTTCCCGCCGCAGGACCACCGGATCAAGGTCGGCCGGCCGGCGATCGAGCCGGACGGCGAGAAGGGTCGCGATGCGGGCGAGGTCCGCGCGATCGACGACATCGCCGGCACGATCGACCTGTACCGGACGGCCTCGAAGCTCGACCGCCACCCCGTCGCGCTGATCCCGGGCAAGCCCATTCCGACGAACGTCCAGCGCGACGCGCTCCGCCGGATCGCCGACGACGTCCTCCAGCGCGGCCTCGACCCCACGGATGGGTCGCAGCGCCTACGGGCCGCCCGCGACCTCATCGCGCGGGTGCCGCCCAGACTGGCGTCGCTCGGCGGGCGGCCCACGGCGTCGTTGGTTCGGCGCGACGGCGAAGACCCCCTGGCCGCCGCCGTCCGCCTCGCGCTCGACCTCGATCACGGGGTCCTGCCGATCCAGGGTCCGCCGGGGACCGGCAAGACATGGACCGGCGCCCGGATGATCGCGTCGCTCGTGAAGGCCGGGAGGCGCGTCGGGATCACGGCCCAGTCCCATCGGGCGATCACCAACCTCGTGGACAAGGCGTCAGAGGCGTTCGTCGAGGCGGGGCAGCCGTTCGCGGCCGTCCAGAAGTCGGACGGAGAGGCCGGGTCCGCCCGGACGGGCGTCCGGGTCGTCGACGACGCGAAGGAGGTGGCGCCGCTCCTGCTCGGTGGCCAGTTCCCGATTGCCGCCGGCACGGTCTGGCTGTGGGCCCGGCCCGAGATGGCCGAGGCCGTGGACGTCCTGTTCGTCGATGAGGCGGGCCAGCTGAGCTTGGCGAACACGCTGGCGGCCGCGGGCGCGGCGCGGTCTCTCGTCCTGCTCGGCGATCCGAACCAGCTCCCGCAGGTCAGCCAGGGCCTCCACCCCGAGGGAGCCGGCGCGTCGGCGCTCGAGCATCTCGTCGGGGACGCGCTGACCGTCGCTCCGGAACGTGGCCTCTTCCTCCCGACGACGTACCGCCTCCACCCCGACGTCGACGGGTTCATCTCCGAGATCTTCTACGAACACCGGCTCGGGACTGATCCGTCGACCGCGCGACAGGCGCTCGCCGGCAACCCGCCCGTCGGCGGAACGGGCATCCGGTGGCGTCCGGTCGTCCACGACGGAGATGAATCATCATCGGTCGCCGAGGCCGAGGTCGTCGTCGATGCCATCGAGGATCTCCTGGGTCGCGAGTGGGTCGATCGCGACGGTCGGCCGCGGCGACTCGGGATCGAGGACATCGTCGTCGTCGCGCCCTACAACGCCCATGTGGCGGCGATCCAGAGCTGCGCCAACCGGCGTCTCGGACGGCCGGCACGCGTTGGCACGGTCGATCGCTTCCAGGGCCAGGAGGCGCCCGTCGCGATCTACTCGATGGCGGCCTCGTCGGCCGACGACGCGCCGCGTGGTATGTCCTTCCTCTACGACGGCCACCGCCTGAACGTTGCCGTCTCGCGGGCGATGGGGCTCGCGATCGTGGTCGCGAGCCCGGATCTCCTGCTCGTCGCGCCGCACGGGCCGGAGCAGATGCGCCGGGCGAATGCCATCTGTCGGCTCGTCGAGATCGCCGCCGAGCAGGCGGGGCGAGCAGCCGGCGCGCAGCGGCCATCCGCCCCGGCTCCCGTGCCGATTGCGGCGGGTCCCGTGAACGGCCCCGTCGCGGTCGAGGCGCTGACGCTCGGGCTCTGACCGGAACGCGGTCCGAGCGCGCCCCGGACCGGCGGGTATCCTGCCGCGCATGACCGCCGCGGCCGTGGACCTGCCACCGAGCGAGCTCGAGCGGCTTCGGCGGCGGACCCACCGCTCGCTCATCGCCGGGGTCGCCCTGGGAAGCACGGCGAACATCGCCGCGTCGACCGTGGCGACGATCGCGGCGGGCCAGATCGCGGGCAGCACGGCGTGGAGCGGGACGCCGGGGGCAGCGATCGTCCTCGGAGCCGCGCTCGGGTCGGTCCTGCTTTCGCAGCTCATGGTCCGATCCGGCCGGCGGACCGGGCTCGCCGCCGGGTACGCGCTCGGTGCCCTCGGCGGTCTCGTCGCGACCGCGGCCGTGATGACCGGCTCCCTGCCGGTCCTGCTGATCGGGACCACGCTCATCGGGTTCGGAAACGCGTCGAGCCAGCTCTCGCGCTACGTCGCAGCGGACCTCTATCCGCCGGCGCGACGGGCGTCCGCGCTCGGTCTCGTCGTCTGGGGCGCGACGATCGGCGCCATCGTCGGCCCGAACCTGGTCGCGCCCGCTGCCGACGTCGCCGTGCGGATCGGGCTGCCACGCCTGTCGGGCGCGTTCCTGCTGCCGGTGCTGTTCGTCGGCGCCGCCTGGGCCGTCGCGGTCGTCTTCCTCCGCCCCGACCCGTACGCGCTGGCCGACGCGTCGTCACGCCACGACGATCCCGCCGGCGATCGCTCGACGCCCGCCTCCCTCGCGGCGGTCCTCGCCCGACCGAACGTGCCCGTGGCGATCGTCGCCCTCGTCACGGTCCAGTTCGTCATGGTCCTCGTGATGACGATCACGCCGGTCCACATGACGGCCCACGGCCACGACCTCGCGGCGGTGGGCATCGTGATCAGCGGACACACGCTCGGGATGTATGCGCTGTCGCCGGTTTCGGGTCGGCTGACCGACCGTTTCAGTGCGGTTCCGGTCATCCTCGCCGGGCTGACGGTGACCGGGAGTGCGTCCGTGCTCGCCGCCGTCGCCCCGCCAGATGGCGGCGTCCTCCTGTTCCTCGCCCTCTTCCTCCTCGGCTACGGCTGGAACCTCGGATACGTGGCCGGCTCCGCCCTCCTGACCCAGGGCCTCTCGCTGCGGGAGCGGACCCGGCTCCAGGGCGTGACCGACGGGCTGATCTGGAGCTCGGCGGTCGTCGCGAGCCTCGGCTCCGGGGTCGTGCTGGCGGCGGCCAGCTATGCCGCGCTCGGGCTGCTCGGCGCGGCCGTGGTCGTGATCCCCGCGGGCCTCGTCGTCGCTCGCCGGTCGGTGGTGGAGGGCGCGGGCCGGGCCTGACATCCGATTTCGTCAATTCTGGGATTGCGCCCCAGGTCGTCGAGGGCTTCCGATCTCGGACTCCGAATTCGGACCAGCGGCTAGTGGATGAGGGTCACGTCCGACGGCCAACGATTTCGGAACGGTCCGGGTCCGCGATGGTCACGTGATCCCGCCGAGCTCCGTCAGCACCCACGCCGCCAGGACCTTGGCGCACGTCTCGACCTCCGATAGCGGAACGTGCTCGTCCGCGCTGTGGGCGACCTTCACATCTCCCGGTCCGAAGATCACGCACGGCGTGGCACCCTCGTTGATGAACAGTCG
Source organism: Candidatus Limnocylindrales bacterium (assembly GCA_036505555.1). Classification (GTDB taxonomy): domain Bacteria; phylum Chloroflexota; class Limnocylindria; order Limnocylindrales; family CSP1-4; genus CF-46. The sequence goes on along the minus strand of DASXTH010000254.1, from coordinate 2,180 downwards.
CATGTCGGCGCCGTAGGGCTCGCCGAGCAGCGCCGGCCGCCGGCCGGTCAGCGCTTCGGCGGTCGCGGCCAGCCCAACCGGCAGCGGATGATCCGACGGCACGCGACCCGAGCCGAACTGACCGCCGACGATCTCGACCGTTGCCGGGTGGACGCCGAGGAACGGATCGCCTGCGTTCGCCGCGTCGATCGCCTGCCGCAGGTCCGCGGCCGCGTCCGCCGGGGATTGCCCAAGCCGGACGCCGTACCGGCCGTCGACGACCACGCGATCCAGCACCGTGGATGCCCACTCGCCGCCACTGACGATGCCGACGATCGTCGGATACGGCAGCCCGAGCGCGGTCATCAAGGGATCGGTCTCGGCGGCGTTCCGGGCGGCTTCGTCGGCCTCCAGCGCCCGCAGGATCGTGTACAGGTTGTCGAGCGCCGAGACGCCCTCGCGGCGCTGCGACGCATGCGCTGCCCGTCCCGGAACGGTGAGCCGGAACGTGATCGCGCCCGCGTGGGCGACGACGATCTCGAGGTTCGACGGCTCCGGGATGATCGCAAGATCGCCGGTCGCGCCGGCCCGGATCGCCGCGAGCGTGCCCTGGCCGCCGTCCTCCTCGCCGGGCACGAGGGCGACGAGGAGCTCGCCGTCGAGCCGCTCGGCGGCACCGGATGCCACCAGCGCCCGTACGGCCGCAAGGATCGCCGCGACGCCGCCCTTCATGTCGCAGGCACCGCGGCCGTACAGCGCGCCGTCGCGAACGTCCGCCGCCCATGGATCGGTCGTCCATGTCCGGAGGTCGCCAGGCGGGACGACGTCGAGATGGCCCGACAGGACGATCCGCCGGGCCCCGCCGCGCCCGAGACGTCCGAACACGAGCGGCAGCGCAGACCGCATGGTCTCCTCGCCGGGCCAGGCCGGATCTGCGCGGATCGCCGCCGGATCCGGCCAGAGCGTCTCGACTCGCGCGCCCGCGGACGCGAGCCGCCGGGCGGCGTCGGCGGCGACGGCCTCTTCCGCGCCGGTGATGCTCGGGATCCGGACGAGCCCGGCGAGATCGTCGACGAGCGCCGCCCGATCGATCTCGACCGTCGAGCCGATCATCCGCGCAGCAGCGGCCGCGTCAGGCAGGTGACGCCGCCCGAGCCGTTCTCGCCGACCTCGCCGAGCGGCACCGCGTGGACCTCGACACCGGCGGCCTCGAGCCCGCGCCGGGTCACTGGGTTGCCGTCGGCCACGATCACGACCCCGGGACGGACGGCGAGCACGTTGCATCCAAGCGTCGCGTACTCCTCGTCCGGGACCTCGACGAGCCGGATCCCAAGCTCCCGCAACCACGCATAGAGGCCGGCGGGAAGAAGCGGCAGGTACACGACCGCGAGGTCGTCGCTCACCGGCGAGATCACCGACATCAGGTGGACGAGCTCGTCGGGACCCTTCCAGTACGGGACGTCGACGATCCGGACGTCACCACCGATGATCGTCGCGAGCTGACGCGCCCCGGCGTCGTTCGTGCGGAGCGTCCGCCCGACGACGAGGAGATCGTCGCGGAGCCAGGCCGTGTCGCCGGCCTCGACCGTCCCCGGGCCCTCGATCCGGCCGACCGTCGGCACACCGCGCCCGTTCAGCCAGCGCTCGACGACACCCGGCTCGGCGGCCCGGTTCGGCTTCCCGGGCCGGAGCGGCACGGCGCCGCGCTCGACGACCAGCAGCGGATCGAAGACATAGACGAGATCCGGATCGGTCTCGGGGTCGTCGTCGAGCCGGTGGACCCGGACGCCGAGCCCATCGAGGGCACCGACGAGGCCGTCGTGCTCCCGCTGCGCCCGCCCGAGATCGACCGGCCGGAGGAAGCCATGGGCCGGGTCGTCGAACGCGGCACCGAACGCGGCGCCCGGTCGTTTGACGAGGACGTCACGGAGGGGCGCCGTCGAGCTGCGCACGCCGTAAGCGAGCCGAGTCGCGGTCACCGGGCGAGGATAGACGCCGGACCCTCTTCCCGGCCGGGTCGACCCGCGCTAGCCTGTGGCGATGAGCCAGTACGCCGCGTCCGCGCGGATCGTGCGCGCGACCCCCCACCTCGCCCGCTCTCGGCGCGAGCAGGAGTCGGACGACCGCCCGGTTGCGGCCGCGGCGACGGTGGTCGAGATGGGTCCGTCGAGCCCGAGCAGTGGCGCGCTCGTGGCGCGGGC
>DASXTH010000253.1:0-19330 GCA_036505555.1 Candidatus Limnocylindrales bacterium | reverse complement strand
AGCCGACGAAGACGACCGCGGCGACGAACGTCGCCTCCAGGAAGCGCGATCGGATCGGCTCGCCGATCGCGCCACCGACCGCGGCGGCCGCGGCGATCCCGGGCAGCCCGATCGCGAAGAGGTTCGCGACGGTGTCCTCGGCGAGCGGCAGGCGGGCGTGGGCGAAGCCGCGCAACAGGGCGAGGCCGGCCAGGAGCCCGCCGGGATGGGTCGCGACCGTCGCGGCGGGGCCGCTGAGGAGCGCACCCCGCGCCTCCGGAGACGCCAGCAGGCCGATGATCGACGCGACGATCACGAGCACGAAGGCGACCACCGGCCAGCGATCGCCCAGCCGCGGTCCGGCGACGCGAGCGATCACGACGCCGGCCGCGACGAAGACCGCCATGACCGGCAGCCCGAGGATCGTGTCGCGCAGCGTGAACTCCTGGAAGAGCCCGCCGATCACCGAGATCCAGGCGGCCTCGCCGAAGACGACGAGGACGAGCGGGACGACGTCCGTCGCGGTCAGCGGGGCCGGGCGAGCCGGCCGTGGGTCGACGGCCGCTCGAGGCGTCCCGGCCTCGGGTTGGACGTCCGTGGCAGTCACGCCCCGCCCCCGAGGCTCGTCGCCACGCGCCACGGGGCGTCGAGCCGGACGCTCCGCGCGATCAGGCCGGCGCGCCGTGCCCGACCCGCGTCAGCGACACCGTCGGGTCCGCAGGCGACCACGACCACGGTGCATCCGGCGCGCTCGATCCGGCGCAGCCACCCGAGATACCGGGACGGATCGCGCCGAGTGATGACGAGCACGGTCGTTCCCGGCCGGACGACCCGCAGGATCATCCCGAGGAGCCGCTCGAACGGCGCGGCCGGATGTGACGACAGGCGGGCGAGCAGGTCGAGCACACGCTCCAGCTGACCGGGCGCCTCCGACACGGCGACCGCGGCGAACCGCGATTCGGCGTGGTGATAGCCGGCCGCCGCCAGCCCGAACGCGACGTGCTCGAGGGCGAGCGTGCGCACGATCGAGGCGGCGATGACGAACAGCTCCTCGACGGCGTCGCTGTCGTCGCTCGTCTCCCAGGCCGGACCCGTCGAGGCCTCGATGTCGAGCGCCACGAGAACCTCCCGGTCGCGGGAGGGCTCGAACCGCCGCACGACCGGCCGGCCGAGCCGGGCGCTCGCCCGCGGATGGATCCGCCGGAGCGGATCGCCGGGCGAGTATTCGCGGATCCCGGCGAACCGCGCGGGGTCCTCGGTCAGGCCGGATCGGGCGCGGTCCTGGCCGCCCCACGTGTCGCGGCGGTGAAGCGGCGGGGCCGCGACGGCGCGCGGCCGAACGAGGAAGCGATCGGTCGTCGGTCGATCCTCCCTGGCGGCCTCGCGGCCGAAGAGATCGCCGACGGAGATCTCAACGGGCCCCAGCTCGTACACGCCGCGCCGTTCGGCGGTCACGTGGAACTCGCGGGTGACGCGTTCGAACGGAGCGAGCGTCCAGGCATTCCGGAGGACCTGGCCGCCACGCCGGCCGATCTTGAGCGCCCGTTCGCGGAACCGGACGCCGGCGCTGGCGCCGTCCTCGGCCCGGAGCCACGCGAGCGGAATGCCCTTCCGGTTCCAGACCTCGATCCGCGCCTCGATCTCCTCGCCCCAGGTCATCCGGTCACGATCGAGATGGCGGACATAGGCGACCCGCTGAAGGCCGACCCGGCGCCAGACCGCCCGTACCCCTTCGATCAGGAGGACGACGATCGCAAGGACGATCGCGACCGGGATCTTGAGGACGGTCGCGCCGATCAGGAGGAGGATCGCCAGGAACGCCGTACCCGTCACGCGCGGGACCCGATCAGGCCGTGACCGGCGGCACGGGCACGGTCTCGAGGATCGCCCGGAGCGTGCCGTCGATCGAGGCGCCGCGGAGGCTCTGGTCCAGGTCGACGACGAGCCGATGGCCGAGGACCGGCCGGGCGACGGCCTGGACGTCGTCGGGCAGGACGAACATCCGGCCGGCGAGCAGCGCGGTCGCCTGCGCCGCCCGGTAGAGCGCGACGGTTGCCCGCGGGCTCGCCCCGAGCTGGAGGTCCGGGTGCATCCGCGTCGCCCGGACGAGGGCCACTGCGTACGCCTCGACCTCGTCGGCGACCCGGACGCGCCGGGTCTCGTCGCGGAGGGCGAGGAGCCGCGGCCCGTCGAGGACGGCCTGGATCGCATCGAGCGGCTCCGCAGCGGTCTGGTGGCGGCGGGCGATCGACCGCTCGGCGGCCTCGTCTGGGTAGCCGATCGTGACCCGGAGCAGGAACCGGTCCAGCTGGGCCTGCGGCAGCGCGAACGTCCCCTCGAACTCGATCGGGTTCTGCGTCGCGAGGACGATGAACGGGTCCGGCAGTGGACGGGTCGTGCCCTCGATCGTGACCTGCCGCTCCTGCATCGCCTCGAGGAGGGCGGACTGGGTCCGCGGCGTCGCCCGGTTGATTTCGTCGACGAGGAGGATGTTCGTGAACACCGGTCCCGGCGCGAAGCGCAGCGTGCCGCCTTCGTACAGGCTCGACCCGGTGACGTCGACCGGCAGGAGGTCCGGAGTCCCCTGGATCCGGTTGACCTGGAGGTCGAGTGCCCGCGCGGCCGCTCGGGCGAGGAGCGTCTTGCCCGTGCCGGGAACGTCCTCGATGAGGACATGGCCGTCGGCGAGGAGCGCGGTGAGGATCAGGCGGAGCGGGCCCTCGGCGCCGACCACCGCCTCGCCGACGGCCGCGCGGAGATCGTTCCAGAGACGTGAGGCGGCCTGCGCCACCGGGCGCTCCGCCGTCGCGGTGCCGGGCTCCGCCGTGTCCGGCGCCGGGGCGGGGGCGATCTCACTGTTCGTCGTCGTGACCTCCTGCGGCGGGCTGCACTGGGGATACGCGCCGGATGCACCGGTCGTTCAGCCTACTCGACGGAGCCCACCCCGGCGGCGGGTGAACGCCCGGATGTCACGACCACGGCACGTTCGGCGTCTCATGGCCGACGCGCGACCGGCATGTGACCGTTCGGCGTCGCACGGAAGGATGGAACCCTCGATGAACCGCTGGTGGCAGATGCTCACCGGCTACCTCGCCCGCCGGCGCGACCACCAAGTCGTCGCCCGTCGTCTGAGGACCTACGTCGGGACAACCAGCCGCTGACCCAACCACGCCCGCACGTTCGAAGCCCCCGGGTTCAACCCGGGGGCTTTGTCGTGGCCGGACGCTTCGCGCGACCGGTCAGCCTCCGGCGGCGATCCGGCGCAGGACCGCGGGCAGGATCCCGCCCTCCTGGTAGTAGCCGACGTCGATCGGGCCGTCGAGACGGGCGATCGCCTCGAACCGCCGCTCCGCGCCGCCATCCGCGGCCTCGGCCCGAGCGACGACGGTCAGCCGCTTCCGCGGCGAAAGATCCTCGGCGAGCCCGTGGATCGTGTACGACTCGCGCCCGGTCAGCCCCAGCGACGACGCGCTGTCGCCCGGCAGGAACTGGAGCGGCAGGACGCCCATCCCGACGAGGTTCGAGCGGTGAATGCGCTCGTAGCTCTCGGCAAGGACCGCCCGGACCCCGAGGAGCATCGTGCCCTTCGCCGCCCAGTCTCGCGACGAGCCGGTCCCGTACTCGCGGCCGGCCAGCACGACGAGCGGCGTCCCCTCCCGCCGGTAGCGCATCGCCGCGTCATAGATGAACTGCTCCTCGCCATCGGGGAGGTGGACCGTGTAGGGGCCCTCCTTCCCCGCGGCGAGCGCGTTCCGGAGCCGGATGTTCCCGAACGTGCCGCGCATCATCACTTCGTGGTGGCCGCGCCTGGCACCGTAGGAGTTGAACTCGAGAGGCGGGACGTTCCGCTCCTGGAGCCAGTCTCCTGCAGGGGACCACGATGCGATCGAGCCGGCCGGCGAGATGTGGTCGGTCGTGACCGAGTCGCCGAGCACCGCCAGGGCCCGCGCACCCTCGATGTCCCGGACGGGCGCGGGTTTGGCGGTCAGCCCGTCGAAGAAGGGCGGCTTCGCGATGTAGGTTGAGCGGGGATCCCAGTCGTACCGATCACCCGCGGGGATCGGCAGCGCCTCCCAGCGCTCGTCACCCTCGAAGACGACGGCGTACGTCCGCCGGAAGAGCTCGGGATCGATCGAGCTGCCGATCACCCGGCGGATCTCGTCGGGTGACGGCCAGATGTCCGAGAGCATGACCGGCCGGCCGTCGGTGCCCGTTCCGAGCGGCTCCAGGGTCAGGTCGATGTCGACCCGACCGGCGAGCGCGAAGGCGACGACGAGGGGCGGCGACGCGAGATACGAGGCCCGCGCCAGCGGGTGGATCCGGCCCTCGAAGTTCCGGTTGCCGGACAGAACCGCCGCGACCACGAGGTCGTTGTCCTCGATGGCCTTCGCGATCGGCTCGTCGAGCGGTCCGGAGTTGCCGATGCACGTGGTGCAGCCGTAGCCCGCGAGGTTGAACCCGAGTTGCTCGAGCGGGGCCATCAAGCCCGCTGCCTGGAGGTAGCCGGTCACGGCCTTCGATCCCGGCGCGAGCGATGTCTTCACGAGCGGCGAGACGGAGAGGCCGGCGGCCACAGCGTTCCGGGCCAGCAGCCCCGCCCCGACCATGACGGTCGGGTTCGACGTGTTCGTGCACGAGGTGATCGCGGCGATCGCAACCGAGCCGGTCCGGATCGTCGCCCGCTGGCCGCCGACCTCGACGATCACCGGGCGATACCCGCCGTCGTCGGGGACCGGCGCGGGCATGGGTTCGTCCGGGATGGCCGGCTCGTCCTTCGCGTCGGTCGCCGCGAACGAGGGTGGATCGCTCGCCGGGAAGGACTCGGCCGAAGAGGCCTCGACCTCGCCACCGGCCGGGACACGCGCCTCGACGGCGGCGTCGTCGAGAGCGAGCAGACCATCGGGGAAGTTCGACCGGAAGTTGTCGCGGAGGGCGGTGAGCGGGACGCGATCCTGAGGCCGCCGCGGCCCGGCCACTGACGGCTCCACCGAGCCGAGATCGAGCTCGAGGGCCTCGTCGAAGTCCGGACCCGAACCTGGCCGGCGCCACAGCCCCTGGGCCTTCGCGTAGGCCTCGACGAGCGTGACGTGATCGGGATTCCGACCGGTCAGCCGGAGGTAGGCGATGGTCTCGTCATCGATCGGGAAGATCGTCGAGGTCGCCCCGAACTCCGGGCTCATGTTGCTGATCGTCGCCCGGTCGGCGAGCGCCAGGCCGGCCAGGCCATCGCCGGCGAACTCGACGAACGCCCCCACGACGCCGTGGGCCCGGAGCATCTGGGTGACGACGAGGACGAGGTCGGTGGCGGTCGATCCCTGGGGCAGCTCGCCGTGGAGCCGGACGCCGACGATCCGCGGCATCGGCTGGTAGAGCGGCTGACCGAGGAGGACGGCCTCGGCCTCGATCCCGCCGACGCCGTAGCCGAGGACGCCGAGGGCGTTGACCATCGTCGTGTGCGAGTCGGTCCCCACCAGTGTGTCTGGGTAGGCGATCCGCCCGTCGCCGGCGCCGTCCGGAACGTCGGTCACGACGCTTGCGAGGTACTCCAGGTTGACCTGGTGGACGATCCCCGTGCCGGGCGGCACGACTCGCAGGCCGCGGAACGCCGTCTGCGCCCAGCGGAGGAGCTGGTACCGCTCGCCGTTCCGCTCGTACTCGCGCTCGACGTTGAACGCGAACGCGGCGCTCGTCCCGAACCGGTCGACCTGGACGCTGTGGTCGATCACGAGATCCGCGGGGACGAGCGGGTTCACGAGCGCCGGGTCGCCGCCCAGATCGGCCATCGCGTCGCGCATGACCGCGAGGTCGACGACGGCCGGGACGCCGGTGAAGTCCTGGAGGAGGACCCGGGCGGGCATGAACGGGACCTCGGCCTCGGCGGCGACGCCCGGGCGCCACGAGGCGAGGGTCTCGACGTCGCCCGGCTCGACGATCCCGCCGCCGGCGTGACGCAAGACGTTCTCGAGGAGGATCTTCAGGGTGACGGGAGCGCGCTCGAGGTCGATCCGATCGGCGATTGCATCGAGCCGGTAGAGGTCGGGCAGGCCGGTGCCGAGGCTCGCGCGGGCGGCGAAGGGATCGGGCTGGGTCACACGGCCTCCGTGGGGGATCGATGGGTACACTCGGCTGCGATGGAAGAGTACCGCGACTCCGGTTCGCGACCCGATCGGAGGGCCGGGTGAAAGCCTGGGGTGACCCCGAGACCGACCCTGCGCCGGCCGGCGAGCGTGAGGAGACGCTGCGGCAGATCGAGGAGGCCGGGATCGACCTGGATCCGGCCTCGCCGGCGGAGGCCGCCGCCCGCCACGCGACCGACGACCACGACCACTCGGACGATCGTGACGCCCATCCGCACAGCCACCCCCACGTCCAGAGCGACCCGGGCGAGCCGCCGGTCATCGGGATCGTCGGGGCGGGTGCGGTCGGGACGGCGCTGGGAGTCGCCCTCGACCGGGCAGGCTGGCGGATCCACGCCGTCGCGAGCCGGAGCGCGGAGCGGCGCGACCGGTTCCGGACGCTCGTCCCCGGTGTCCGCGCGTTCGCCGACGCGACGCCGCTGGTCGAGGAGGTCGAGCTCATCGTGCTCACCGTCCCTGATGATGCGATCCGGTCCGTCGCCGGCGGCCTCCACATGTACAGCGGCCAGGCGATGATCCACACGAGCGGCCTCGTCGGTGCCGAGGCGCTCGCGCCGGCGATGGCGGCCGGGACGCAGGTCGGCTCGTTCCATCCGCTCGTGGCGTTCGCCGACCTCGACCGCGCGGTGGCGGCCCTCCACGGCGCAACGATCGCCATCGAGGGCGACGACCAGCTGCTCGACCTTCTCGCCCGGATGGCCGAGGCCCTCGGCGGCACGCCGGTCCGGCTCGCTCCGGGCGCCAAGCCGGCCTACCACGCCGCGGCGGTCCTCGCGGCCGGCGGCTTCGATGCCCTGCTCGACGCGATCGCCGAGCTCGGTCGGGTTGCCGGGCTCGACGAGGCCGGCAGCCTGACGATCTTTGGGTCGCTGATCGAGCAGACCCTCGGCAACGCCCGGACGCTCGGGATCGCCGCGGCACTCACCGGGCCGATGACGCGCGGCGACGGCGGCACCGTGGAGACCCACCTGGCGGCCATGCGGACCCATGCGCCGGCGGCGATCCCGCTCTATCTGGCGCTCGCGGAGCGCGAGATCGCGATCGCCGAGGCGCGGCGCGCGCTGACACCGGAAGCCGCCCAGAAGCTGCGTGCCACGCTCGCCGGAGCGCTTGCAACGCCCGCCTGACGCGGTACCATTGCCGCCCATGGAGCGCAGCATCGCCGCACGGTACGCGGCCCGCCCGTCAGCGCGGTTCGTGAGCCCGTCGGCGAAGGCCCGCGAGCGGCGGCTCGGGCTCCGCGGTGCCGGCTCCTTCCGTCCGGCGACCGCTCGACTGACCGTCCTCCACCGCCCCGGCGGCAGCGTCCTCGCCCGTCTCCGCGGCGACTGGCGCGCCATCCGGCCGGCCCATCCACGGCGGACCGACGGACGTCCCCGCCCGACCGTGTCGATGAGCTGGACCGGCTCGGCGCTCGCCGGCTCGGCCCGTCGATCCGGCGCCGCCACGGCGCCGTGGCGCGCCTGAGGACCGGCTCCGCCACATCGGCCGGTGGGATCGTCGTCCGCTTCGACGACGGCATTCCTTCCCTCGTCGTCGGAGCCCGCCGGCGCGACCGCGACATCTATACCTGGACACTGCCGAAAGGCACCCCGAACGCCGGCGAGACCCGCGAGCAGACCGCTGTCCGCGAGGTCGCCGAGGAGACCGGGCTCGACGTCCGGATCACCGACGCCCTCGACTCGATCGAGTACTGGTTCATCCAGCGCGGTACGCGGATCCACAAGACCGTCCACTATTTCCTCATGGAGCCGATCGGGGGCGACCTCGAGCGGCACGACCACGAGTTCGACCAGGTTCGCTGGGTCCGGTTCGACGAGGCGGGCCAGCTCCTGACGTTCGAGACGGAGCGGGCCCTCGTCGCGCGGGCCGCCGAGATCGTCGAGCCCCCGTCGGGTCGGCCCGTCGGCCCGCTCGCTGCGGGATCGGGCGTCACCCCGAGATGACCGACGTCGTCGAGTCCGGCCTGCATCAGACCCCGCTCCACGACCGCCACGTGGCGCTCGGCGCGAAGCTGATCGACTTCGCCGGTTGGCTCATGCCGGTCCAGTACGCCGGGATCATCGAGGAGCACCGGGCCGTCCGCGAGCGGGCGGGTCTCTTCGACCTGTCGCACATGGGCGAGCTCTTCGTCGAGGGCCCTGAGGCCGGCGCCGGTCTCGCCGCGGCCCTCGTGACGGATCCGACGACCCTCGCCCCCGGCCGGGCCCACTACTCGATGATCGTCGCGCCGAGCGGCGGGATCATCGACGACCTGATCGTCTACCGGCTCGGAGCGGACCGCTTCCTCGTCGTCGCCAACGCCAGCAACGCGCGCGTCGTGAGCGACGCCCTCGCCGAGCGCCTCGAGGGCTTCCGGGCGATCCTCGACGATCGCTCGCTGGCCACGGCCCTGGTCGCCATCCAGGGACCGCGCTCGGTCGAGATCGTCCGGCCGCTGACCGACGTGGATCTCGACGGCCTCCGCTACTACGCGATCGCCGAGGGGTCGGTCGCGGGCATCCCGGCCCTCGTGGCCCGAACCGGCTACACGGGCGAAGACGGCTTCGAGGTGTTCGTCGACACGAGCCGGGCCGAGGAGCTGTGGGACGCGATGATGGCGGCCGGCGCCGGCCATGGGCTCGCCCCGATCGGGCTGGGCGCCCGCGACACGCTCCGGCTGGAGGCTGGGATGCCGCTCTACGGCAACGAGCTCGACCTGTCGACGAACCCGTTCGAAGCGAACCTCGGGCGGGTCGTGAAGCTCGAGAAGGTCGGCGACTTCGTCGGCCGGGCCGCCCTCGAGAAGGCGGCTCGCGACGGCGTGACCCGCCGGCTCACCGGGCTCGTGATGCGCGGCCGGGGGATCGCCCGTCACGGCTACCCGGTCCATGCCGAGGAGCGGGTCAGCGGCGTCGTGACGAGCGGCACCCACTCGCCGACGCTCGGCGAGGCCATCGCGATGGCCTACGTCGCAACGGCCGACGCCGAGCCGGGTACGATGGTCGACGTCGAGATCCGCGGTCAGCGGGTCCCCGCCGAGGTCGTGGCCCTGCCGTTCTACCGACGGCCGCGCTGACCGGAGCCCCGGACCGGCCTCGGCCCCGAAACGTACCCGCTCGAACGGTCGGACCGCGCCGTCGGGCGCACCGATCGCCCCATCTCGGTCGCGCCGCGACGGCGAACCGCCACCCGGCCAGGAGGAGAGAGCTCGGATGGTCCCTTCGGATCTGCGTTACACCAAGGACCATGAGTGGGTCCGCGTGGATGGCGGGGAGGCGACGGTCGGGATCACCGAGTACGCCGCCGGACAGCTCGGCGACATCGTGTTCGTGGAGCTGCCTGACGTCGGCCGCCATCTCGCCCAGTTCGCGGTCTTCGGCGTCGTCGAGTCGGTCAAGGCGGTGAGCGACCTGTTCGCCCCGATCTCCGGCGACGTCAGCGCGCGGAACGATGCCCTCGCCGGATCGCCGGAGCTCGTGAACAGCGACCCGTACTCCGAGGGCTGGATGATCCGGCTCACGCTCGCCGCGCCCGACGAGATCGACGAGCTCCTCGACGCGGCCGCCTACGACGCCCTGATCGCGGCGGGCTGACCGGCGATGCCCTACGGACCGCACACGCCGGGCGATCGCGAGCGGATGCTCGCGGCGCTCGGGATCGACACTGTCGACGCCCTGTTCGCTGACATCCCCGAAGAGCTCCGGGCGAGCCCCCTGAACCTACCGGGCCCCGAGCCGGAGCTCGAGCTGGCCGCCCGCCTCCAGGGCCTGGCCAACCGGAACCGGACGGACCTCGCGTCGTTCCTGGGCGGAGGCGTCTACCGCCACTGGACACCGCCGAACGTCGACCAGCTGCTCCTCCGCGGCGAGTGGTACACGGCCTACACCCCGTACCAGCCGGAGATCAGCCAGGGCACGCTCCAGAGCATCTACGAGTACGAGTCGCTCCTCGCCGAGCTCGTGGACATGGACGTCGTGTCCGCCTCGCACTACGACGGCGCCACGGCCACGGCGGAGGCCGGACTGATGACCTGCCGGGCGACGCGTCGCGAGCGGGTGCTCGTCTCGAAGGCCGTTCACCCGCACTACCGCCAGACGCTCGCCGCGTACTTCGGCGGCGGGCTCGAGCTGGACGAGATCCCCCTCGTGGCCGATGGCGACGCCGCGGGGACGACGGACCTGGCGGCCCTCGAGCGTCTCCTCGCCGAGCCGGATCGGCCGGTCGCCGGCGTGATCGCCGGCCAGCCGAACTTTCTCGGCCTGCTGGAGCCGATGGCCGAGATCGGACGGCTCGCCCATGCCGCCGGCGCCCTGTTCGTCAGCGTCGTCGAGCCGGTTTCCCTGGCCGTGCTGGCTCCGCCCGGGGCGTACGGCGCCGACATCGCCGCGGGGGAAGGGCAGCCGCTCGGCATCGCGCCGCAGTACGGCGGCCCCTATCTCGGGATCCTGGCGTCGACCGACGCGCTCGTCCGCCAGATCCCGGGCCGGCTCGTCGGGATGACGACCGACGTCAACGGCAAGCGCGCGTACGTCATGACGCTGCGCGCGCGCGAGCAGGACATCCGCCGCGACAAGGCGGCGAGCAACATCTGCACGAACCAGGCGCTCCTCGCGCTCGCGGCGTCGATCTATCTCGCGACGATCGGTCCCCATGGACTGCGCGACGTCGCTGCTCAGGGCGCGGCGCGGGCGACACGGCTGGAGGCGGCGTTGGCGGGCGTCGGCGCCCCGCGGATCCACCGCGGCGCCTATCTCAACGAATTCGCGATCCACGTCCCCGACGCGAAGGCCGTCCATCGTCGCCTGATCGACCGCGGCGTCCTGGCCGGGCTCGTCCTCGCCGACTTCCTGCCGGATGAGCCGCAGCTCGAGGACGGCCTTCTCGTGTGTGCCACGGAGGTCACGACCGACGTCGAGATCCACGCGTTCGCGGCGGCCCTCGAGGCGGAGCTCGCGGCCCCCGGGGTTGGATCCACGCCGCTCGCGGTGGAGGCGGCCCGATGAGCGTCGTCGGCGACCCGCTCCAGCCAACCCTCTTCGAGCGCTCCCGAGCGGGCCGCGGCGGGGACAAGATCCCGCATCCCCCCAAGGACGCCCTGGACCGGATCCCCGCTGAGGCCCGGCGCCAGACCGCTCTTGCGCTGCCCGAGATGAACGAGCCCGACGTCGTCCGCCACTACGTCAACCTGTCCCAGCTGAACTATGCGATCGACACGGGGTTCTACCCGCTCGGGTCGTGCACGATGAAGTTCAACCCGAAGATCAACGAGTGGGCCGCCAGGCTGCCGGGCTTCGCGAACCTCCACCCGCTCGCCCCGGACGAGATCGCCCAGGGCACGCTCCAGCTGTTGTTCGAGCTCGAGGAGTGGCTGGCGGAGATCAGCGGGATGACCGCCGTCACGCTCCAGCCTGCGGCCGGAGCGCAGGGGGAGCTGACCGGGATCCTGATGATCCGCGCCTACCACCGGAGCCGTGGCGACATCGAGCGCGACGAGGTCCTCGTTCCGGACAGCTCGCACGGCACCAATCCGGCGACGGCGTCGATGGCCGGCTTCAAGACGATCACGATCCCGTCCGCGGCGGACGGTGGCGTGGACGTCGAGGCGTTCGATGCCGCACTCGGGCCTCGGACGGCGGCGGTGATGATCACGAACCCCTCGACGCTCGGGCTCTTCGAGCGCCGGATCGGGCATCTCCTCGAGCATGTTCACGCGGCGGGCGCGCTGGCCTACATGGACGGCGCGAACCTCAACGCGATCCTCGGTCGGTTCAAGCCGGGCGAAGCCGGGTTCGACGTCATGCATTTCAACGTCCACAAGACGTTCTCGACACCGCATGGCGGCGGCGGCCCCGGCGCTGGACCAGTCGGCGTCGGCGAGAAGCTGGTGCCGTTCCTGCCGTCGCCACGCGTGTTCCGCGGCGGGTCGGGCCGCTACCGCCTGGAGCGGCCGGAGGAGCGCCCCACGTCGATCGGCCGGCTGCGGAGCTTCGTCGGCAACACCGGCGTGCTCGTGCGCGCGTACGCCTATCTCCGCGCGCACGGCGGCACCGGCCTGAGCCAGGTCAGCGACGACGCGGTCCTCGCGGCGAACTACCTGCGCAAGCGCGTCGGCGAGGCGTACGACATCCCGTTCGACCGGGCCTGCAAGCACGAGTTCGTTGCCTCGGCCGCGGGGATCAAGAAGCGGACCGGGGTCCGGACGCTCGACATCGCGAAGCGCCTGATCGATCACGGCTACCACCCACCGACGATCTACTTCCCGCTGACGGTCGAGGAAGGGATGCTGATCGAGCCGACGGAGACCGAATCGGTCGAGACGCTCGACGCGTTCGCCGACGCGCTGATCGCGATCGCCCGCGAGTGCGAGACCGATCCGGAGCTCGTGACGAGCGCACCGCACGATGCGCCGGTCGGGCGGCTCGACGAGGCAACGGCGGCTCGCCAGCCGAATCTCCGCTGGCGGGCGATGGCCGGCGCGGAGATGCCCTGCCCGGACTGATTGCCCCGGTGGGCTTAGGATGCGCGTGCCAGAGCGGTGGGGGATGGGATGAACCTCCGCAACGCTGGAGGCGTAATGCATGGACAGAGAGCCAGAGCGCACCCAGCGGGAGCCTCGCATCACGTCTGAAGACACGCCGCGTTCGACAGCGGACTTCGCCGCCTGCTCGGACGCTGAGCTCCTTCGCCGCATCCGAACCGATGACCTGGCGGCGTTCGAAGCGTTCTTCGAGCGCTATCGGAATCTGATCTTCCGGACGGCATACGGCCTCACCGGCGAGCGTCAGGTCGCCGAGGAAATCCTCCAGGACACGTTCGCCCAGGCGTATCGATTCCGTGCCTCCTTCCGGCCCGACGTCTCGCCCCTGCCCTGGCTGCATCGCGTGGCCCTCAACTTCTGCTACTCGCAGCTGGCGCGCCGGCGGCTGAAGACCGAGCCGATCAACGAGCTCAACGTGGCGAACCTACGGGAGACCTCCTCCGAGCCGGCGGAGCGAGCGGAGCAGCGCGAGCTGCGCCAGATCGTCCGGGAGGGGATCGCCGAGCTGAGCCCGCACCATCGCAGCGTCATCGTCCTCTACTACCTGCACGGGATGTCCCTCGAGCGGACGGCGTCGATCCTGGACGTCCGCCTCGGGACGGTGAAGTCGCGACTCCACTACGCCCTGCGCAACCTGCGCACGCATCTCGAACGTGATCGCCGCTTCGAGCCGTACGGCCGGCCGGTCCCCGACGAGATCAAGGTCGAGAGCGCATGACCAGCGGCCTCTCGCGCGCTTGCCGGCGCCATCGCGCCACCCTGCTCGACTTCGTCGACCGGCCCCGCCGGGATCCCGCGATGGCCGCCGCCCTTGACCATCTCGACCGCTGCCCGAGCTGTCGCAGCGAGGTGGCCGAAGTGGCCCAGGTCGTCACCGTCCTGCGCCGGATGGGCCGCGAGGTCGAGAACCTGGAGGCACCCGGAGACGCCTGGCTGGGCCTCCGCCAGCGGATCACCCAGCCGGCCGATGTGTGGCGCTGGCGGTCCACCCTCGGCGGCATGGTCGTCAGCGCGCTCCTGGTCGCCGTCGTGATCATCCCCGGCGGCCTGACGACGGGATCGTCGTTGTCGCCGTCCGCATCCATCGCCGCCGTGGAGGCGCTCGCCGACTCCCGGCTGGAGGAAATCTATCTCGCCAGCCGCCGGGCCAGCGCTCACGGGCCGATCGACGGCTCGCCGGTTGCCGGCCGGTCGCTGCCGCTGCTTCGCACCGAAGCCGTGGCCTTCCGGAAGGAGGTGAAGCTCGCCGGTCCCCGGCCAAGGCTTATTTGACACGCTGCTGTGGCGTCGCGATAGTACGCGCAGCGCAGGAGCCACGTGCTCACCGTGTGCTCGATCACGTCCCCAGCTGACCTCTTCCGAAGGCACGTGCGCCGCGGACTCGGCGGCTGGGACTGGAGGACACCGATCGGGGCACACCTGCATCGCAGTGTGGGGAGACACACTCAGTGGGAGGACCATTCATGCGGAAAGGGCTTGTGAGCCTGTTCGCCGTCTCGGCGATCGCGTTCGCGGCATGCGGCGGATCAGCGTCGCCATCACCCTCGACCCCGGTTGCGTCCGGACCCGCGGCTTCAGGGCCTGCTGCGTCCGGACCCGCGGCTTCAGGGCCCGCGGAGAAGGTTGACGTCTTCGGGACGAAGTACGCCCCCGAGGATGGGCCGGACGGCGGCCAGATCATCTTTGCCGACTGGCAGGAAGCCACTCAGTACAACCCGTTCTACGTCGGCCAGGTCAGCGAGGCGAACGTCGCCGCCGCGGTCTGGGCCTCGACGGTCGTCGCGACCAATGACTACAAGTGGGCGCCCGACCTGGCCAAGGAAATCCCGACCATCGACAACGGCGAAGTGAAGGTTCCGGGCGACGGCGGCGACGCCATGACCGTGACCTGGACGCTCAAGCCGGACCTCAAGTGGTCGGACGGCCAGCCGCTCACCTGCGACGACTTCAAGTACGCCTGGGAATGGGTTCTCGATCCGAAGAACGTCGGCGTGACGACGATCGGGTACGAGGACATCACGGCCTTCGATTGCCCTGATGCGTCGACGATGGTTCTTCACTACAAGAAGATCTTCGAGGGCTACATCACCCAGCACACCTCGCCGCTCCCGCGGCACTACCTGAAGGACATCCCGATCGAGCAGCAGACGAAGGGCGCCGGGTTCAAGGCGGCCGACGTCAAGAAGCTCCCGGTCTCGGGCGCCTTCAAGATCGACTCGGTGACCCCGCAGGCCGAGTTGCGTCTCGTCCGGAACGACAACTACAAGAGCCCGTTCCGCGACAAGCCGGCTCACCTCGATACCCTGATCTTCAAGTGGTACGCCGACGCGGACGCGATGATCGCCGGCTTCAAGGGCGGCGAGGCGGACGGCGCGACGGACCTCCAGGACAGCGACCTGCCCAAGCTCAAGGAAGTCGGGATCCCCGACGCCAACGTGAGCGCCATCCCGGCCTTCACGTACGAGATGCTGACGGCCAACTGGTCGCCGAAGACCGATGACTCCGACAAGGGCGGCGGTTGCACGCACAACGCGGCTGTCCTCGATCGCGGCGACGGTTGCCCGATGTCCGACCCGGCCATGCGCCAGGCGATCGCCTACGCGGTCGACAAGAACGAGATCAACAGCCGGATCCTGTCCGGCCAGGTCGTCGTCGCGAACACGCTGATCTCACCGGACGCGTGGTTCTATGCCGACCAGACTCCGACCAACTTCGACATCGAGAAGGCCAAGAGCATCCTCGACGCGGCCGGCTGGGCGCCGGGCGCGGACGGGACCCGCGAGAAGGGCGGCGTCAAGGCCCGCATCGAGCTGTGCACCACGTCCCGGCAGTCGCGCCAGGACACGCTCGCGCTGGTCGCGGCGCACTTCAAGGAGATCGGGATCGACGCGGTGATCAACCCCGTCAGCCCGGCCGACATCTTCGAGATCTACAACGACGCGACGCGCGACACCCCGTGCTCGATCCGCCGAAGCAACTTCGACTTGGCCGAGTTCGCCAGCTCGTCCTCGCTCGATCCGCTCGGGTTCTACACCGGCTTCCACAGCAGCCAGTTCTACCCGGTGGGTGCCAACCAGTCGCGCGTCGCCGATCCGGACATCGACGCGGCCCTCGATCAGATGGTGAAGTCCGTCGACTTCAACGTGATCAAGACCGCCATGGCGCAGTTCCAGAAGGTGTACGTCGAGAAGGCCGTCGAGGTTCCGCTCTACTATCGGAAGAACGTCGACCTCAAGGGCGACAAGCTCGGTAACTTCACGGGCAACCCGACGCAGTTCGGGCCCACGTGGAACGTCTGGGACTGGTTCGCAAAGTAGTTTCGTCCTGACCTTCGGTCAGTCCGACCAGGGCCACGGGGTCGCCGCAAGCGGCGGCCCCGTGGCGTATCCTCCGCTGGGTGGGCCCGTCCGTCCGAGCATGACGGTGCGTGGCGCTCCGCGGATCCAGCAATTCCTCATCACCACGGACGGAAACGATCAGGTGAGGCGATGACGAAGTACGTGATTCGACGGGTCGCCCAGTCGATCCCGGTCCTGTTCGGGATCACGATCATCGTCTACGGAATCCTCCTTGCGGCCCCGGGTGGGCCGACGGCGAAGTTCGCCAACAACCCCCGGATGACCGAGGCCCAGAAAGACGCCTTCAAGCGGTCCTGGGGCCTGGACCAGCCGATCCCGGTGCAGTACTGCCGGTGGATGGGACTGTGCAATCCCGCCGTCGATGACAAGATCGCCGGATCGATTCCGTCGCCGGTTGCGCTCATCGGGCCCAAGGGCTGGCCGAACTTCCTGCCGGAGGCGCTCAGCGGCTCGACGAACGGCCTGCTCCACGGCGACCTGGGCTTCTCGATCTCGAGCGGCTACAGCGTCGGGGATCGAATCGCCACCGCCGCCTTGCCCACGTTCATCCTGGCCTCGGTCTCGCTCGTCATCTGGTTGACGCTGGCGGTCCTCATCGGGGTCTTCGCCGCGATCAAGCGCTATTCGATCTTCGACCAGGCGGCGACGATCTTCGCCTATGTGGGCTTCGCCATGCCCACCTTCTGGCTGGGGCTGATGCTGATCTTCTTCTTCAGCGGTCCCGGCCTGAACATCCTGCCCGCGGGCGGGATGACGGAGACGCGGACCTCGCCGGCGTTCGGGAGCCCCGACTACTGGGTCTACTTCGGCGGCCATCCGCTGGCCGCGATCGTCGACCTGGCGAAGCACCTCCTGCTGCCGGTCATCACCCTCGTCGTCGTGAACATCGCCGGCGATTCGCGGTTCGTCCGGGCGAGCATGCTCGAGGCGCTCGGGCAGGACTACGTCCGCACGGCGAAGGCCAAGGGCCTGCCGAACCGCGCGGTGACGTTCAAGCATGCGCTGCGGAATGCGCTGTTGCCGGTCATCACGAACATCGGCCTCGAGATCCCGTTCCTGTTCACGGGCGCGATCGTGACCGAGTCCATCTTCTCGTGGCCCGGCATGGGCCTCCTGTTCATCACGTCGACGACCCAGGCGGACTATCCGGTCCTCATGGGGATCCTCCTGATCTCGGCCCTGGTGGTGGTCGCCGGGAACCTCCTGGCGGACATCGCCTACGCCTTCGTCGATCCGCGGATCAAGTTCTGAGCCCGCGACGATGAACGTGGAACAGCGAATCGAGATGGAGGTCGACGCCAGCGAGGTCGAGCGGCGCCAGGAAGAGGCCGGCAGCGACTACGAGGTCACCCTCGAGTCCCTGAGCCAGTGGCAGCTGGCGTGGAAGAAGTTCAAGAAGCACCACCTGGCCCTGCTTGGGCTCGGCATCCTTGGGCTCCTCTTCCTCGTCGCGGTCTTCGGGCCCATCCTCGCCCCGTTCGACTTCAACACGATCCCCAAGCTGGAGCCCGGGGCCAAGCCCGTCGCGGCCGGACGCCCGCCGTCGCTGCTCCACCTGTTCGGCGAGACGGGCGGGCTGCAGCGGGACGTGCTGCAGCTGGTCGTGAACGGAGCCCGGACCTCGCTGTTCATCGGCTTCAGCAGCATGTTCATCGGCGTGCTGATCGGGACGATCGTCGGGTCGGTCGCGGGCTACCTCGGCGGGTTCGTCGACAACTTCCTCATGCGGATTGTCGACGTGATGCTCAGCCTGCCGATCCTCTTCGTGATCGTCGTCGCGGCCAAGTTCCTCGGCCAGGGCAGTGTCCTGCTCGTGGTCGTGATCTTCGGGGTCTTCAGCTGGATGGGGGTGAGTCGGCTGGTCCGCAGCCTCTTCCTGTCCATCCGCGAACGAGAGTTCGTGGAAGCGGCAAAAGCCGTCGGGGTGCGGGATCGGCGGATCATCTTCCGCCACATCCTGCCGAACGCGTTCAGCCCGATCGTGGTCGCCGCGTCGTTGATCGTCGCCGGCAACATCATCACGGAGGCGTTCGTGAGCTTCCTCGGCGTCGGGGTGAACCCTACGACGCCGACCTGGGGCAATATCCTCGCGAATGCCCGGACCGCGCTGCTCCAGGGCAACTGGTGGTGGCCCGCCTTCTCTGGCGGTGCGATCATCGTCACGGTTCTCGCCGTGAGCTTCGTCGGTGACGGCCTGCGCGACGCGTTCGACCCGCGATCGCAAACATGACCGAGGTCATCGAAACAAAGACCATCCCGGCAGAGCCGCCGCCCAGCGACGTCCTCCTGGACGTCCGCAATCTCCGGACGCAGTTCCACGTGCTCGACGGCATCGTCCCCGCGGTCGACGGTGTGTCCTTCAGCCTGAAGCGCGGCGAGACCCTCGGGATCGTCGGCGAATCCGGCTCCGGGAAGAGCGTCACGGCGCTCACGATCATGCGCCTCCTCGACATCCCACCGGCGAAGATCGTGGAAGGCGAGGTCTGGTTCGACGGCCACGAGATCCTGTCGCTGCCCATCGACAAGATGCGCAAGTACCGCGGCAACGAGATGGCGATGATCTTCCAGGAGCCGCTGACGAGTCTGAACCCGGTCTTCACCGTGGGCGATCAGATCTCCGAACAGGTCGCGGTCCACAAGAAGGTCAGCAAGAAGGCTGCCTGGGATCGGGCGGTCGAGTCGTTGCAGGCGGTGGGCATCCCCGCCCCCGAACGGCGCGCCAAGCAGTATCCCCACGAGATGTCCGGTGGCATGCGCCAGCGCGTGATGATCGCGATGGCACTGTCCTGTGAGCCGAAGCTCATCATCGCCGACGAGCCGACGACGGCCCTCGACGTGACGATCCAGGCCCAGATCCTGGAGCTCCTGAAGTCGATCCAGGAGCGAACGGGCGCGGCGATGATGCTCATCACCCACGATCTCGGCGTCGTCGCGGAGATGGTCAACAACGTGATCGTCATGTACTCCGGCCAGATCGTGGAGTCGGGCACGGTCGACGACGTCCTGCTCGCCCCGAAGGCGCCGTACACGATGGGGCTGCTCGAGTCGATCCCGACCGTGGAGAAGCGCGGCGGCCGCTTGTCGGTGATCAGCGGCGTGGTGCCCTCGCCGTTCAACCTCCCGCCGGCATGTCGCTTCCAGCCGCGCTGTCCCTACGCCTGGGACCTCTGCCGCAAGGAGGCCCCGGCGCTTATCGCCGCCGGCACGACTGGCCAGTTGGCACGCTGTCATCTCCACACGCCGGCCGGGGCGCCGCGCCGCGATGCGGCGCTGGCGGCCCACGAGAGTGCCATGAACGTGGGATCGCGGATGAGGGCCGCCAGTGACTAACGATC